>NZ_JAUYAN010000069.1 GCF_030693485.1 Bradyrhizobium sp. | reverse complement strand
GGCACCTCCGGCGAGGGCGCGGACGGCGTGACCTCGGGATGGGCGATCCTGGGCTCTACGCGATCCAGCGGCACGGCTGCGGGCGCCGAAGCGGCCGGCGTGGACACCGGTTCGAATTCGGGTTCGGTAGCCGCCTCGACTTTCCGCGCCTCCCGCCGCGAGACGGCAGGCGCCGCCGCCGACGCGCCGCGACGCCGGCGCTGCGCAATGCCCGACAGGAAATCGACCAGCGCCAGCAGCGTCAGCAGGAAAAAGGTCGAGGTGCCGAACTGCGGCAGCAGCACGAATTCCGCGGCCGCGCCGCCAAACACCAGCAGCGACAGCAGATGGTCCGTGAGGTATTTCGCGCCGGGCCGTGCGCCCTTGATGATCTCGCACAGCAACATCAGGATGCCGAGCGTCAGCAGGCCATCGGTCAGCGTCACCGGCCAGCTGGTGCCCGAGGGCAGCGGCACCGTAAAGAGCGGCGCGGCGAACGATACGTCGCGCATCAGGAAGGCGATGATGTTGTAGATCGCCAGCGGAATCAGAAGAAGCGGAAAACCGATCATCGACGGCGAGGCCTTCTTTTCAGGCAAGAGCGAACGATCCAGCTCGCGGCTGGTACGCGCTTTATCTCACTGGTTGGCCAAATTCAGGCCGACTTGGTGATCCCCTGGCCAATCTCACGCCGCGATCAGGTTTCCTTCTTGACCTTCAAGACCTGGCGGCCCTTGTACATGCCGGTCTTCAGATCGAGGTGGTGCGGGCGGCGCAATTCGCCGGAGTCCTTGTCCTCGGCATAGGTCGGCTTCTTGAGCGCGTCCGCCGAGCGGCGCATGCCACGCCGCGAGGGCGATGTTTTTCTTCGGGGAACGGCCATGTCGGTGTCCTCTAGGGGTGTGTCGGAGGCATCGTCCGGTGCGGACGCCCGGCGCAACGAAGCGCGAGCTGAAATGCCGATAAGGCCGCGCTTATAGAGGATGGAATGCCCCAAAGCTAGGTTCAAAATACGGTCAAATGGCTCAAAAAGCGCGATTTTCCCGCCAGCAGCGCTGTAACGCCACGGCCTGCGCCCGGGCCGTATAGGTCCCGGCCAGCCGGCGCACCCCGGGGCCGGGATTGCGGGCGCTGCGCTTGACCGGATTGGGCAGGATCGCCGCCAAAAGGGCGGCTTCCCGGGGCGACAGCGTGGAGGCGGAGCGGCCGAAAGCGTAGGACGCCCCCGCCTCGGCGCCGAACTGGCCGGTTGGGCCCCATTCGGCGATGTTGAGGTAGATTTCCAGGATCCGCTGCTTTGGCAGCACCAGATCGATCCAGATCGCCAGCGGGATCTCCAGGCCCTTGCGGACCACGCTGCGGCCCGGCCACAGGAACAGGTTCTTCGCCAGCTGCTGGGTGATGGTCGAGCCGCCGCGCGCCACCTCGCCGTCCTCGGCGTCGTCGATCACCTCGCGCAGTGCGTCCCAGTCGACGCCGCGGTGGCTGCAGAATTTGGCATCCTCGGAGGCCACCACCGAGCGCGGCAGCGCCGGCGAAACGGCGCTGAAATCGATCCATTGCCGCGACACCGGCGCACCGGTCAGCCAGCGCCACGCCATCAGCGTCGAGACCGGATGGCCGACGCGATAGAACGGCGCCACCAGATACGGCAGCAACAGCACCGCCAGCACGATCAGCAGCAAATTTCGGGCAATGCGCAAATTGGCGGATTTCTGCTTCAAGGCAACGGACGCGGGCCGGCGAGGCCGGTCCGACCTGACGATATGTCCCTGATCCTCCGGCTTTTTTCCAGCCCTTTTAAGGCATCGCGGACGGTTCGGCCGGAATTGACGAAGCCGGTGCCATCAACGATGGTCCGGCTCGAACCGATCTGGAGCTATTCTTGATGACGACCGGCACTGCACTGACTGACTTTGCAAAACGACTGGACCAGACCGCGGAAGATACCGAGGCGCTGCTGGCGAAGCTGTTGTCCGACGCCCTGTTGCCCGACGAGATCGCGCGGCCGAAACGGCTGATGGACGCGATGCGCTATTCCAGCCTCGGCGGCGGCAAGCGGCTGCGGCCGTTCCTGGTGGTCGAGAGTTCCGCCGTATTCGGCGTGCCGCGCGAGGCAGCGCTGCTGGCCGGCGCCGCGCTCGAATGCATCCACTGCTATTCGCTGATCCATGACGACCTGCCCGCCATGGACAACAGCGATCTGCGCCGCGGCCGGCCGACGCTGCACAAGCAGACCGACGATGCCACCGCGATCCTGGCCGGCGACGGCCTGCTGACGCTGGCCTTCGACATCATCACCCGCGATGAGATTCACGGCGACGCCAACGTAAGGCTGAAGCTGGCGCGCGCGCTGGCGCGGGCTTCGGGACTAGGCGGCATGGTCGGCGGCCAGATGCTCGACCTCGCCGGCGAAGGCCGGTTCGGCGACCGCGAGCCGGTCGACGTGGCGCGGCTGCAGCAGATGAAGACCGGCGCGCTGCTGCGCTATGGCTGCATCGCGGGCGCCATCCTCGGCCAGTCCTCTCCGGCGCAATACCAGGCGCTCGACGATTACGGCCGCGCGCTCGGCGAAGCGTTCCAGATCGCTGACGACCTACTCGACGTCGAGGGCGATGCGGCGGCGCTCGGCAAGCAGACCGGACAGGACGCGGCGCTGGGCAAGACCACTTTCGTCACCCAGCTCGGCATCGACGGCGCCAAGCAGCGGGTGCGCGACCTGCTGGCCACGGCCGATTCCGCACTCTCGATCTTCGGCGCCAAGGGCGACGTGCTGCGCGCGACGTCGCGGTTCGTCGCCGACCGCAAGAACTGACGTGACGGCGGCCAGGAAAGAACTCGACGAACTTGCCACCCGGCTGAAGAAGATGCCCGCGCCGGTCCGCGTGCTACTGGGACTTCATCCATTTCGCCTTCGTGATCGGGATGACCGCCGAGGTCGCCGATGTCGGCATCACCGACAAGATCATCCGCCGCACCGTGACCGTGCACGGCATCATCGCGTTTATCTTCAACACCGCGCCGGTCGCGCTGATGGTCAACATCGCGGCCAGTGCGATCTAACGATACAGGCCCCGCTTTACGGGGCCTGTGTTGATTTCTCCGTTGCAGAGCCGGGACTGCGGCCTATGGTTACGGGCACACGCCCGACATGATGGCGCTGTAGCCGTTGCAGCCCCGTTCACGCTCGATGCCGGTAAGCGGCTGGCCTCTTGCTCCGATACCTGCACCCGTCCGTACTTGTGCGCGCCCGGCAATGGCCTGCTGTGCCTGCGGAACCTGCCGTGCTTCCGGAGCCTGCCTCGGTTCCGGCCTGTCGCGCCTGGCGACCGGCTGCTTGCCGCGGCGCTTCTCGCACTCATTGTCGTCATTGAGGAACGAGCCGGTGGCGCAGGTGATCTTGGTGCAGCGGTCGGCCTCGGCCTTGTAGCCGTGATCGCAGACCATCGGGCAGACCCGCGCCGTCTTCAGCTTGATGGTGTCGAGCGCGTCGGTCGAGGCCAGTTTGGTGTCGAATTTGGTCTTGGCATAGCGGTTGAACAGCGTCAGCGAGCGCTGCGACGCGGTGTTCCAGTTGCCGTCGGCGTCCGCGCTGAGGCAGCCGACGCGGCGCAATTCGGTCTGCACGGATTTGGTGAGATCGGCCTGCGGCGGCCCGGCGTTCAGCGCGGCCAGTTTCGTTGTTTGATCGGCCGGCTGCGCCGTCGACGGAACGCCCGTGGTCTGTTCGGCGGTGGCGCGGGTGCGCTCGGCCTCGGTAACCTTGTCCTGGGCGACCTGCTTGGCTTTTTCAGCGGCGATACGGGCCTGCTCCGCGGCTTTCGCGTCGGCATCGGCCTTGGCCTGCAGACCTTTCTGGGCGCCTTCGGCGGCAAGCCGCGCCCGCTCCTGTTCGGCCAGCCGTGCCTTTTCGGTGGCGGCGACGCGGGCTTCTTCCGCGGCAAATTTGGTCAGCTGGATCTTGGCGAGGCTGGCGTAGAAGCCGTCGGGATACTGCGCAATGAAAGCGTTCAGCGCGTCCTTGTTGCCGATCTGCAGCGCCAGTTCGTAGTCGCGGCGCGCTTCGGCCTGCGGACTGGGCGCGGACGCAGCCGGCGCCGCCCTGGCGGGCGCCGGCACCAGCGGCACGTCTTCACCGCCGAGCGAGCCATAGACGAACGGCTCCTGCCGGTTGCTGGTGGTCTTCAGCACCTCGTCGCGGACGAAGCCGAACGCGCGGCGCACATCGAGCCCCGGCGTCGTCAGATGCTTCGACAGCGCCACCGTGAACGGGCTGTTCTTGCCGTCGCCATCCGCCGCCGTCGATCCGGCCTTGGCCGAATAGGCGATCAGCATGTTCGGGCTGTTCGGTTCGACCTTGGCCAGCCCCTGCCCGATCGCGCGCGACGCGACGGTACGTTTCATGTTCTTCGAGAACGGATTGTCGCGGCAGGCATCGAGGATCACCAGCCGCAGCTTCTTGGCGGGTTCGATCGCCAGCAGCACGCGGTCCAGCGAAAGGGCTTCGTCATAGACGTCGGTATCGCGTTCCAGCTTGGCGTCGACCGGGATCAGGTAGTTCGCACCGTCCACCTCGATGCCGTGGCCGGCGTAATAGACCACGGCGATGTCGGCATCGCGGGCGCGGTCGGCAAAATCGCGCAGCGTGCGGCGGGTTTCCGCCGCCGGCAGATCCTGCCGCGAATCGACCACGTCGAAGCCGGCATTCCTGAGGGTCGCGGCGATCACGGCGCCGTCATTGACCGGGTTGGGAAGCTTGGCCACGTTTTGATAGGCCGCATTGCCAAGCACCAGCGCCACGCGCTTTTCGGCCCATGCCGGCTGGCACACCAGCAGCAATGCCGCGGCAGCGAGGAAAAGCTGGCGCAATCCTGGGGATCGGGGCGATTTCATCATGACGCTTCTCATACGGTGGCCGTTGTTAGCACTGGAGCCTGCCTATCAGAACCCGGCGGCGGCTTTTGTGAGCCACCTCACGCCCGAAACCGGCGTGATCGAGGGCATTCATCACCAGGCCGCGAGTGGAACTGGAACTCCTGGTCATTAGTGCCGCCAAAGCCGCGCCGGTTCGCTCCTTTTCAATCACGTTCGGTTCATCCTCCCCTGCAGGGAACCTCCAGGGAAGCGTAAGATGTGCGGTGCGCTAACCTGCCCTGCGCTCGACATGTACCCACCGGCTGCTGACGGTGACGGGATCGCCGCCGGCTTTGACCTCGGCCTTGTACTGCTCGATATCCGCTTCGTTCACGTCAGCGTCGCTCATGGCGTAGCTCACCCGGCGCAGGATCGGCCAGAGCTGATCGCCCAGATCCGCCAGATCGACCTTGATATGCGGGTACCTGGATTGCCCCGCGAATTGCTCCACGGGTTGACTTGCGGCCTTCTTCGTAAACATCGCCTCGAACAATTGCTTCGAACGTTGCCGCCCGTCGTCCGTCAAGGTCACCGATTTCTCGTCGGCCAGACCGTCGATCATTCCTTTTTGCTGTAACCGGCCCAGCGCATCCCCTTCGAAGCCTTTCGAGGCCCGGTTCTCATCGTGAAGGGTAAGATGCAGCAACGCCAAAACGGCGTCATCGATCCGGTCCGTGTCGATCGTCATCGCAATATCTCCCGCAGGCCATCCAACTGCGCCATCTTTACCCGGAACGTGCGGATCTTGCCACGTTCTCCGGCAGGAATTTCTTCATTCGGCTTTTCCGATCGCACCACACGTCTGCGTCAGAAACGCAAGACATTCGTAGCGCCATCGATCCATTCGTGGCTTAATTCAATCTAGACCAATTCCACCCCAGGGAGCCGCAACGTGAGCCATGACCGTTCCAGCGTCGAAGCCGTCGTCCAGCATTATTTCGACGCTCTTTATGAGGGCGACGCCGACAAGCTCGGCGAGGTCTTTCACCCCACCGCGGACCTGCGCTGGGTCGAGAAGGGCGCGCTGCAGATTCTGACCGTGCCGGACTGGCTCGATCGCGTCCGCAAGCGCCCCTCCGGAAAAGCCGAGGGCAAGGCACGCGAGGATTTCATCGTCACGATCGACCGCTCGGATGAATCCACCGCCTTCATCAAGGTGCGCTGCCAGTTGCCGCCGCGCTACTTTACCGACTATCTGGTGGCGATGAAGCTGGCCGATGGCTGGAAGATCGTCTCGAAGTCCTACCGCTACGATCTGCGCGAGTGAGGCACGCCTAGCCCCGTGCCGCCGCCCCGGAAATCTTTTCATTGCCGCGCGAGCGGCTGAAGAGATTTCCCAGGGCGTGTCGATCGCCGCCGTTGCCGCGGCGAAGAACCGCCGCGCCAGATCGGCGTCGCCATCGCGAAGGCAGGCCTGCAACAATGCGGATATGGGGCTCCCGTCATTGCGAGGAGCACTTGCGACGAAGCCATTGATTCTGCAGCAGAAGGAAGGCTGAATTGCTTCGCCGAGCCAGTCATCGGGCGCGCGTTCGCGCGACCATTTGGCGCGCGATGACGGAAGAATTACTCCGCCGCCGCAATGCGCGGCCGGCCGACAAAGCCGGTCGCATCGCCAAAGCGCTCGACCATGACAGCAGGTAAGTCCTTCGCCTTGCTGGTGACGCAGGCGCCGGAACGTACGGCGTAGCGGTGCTGCTGCGCCAGATGCGCGGGCGGTTTGCCCTGCTGCAGCGCGCGGGCCGCATCCATCACGGTCTTGCGAAAATGCATGATGCCGAGGTCGGTCGGGCCGAGATGCTCGCGGCTGCGGTCGGCGATCGGTCCCTGGCTGTCCTGCACCGCGGCGTCCTGCTCGGAGACGCCCTTGATGCCGGTGTAGCTGTTCGTCTTCTGCAGCTTGCGGTCGATCAGATAGTCGTTCGATTTGTTGCGCAGCGGCACGTAGTTCTCGTCGACCTCGGAGATCACGCCATTGCCGCGGTCATAGGCGTCGCGTTCGGCCTGCGTAATCGGGCGCTCCGGATTCCAGGCATAGGTGTAGATCCAGCAATTGGTATCGGTCACCGGAATGAAGCTCTGGCCGAAGATGTTCTCGCCCGGCATCGCGCTCGGGGCGTAGGCATGCACCGGCATCAGGAACTGGGCGATGCGCCAGTAGATGTTGTCGCTGCCGGTGACCCGGCCGCCGCCGATGGTCAGCCCCGCGTCATGCGGAATGATCTTGATCACCGGCCGCGGATCCTCGGCGATCCAGCGCATGTGATCGGTGGCGACGCGCAGCAGCGGGTTCACAAAATGCTTCTTGATGTCGAGGATTTCGTTCTCTTCCTTCTCGAAGCTCAGATGCGCGAAGGTGAAATGCGCGGTGTCGATCGAGCCTTCCAGCGCCTGCACCCAGTTGCAGTCCTGCCATTTCTTCGAGACGTAGCGGTGCGAAGCCGGCACCAGCGCCATTTCCATATCGGGCAATTCAGGCACCGACGCCGCCGGGCCCATATAGGCCCAGATCATGTCGCCCCATTCGCGCACCGGGTAGGACTTGATGCGGATCAGGTCCTTGGCATTGAGATCGGGATAGGAGGTCGGCATGTCGACGCAACGGCCGTCGGTGTCGAATTTCCAGCCGTGATAGACGCAGCGGATGCCGCATTCCTCAACGCGGCCGAGCCAGAGATTGGCACCGCGGTGCGGGCAATACTGATCGATGACACCGACCACGCCACGCGAATCGCGGAAGGCGAGCAGTTCCTCGCCCATCACGACGATTTTCTTCGGCGGACCGTCGGCGTCAGGCAGTTCTTCGGAGAGCAGCACGGGGAGCCAGAAGCGGCGCAGCAACTCGCCCATCCCGGTGCCGGCATTGCTTTCGGTCAGGAATTTGTTGTCCTCGGCGCGGAGCATGGGCGGGCCTCCGGAGCGGCTTTTTTACCTTGTGCAAACCTTGACGCAGGGCCGTTGGCGCGTCAACGCGGGCTGGTGCTTCGGGCCTCCGACGGGGCCGGCGGAATCAAACAGCAGGGCTGCCGCTCCTCCCCTTGTATATTGAAAATACGAGACAAATTATCTTCGGTGGAGGCCGAACGCCACTGCGCCGCAAGCGTCCGCCGGCTCCGAATAGGCGTAGCCGGCACACTCTGCCCGCATCGATTGTCCGGCGCTGTTGCAAACCAGTGACGGTATATCGCGTGGACCTCGTGTAAATTGCCTTCAGGTTTTGCAATGTTTTTCCGGCAAGCAAGGGGGCCTCAATGAAGAAAATCGCACTGGCGGCTGCTGCTGTCTCCATGATGTTCACCGGAGCCGCTTCCGCGGCCGACATGGCGCCTCGTTACGCCAAGGCACCGCCGCCGGTCGTCGCGGTCTGGAACTGGACCGGTTTCTATATCGGTGCCCATGCCGGCTGGACTGAGAGCGAATCCCGTTACGATTTTGCGACGGCGGGTCACTACAACCTGGTGGCCGGTGACAGCTTCCGGTATAACACCAGCGGCTTCATGGGCGGCGGTCACGCCGGCTACAACTGGCAGACGGGCCAGTTTGTGCTGGGTATCGAAGGGTCGATCTCGTATACCGACCTGAACCGCACCGTGATCAGCCCGTACTTCCCGGCCAGCGACACGTTCCGCACCAGGCAGGAATGGATCGCAACCGTTACGCCGAGGCTCGGCATCGCCAGCGGCCAGTGGCTGTTCTACGTCAAGGGCGGTGTTGCATTCAGCGAAATCAATACGCGAATTCAAGACAACTTCGATTACAACCAGCGCAACGACACGCGCGTCGGCTGGACCGTCGGCGGCGGTGTCGAGTGGATGGCAACCCAGAACTGGATCCTCGGCGTCGAAGGAAACTACTACGACTTCGGCCGCTGCTGCGGCGGTCTGAGTCAGAGCGCTCTGCTCGCAACCAACGCTCCGGCTGGCGTTTTCAGCAATCATAGCACCTATGTCGACAACTGGTCGGTCCTCGGTCGCGTGAGCTACAAGTTCGGCGGCCCTCTCGTCGCCCGGTACTGAGTGCGTTCTCCTTCCTGACAAACTCGAAAGCCCCGGCATCGTCCGGGGCTTTTTTGTTGGCGCCGGGGATCGGCGACTCACACCGGCCGCTCGCCCTTCACCGTCACCCGCGTGCCCGAACGGGTGTGCGGCCAGTAGTCCCACATCGCGCGGTGCTGGGCGCAGCGGTTGTCCCAGAACGCGATGGCGTTTTCGGTCCAGCGGAAGCGGCACTGGAACAGCGGGTTTTCGGCGTGCTGGTAGAGATAGGCCAGCATGGCGTCGCTTTCGTCGCGGGGGATGCCGATGATATGGCGGGTAAAGCCGCGGTTGACGTAGAGCGCCTTCTTGCCGGTCACCGGATGGGTGCGCACGACGGGATGCTCGGCGCGCGGATAGGCCGGCCGATCGGCGACGCCGTAATTGGCGTAGAGCCCGCGATAGGTGGATTCGCCGTCATGCAGCGCAGTGAGGCCATCGAGATAGGTCTTCATCCGGTCCGACAGCGATTCGTAAGCCGCATACATGTTGGCGAACAGCGTATCGCCGCCGCGCGGCGGGCATTGCCTGATGTAGAGGATCGAGCCCATCGGCGGCTCGAGGTCGCAGGACACGTCCGAATGCCAGCCCTCGCCATTGGCGCGCGGTGAATCCTTGTCGGCATAGATCTTCATCAGCGCGGGATCGTCGCCCTCATGGGGGGCGGCGGGATGAATATGCAGCTCGCCGAATTTTCGGCCGAAGGCGAGATGCTGTTGCGGCGTGATGTGCTGGTCGCGAAAGAAGATCACGAGATTTTCGGCGAGCGCGCGGTGGATCTCGTCCATGGTCCGGTTGGAGAGTGGATTTGCGAGGTCGACGCCGGATATTTCCGCGCCGATGATCGGGGTGAGCTTTTCGACGCCGATGGTCTCATAGGGCGCTCCTTCGCCCGAGGTGTGGCGGTAGCGCGGGCCTTGCTTGCTGGATAACGAGCTCATGTGGCGGCCTCCGGCTTTTCTTGATTGACGGCCATCGTAGCCCGGACCGCGCGAAGTGCAATCCGAGGATATCTCGCAGCCGACAAGGGCTGACGGTGGCGTCGCTTTCTTCACCCTCTCCCGCTTGCGGGGGAGGGCCGGGGTGGGGGTGCTTCAGCGGGACAAACTGCTTGCGGGCTAGCGGATGAGAGAGCCCCCACCCTAACCCTCCCCCGCAAGCGGGAGAGGGGACAGACCGTCCGCCGCCGAACGACTGAGATAACTTCGCTCCATCCGGGCTACGTGGCGCTAACCGCGCCCTACTCCGCCGCGGTCACCGGCACGTTCGCGCCGCCGCCATAGCGCTGGTCGATATAGTCGATCACCATCGCCTTGAATTCGCCTGCGATGTTGGGGCCGCGCAGGGTGCGGAATTTCTTGCCGTCGACGAACACCGGCGCCGCCGGGGTTTCGCCGGTGCCGGGCAAGGAGATGCCGATATCGGCGTGCTTGGATTCGCCGGGGCCGTTGACGATGCAGCCCATGATCGCGACGTTGAGCGATTCGACGCCGGGGTAACGGGTCTTCCAGCTCGGCATTTCCTCGCGGATAAAATCCTGGATCGAGCGCGCCAGTTCCTGGAAGGTGGTCGAGGTGGTGCGGCCGCAGCCGGGGCATGCCGCGACCAGCGGCACGAAGGTGCGGAATCCCATGGTCTGCAGCAGTTCCTGCGCGACCTGGACTTCCAGCGTGCGGTCGCCGCCGGGCTCCGGCGTCAGCGAAATCCGGATGGTGTCGCCGATGCCCTGCTGCAGCAGGATGCCGAGCGCGGCCGACGAGGCGACGATGCCCTTGGAGCCCATGCCGGCCTCGGTGAGGCCGAGATGGATAGCGTAGTCGGAACGTTCGGCGAGCGTTTCGTAGACCGCGATCAGGTCCTGCACCGCCGAGACCTTGGCCGACAGGATCATGCGGTTCTTCGGCAGGCCGATTTCCTCGGCGCGCGCGGCCGACAACAGCGCCGACTGCACCATGGCCTCGCGGGTCACCGCGCGGACATCCTTCGGCGCCGGCAGCAGCGCGTTTTCGTCCATCAGTTTGGTCAGCAGTTCCTGATCCAGCGATCCCCAATTGGCGCCGATCCGAACCGTCTTGTTGTACTTCAGCGCCATCTCGACGATGTCGGTGAACTGGGTGTCGCGCTTGGCCTTGAAACCGACATTGCCGGGATTGATGCGGTATTTGTCGAGCGCCTCGGCGCAGGCGGGATGATCGGCCAGCAGCTTGTGGCCGATGTAATGGAAATCGCCGATCAGGGGCGTGGTGATGCCGCGCTTGCGCAGGCCATCGCGGATATGCGGTACCGCGGCGGCGGCCTCGTCGCGATCGACGGTGATGCGCACCATCTCCGAACCGGCGCGCGCCAGTGCCGCCACCTGCGCAATCGTGCCCTCGATATCGGCGGTGTCGGTGTTGGTCATCGACTGCACCACGATCGGCGCGCCGCCACCGACGGCGACATTGCCGACCATGACCTGGGTGGTTTTATGCCGGGCGCTGGGACCGGCGATGTCGCTCTGCGGGGGCTTTTCGGGCTTGTTCATGGCGTCTCGAATATCAGGTTTTGGTGACATTCACCAAGGGGCCCGTGGCAGATGCCGGGCCCCTTCTTTGGGTCGGATTATTTCTCTTTTGGTTCAATAGCTTATTCGGCCATTTCGCGGTCAAGGCAAGGCTTCGGCGCCGCGCCGGCCCTTCACCGCTATATCGGGCCGGAATCCGGGGATTAAAGGGCAAACGTCAAGACGCGCTTAACCTTTCCAGCCCTTACCGCCTGCCCTAGCATGACCGGAACGGGGAGGAACCATAGATGCCAGAACACGACGGGCTTATGACGACGGCGGAACTCGCCGGCATGCTGGAGCATCCCGATCTCCGGCTGTTCGATTGCACCACCTATCTCGAATATCAGCCGGAAGGCTCCGGCGTTCCCTATATCGCGGTGCCGGGCCGGCATACCTTCGAGGCCGGGCATATTCCGGGCGCGGATTTTCTCGACCTGCAGGGCGAATTCTCGCAAGCCGGCATCGATCTGCATTTCATGATGCCGGCCATAGCACAGCTCGAGGCCGCATTCGGCCGGCACGGGGTTGGCGTCAGCAGCCGCGTGGTGCTCTACAGCATCGGGACACCGCAATGGGCGACGCGGTTCTGGTGGATGCTGAAATCGCTGGGCTTCGACAACGTGTCGGTGCTGGATGGCGGGCTCGACGCATGGAAAGCCGAGGGCCGCGCCCTCGAAGCCGGACCCGCGAAGGGCTATCCGCCGGCGACGTTTGCCGCGAAACCGCAAGCCGGCTACTTCGTCGACAAGCACGAGACGCTGAAAGCCGGCAGCGACCGCAACGCCGTCGTCTTCAACGCGCTCAACCCGCAACTGCACAGGGGGCTGGAGCCGAGCCGCTACGGCCGGCCGGGGCA
>NZ_JAUYAN010000065.1 GCF_030693485.1 Bradyrhizobium sp. | reverse complement strand
TCAAGCATCCCGCCGCCTTCCCGGAAATCCTGGTGACCTCCTCGCGCACCGGCGCCGGAATGCCGGAATTGCGCGCCGCCATGGTGCGGCTGCTCGGCGAGCGGAGCTGACGATGAGGTCGCGCCTGACCCGGATCCTGATCGTGCTGGCCGGCGTGATGGGCGCCGACGGCGTCATGCTGGCGGCGGCCGCCGCGCATCAGCCCGATGCCGCGCGGCTGGCGTCGGCGTCGTCGATGCTGCTGTTTCACGCCGCAGCGCTGCTGGGCACGGTGGCGCTGGCGGAACGCGGCGTCATTCATCTCGGGATCGGGATCCTGGCCGCCTCGGGCTTTTTCGTCGCCACCGCCCTGTTCGCCGGCGACCTGACGCTGCGGCATTTTGCTGGCCACGGGCTTTTTCCTTTTGCCGCGCCGACCGGCGGCGCGCTGCTGATCGCAAGCTGGCTGGCGCTCGCCGTGGCGGCAGCATGGCCGAAGCGCCAGTAGGCAATTATCGCGATTGTAGATGGCGCAACAGCCATGCTTTGCGCCCCGCCCGCCAATCAGATAAGAACCCGCCCAACCCGAATCTGACGAGACCCGCTTCATGACCGACGCGCCGCATATCAGTCCGCTCGATCAGGCCCGCATCCTGTCCGAGGCGCTGCCGCACATGCAGCAGTATGACGAGGAAACCATCGTCATCAAATATGGCGGCCATGCCATGGGCGCCGAGGAAACCGCCAAGGCGTTCGCCCGCGACATCGTGCTTCTGGAACAGACCGCCATCAATCCGGTCGTGGTGCACGGCGGCGGGCCGCAGATCGCCACCATGCTGAAGCGGCTCGGCATTCAGTCCGAATTCGCCGCCGGCCTGCGCATCACCGATGCCGCCACCATCGAGATCGTCGAGATGGTGCTGGCCGGCTCGATCAACAAGACGCTGGTCGGCTACATCAACGAAGCCGGCGGCAAGGCGGTCGGCCTCTGCGGCAAGGACGGCAACATGGTGACGGCGTCGAAAGCAACGCGCACCATGGTCGATCCGGATTCGCATATCGAAAGGGTGATCGATCTCGGCTTCGTCGGCGAGCCCGAGAAGGTCGATCTCACGCTGCTGAACCAGCTGATCGGTCATGAACTGATCCCGGTGCTGGCGCCGCTGGCGACATCGGCCTCGGGACAGACCTTTAACGTCAACGCCGACACGTTTGCCGGCGCGGTAGCCGGCGCGCTGAAGGCCAAGCGGCTGCTGCTGCTGACCGACGTTCCCGGCGTGCTCGACAAGTCGATGAAGCTGATTCCGGAGCTGTCGGTGAAGGACGCGCGAAAACTGATCGCCGACGGCACCATTTCCGGCGGCATGATTCCGAAGGTTGAAACCTGCATCTACTCGCTCGAGCAGGGCGTCGAGGGCGTCGTCATCATCGACGGCAAGACCCCGCACGCCGTGCTGCTCGAACTGTTCACCAACCAGGGCACCGGCACGCTGATCCACAAGTGAACCCCACCCTCGCCCCGCTCCCCCCATTGACGCGCCGTTTCCGCGCAGCGGCGCGGCGATACTGGGTGCGCACGGCCTATGCGCTGCCGGCCGCGACGATCTCGTTCCTCGCTTCGTCGGCGCCGGCCTATGCCGACCTGAAACTCTGCAACCGCATGAGCTATGTGGTCGAGGTCGCGATCGGGATCGACGACAAGGCCGCCACCGCGACGCGCGGCTGGTTCCGGATCGATCCGGCGGCGTGCCGTGTCGTCGCGCAGGGCACGCTGACTGCCGACCGCATCCTGCTCCATGCCCGCGCGCTCGGCGTCTACGGCTCGTCGCCGGTGCCGCAGAGCGGCAACGATACGCTCTGCATCGCACCGGACAATTTCGTCATCGCCGCGGCCCGACAGTGCCGCGGCGGACAGACCCCGGCGCCGTTCACCCAGGTCAATCCGACCAAGACCGACGACGGCCATCTCGTGGCGTATCTGGCCGAAGGCAGCGAATATGACGACGAGCAGGCCAGGCTCGCCGGCATCCAGCGCCTGCTGGTGATCGCGGGCTATGACGCAGCGCCGATCGACGGCGTCGACGGCCCGAAGACGCAGGGAGCATTGGCCGCATTCCTGAAAACCCGGGGGCTCGCCGCCGAGGTGGTGCAGTCGCCGAAATTCTTCGCCACCATGATCGACGCGGTGCAATCGCCGTCCACCACCGGCCTGACCTGGTGCAATGACACGCCGCACAAGATCATGGCCGCGGTCGGCACCGACGATGGCAAGACCGTGATCAGCCGCGGCTGGTACCGGATCGATCCCGGCAAATGCCTGCATCCCGACGTGTCGGGCCAGCCGAAGCAGATCTTCAGTTTCGCCGAGGCGGTCGACGGCGAGAACCGCGCGCTCAAATTCAGGGAACGGCCGCTGAACTGGGGCGGCACCACGCAGCTCTGCACCCGCGAGAGCAAGTTCGAGGTCAACGACCAGAACGACTGCGGCAACCGCGGCCTCAACCCGACAGGTTTCACCGCCGTCGACATGAGCAGCGGCGGCAAGACGCTGCGCTTCGCGATGCCGTGAAGGGATGTTCTCATTCTTCGTCGTCCCTGCGAACGTAGGAACCCACACGCCGTGCCGTTGCGATTTGAGACAGATGGATGTGGCAAGACATTCTTTGAACAATAACGGCCGGTGGCTGGATCCCTGCGTTCGCAGGGACGGCCCGGTGAGAGAGCGATGATCACGATGACAACACCCCGCGCCTTCACCGAGATCGACACCTGGGTGTTCGATCTCGACAACACGCTGTACCCGCATCACGTCAATCTGTGGCAGCAGGTCGATGCGCGGATCGGCGAGTTCGTCAGCGCCTGGCTGAAGATTACGCGGGAGGAAGCCCGCACCGTCCAGAAGGATTATTACCGCCGCTACGGCACCACCATGCGCGGCATGATGACCGAGCACGGCGTGCGCGCCGACGACTATCTCGCTTATGTGCACAGGATCGACCATTCGCCGCTGGAGCCCAACCCCGCGATGGGGGCTGCGATCGCGAGGCTTCCCGGACGCAAGCTGATCCTGACCAACGGCTCCACCGACCACGCAGCAGCCGTGCTGGCGCGGCTCGGCATTGGAGAACATTTCGAGGCGGTGTTCGACATCATTGCGGCCGAACTGGAGCCGAAGCCGGCGCCGCAGACCTACCAGAAATTCCTGCGGGATCACGGCGTCAACCCCGCCAGCTCGGCGATGTTCGAGGATCTCGCGCGCAACCTAGTAGTGCCGCACCAGCTCGGCATGACCACCGTGCTGGTGGTGCCCGACGGCTCACAGGAAGTGGTGCGCGAGGACTGGGAACTGGAAGGCCGCGGCGCTGTCTATGTCGATCATGTCACGGATGATTTGACCGGGTTTTTGCAGAAGGTGCTCGCAACACCCTGAGCCGTCGTCCCTGCGAACGCGGGGACCCATATGTGGACGGCCCCCGCGCCGCAAGAGTTTTTCGATAGTCTGATCGGATCGCTTGCATCCATATGTCCGGCCTGTTGGTGCGGCTGGTAGGCCGCTGGCCAAGATGGTTTTCCGCGACGCGAGTTCCAAACACGCCAGCGACCTCTACAGGCCAATGGGTCCCACGGATTGTCTCGCACCCGGATCGATCGATCCTACCATCTGTCTCCTTTTGCAGCTCCGGCTCAACCGGTTGGAACTACCAACCGACTGATCTCTTAGGCGGCGAGCTTTGATGCCACAGGCATGCGCGCGCCGTCGTAACTCTCGCCCGTCGTCAGCAGCTTCCAGGCAATGCGGGCAGTCTTGTTGGCAAGTGCCACCGCGGCGAGCTTCGGCGGCTTGCGCGCCAGCAATGCAACGAGCCAGGGCGACGGACGGCCGCGGCCCTTCTTCGCCTGTTGGATCACGGAGGTGGCTCCCGCCACCAAGACACTGCGCAGCATCTCATCTCCTGCGCGGGTAATCTTGCCGATCCGGGTCTTTCCGGCGGTGGAATGATCTTTCGGGGTCAACCCGATCCAGGCAGAAAAATGCCGGCCGGACGGGTACAGGTGAGGATCGGGCGCCTTCATGACCAAAGCGGTGGCGCCGATCAGCCCGATACTCGGAATCTTTGCCAATCGGCAACTGTCGGCATTGGCGCGGTGCCAGGCCATCAGCCGGGCCTCGACTGCCTTCAGTTCGATCTGCAACCGTGCATAGTCGCGGCCTTGCAGCGCAAACATCTCGCGCGCCAGCGCAGGCAGGCTCTCATCCCGGGCGATCTGCGCCAACAGCGGCTCTACCTTGACGAGACCCTTTGCGGTGATCAAGCCGAACTCCGCCGCATAACCCCGGATTGCGTTGCTGAGCTGGGTGCGCCTGGTCATCAACTGCTGGCGAACTCCCATCAGCATCAGGGCCGCCTGCTGCTCCTGGCTCTTCACCGGCACAAACTGCATCGTCGGCCGGCTCATCGCCTCGCATAGTGCTTCGGCGTCACGCCCGTCGTTCTTGTTGCGTTTAACGTAAGCCTTCACGTGCTGCGGCGCGATCAGCTTCACCTCGTGCCCGAGGTTGCGCAGCTCCCGTGCCCAGTAATGCCCGGCGCCGCAGGCTTCCATTCCAATGAGGGTCGGTGATTGCCTGGCAAAAAACGTCAACACCTCGTTGCGCCGCAGCTTCCTGCGCAATACCGGCCGCTCCGAAGCATCGACCCCATGCAGCTGAAAAAAAATGCTTCGACGTATCCATTCCAATGCGGATAATCTGGTCCACGGACGGCTCCCTTGTCTGAGATCTCAACAACCTCATTCTGGCACAATCGATGCCGTAGGGGGCCGTCCACACCATCACGCCGTGCCGTCAAGATTATGGGTGGTGTTAGCTCGCTTGTTGAACCAAGGCGCCATTGCGTCAACGACCGGGGTTATGGGTCCCTGCGTTCGCAGGGACGACGGAGGAGAGAGTCTTGACTCCCCGCCTCCAAATCCCGACAAAAGCCTCCCAAATCTCCCGCGCGCTTCCCAAGGAAATCTCGATGTCTCTCACCTCCCTCGAATCCACCGTCAACACTGCGTTCGATGCCCGCGACAGCGTCTCGACCGCGACCAGGGGCGAAGTTCGCGACGCCGTCGATTCCGCACTCGAACTGCTCGACAAGGGCGAGGCCCGGGTTGCCGAGCGCGAGGCCGGCGGCAAGTGGAAGGTCAATCAGTGGCTGAAGAAGGCGGTGCTGCTGTCGTTCCGGCTCAACGACATGAGCGCGATTGCCGGCGGCCCCGGCCAGGCCTCGTGGTGGGACAAGGTGCCCTCGAAATTCGACGGCTGGGGCGAGAACCGGTTTCGCGACGCCGGGTTTCGCGCGGTACCGGGCGCCATCGTGCGCCGCTCGGCCTTCATCGCCAGGAACGTGGTGCTGATGCCGTCCTTCGTCAATCTCGGCGCCTATGTCGATGAATCCACCATGATCGACACCTGGTCGACGGTCGGCTCCTGCGCCCAGATCGGCAAGCGCGTGCACATTTCCGGCGGCGTCGGCATCGGCGGCGTGCTGGAGCCGCTGCAGGCCGAACCCGTCATCATCGAGGACGATTGCTTCATCGGCGCGCGCTCGGAGGTCGCCGAAGGCGTCATCGTGCGCAAGGGCGCGGTGCTGTCGATGGGCGTGTTCCTCGGCGCCTCCACCAAGATCGTCGACCGCGACACTGGCGAAACCTTCATCGGCGAAGTGCCGGAATATGCCGTCGTGGTGCCCGGCAATCTGCCGGCCCGGCCCTTGAAGAACGGCCAGCCCGGCCCCTCCACCGCCTGCGCCGTGATCGTCAAGCGGGTCGACGAGCGCACCCGCGCCAAGACCAGCATCAACGAACTGCTGCGGGACTGAGCACAGGCCCTCCATCGCCCCGCT
>NZ_JAUYAN010000143.1 GCF_030693485.1 Bradyrhizobium sp. | reverse complement strand
TAGCTGCGCGCGGTCCTTTTCCAGCCATTCATCAGCCCACCCACCGAAGGTGCGGGCGGCGGCCTGTTCGCGCTTGGCTTCCTGTTTCGCCGCACCGGGATCGACGCCATCGGCGAGCAGCCGCTTAGCAGCGTCGCGCTTGTCGCGCGCACCGAGCAGAGTGACAATAGGGTAGGGGCCGAATGAAAGTTTCTTTTGCCTGCCGCCAAAACGGTAGCCCATGTACCAATGCTTGGATCCGCCTGGTTTAACCAAGAGATAGAGACCGCCGGCATCGCTCTTCTTGAGCGGCTTGGCTTGCGGTTTCAGATTGCGACACCCGACGTCGGTCAACATGGCTCGTTATCTTCGATTTGACCCCCCCGAGGCCAGCAACGAGGCCAGCAAAAAACGCGGCTGCTACCGGACACGGCTGGACAATCTGAGCCCACAGATTACCGCGAAGTCCTTATTTTTCAAGCATAATTTGTGATACGATGGACGTTCTTGGACGGTACCGGACATCCTCAAATAAGCCGATTGGCTCCCCGGGCTGGATTCGAACCAGCGACCATTCGATTAACAGTCGAATGCTCTACCGCTGAGCTACCGAGGAACAGGCGAAACAATCGTTCGCAAGCCGGCTGCGTATAACAAAGCCTTCCGGGCTTGCAAAGGACGAAATGGGCTGTTCCGACGCGGCATCAAGAAGGCGGTAAAACTGCCTGGGCCACAACGATTTGTTGGCATTCCGGGCCGCCGAGCGGGCGCCCTGGCGCCTGACTGGCGCAATGCTGCCGCCCGCGCCTCGCATCCATCAGCCGCCAAAAGGGCCCATTCGCCGGCGATCCCCAGGGATGCCGGACCCGAACCCTTGAGGTGATTCGATGCCAGACGTCCTGACCGATCTCCCAAAGCCGGTGTCGTCGATCATTCCGAACGAGATCCCCGCGCTGAGTGACGATGAATGCCTGTTCCGGCTGGCCCGGGCTATCGCCGAGCACGATTCCGACCATCTGGACGAGGTAGCGCAGTGGATCGGGCGGCTCGCGGTGACCATCGAATAGACCGGCTGGAGCGGCCCCGGAACCGGTGCATCGGGGAGGGCGGTACGTCCGCTTCGGACGGCGCCGGCACCATGTTGCGTTTTGGCGGCCCTTGTACCAAAGATGGCGCGGTTTCGCCCCCGCGGGCTCGCGCCCGCACCGCTTGCAAGGTCCACTCATGTCCGGTTTTTCGACCGCGCGCCAGAAAATGGTCGATGGCCAGGTGCGCCCCAGCGACGTCACCGATATCCGGATCCTCGATGCGATGCTGGCGGTGCCGCGCGAGGCCTTTGCCCCGGCCAGCCAGCGCGCGCTGGCCTATCTCGACCTCGATCTCGATGTCAGCGAGAGGGCTTCGGACAAGCGCTATCTGATCAAGCCGGTGGTCACGGCGAAGATGCTGCAGGCGGCCGAGATCAAGCAGGGTGACAACGTCCTGGTGGTGGGGTGCGCGACCGGCTATGCGGCGGCGATCATTGCCCATCTGGCCGGGCAGGTGACGGCGACCGAGAGCGATTCGTCGCTGGCCGCGAAGGCCGGGGATGTTCTGGCCGGGCTTGGCCTGGTGAATGTTACGGTACGGACGGCGGCGGCCGCCGACGGCGATCCGGCCAACGCGCCCTATGATGCGATCATCCTCAATGGCGCGACCGAAATCGTGCCGGACCGGCTGTATAGCCAGCTCAGGGAGGGGGGCCGGCTGATCTGCGTTTTCGCCACCACGCAGCCACCGCGCGCCACCCTCGTGACGCGTTCGCATGGCGATTTCGGGAACCGGGCGCTGTTCGACGCCGCGGTCCCGGTTCTTCCCGGCCTGGAGCGGGCTGCCGCCTTCGTATTCTAGCGGATTCCAGTCCTTGCCGGCCCTCGTTCGGGGTTCACTCGCGCCCGGCCGCTTCCTCGACCCCTCCCTTGCCAACTGACCAATTACCGATCCCGATCAGAAGTGTGGCCCAGATGCCCCACGTGGAGAGTTTCCGTTGCATCGGGGTGCGGGGTGGTTCCGTCGCCCCCACGGGCGGAATAAGGTGAGCCGGGACTCAATTGGGCGGCTGCGACGTCCGGCTCATCGTTCGAGCCGGCGCGCAGGAATGAATGGATTTTTGGGGATGCGTGGTGTGAAGGTTTTTACCGGAGCTGCGGCTGCGGTCCTTCTGTTGGCGGCGATGGGCCCGACGCCGGCCCTGGCCGACACCATCGAACAGGCGCTGGTGCGCGCCTATCAGAACAATCCGCAACTCAACGCGCAGCGCGCCTCGGTCCGGGCGACCGACGAGAACGTGCCGCAGGCATTATCCGGCTATCGCCCGCGCGTCGCGGTCACAGGTAGCGCCGGCTACCAATACACCGATACGCTTTCGACGTCGGGCGGCACGCCCACCGTTATTGTCCGGACCGGAATTCACGGCGCCAATTCGCCGCGCAGTATCGGCACGACCGTGACGCAGACGCTGTTCAACGGACAGCAGACCGCGAACCGGACCCGCGCCGCGGAGAGCCAGGTTTCCGGCGCGCGCGAAGCGCTGCGGGTGCTCGAACAGAGCGTGCTGCTTTCGGCCGCCACTATCTACATGGACTATCTGCGCGACTCCGCAATCGTCGAGGTGCAGAAGAGCAACGTCCGCGTACTCGAACAGACCTTGAAACAGACCAGGGACCGCTTCAGCGTCGGCGAGGTCACCCGCACCGACGTCGCGCAGTCCGAGGCGCAACTGGCCGCCGGCAAGACCCAGTTGCTGACCGCGGAAGCCAACCTGAACACCACGCGATCAAACTACCGCCGCATCATCGGCAACGAGCCGGTCAATCTCGCGCCGGGTTCGCCGGTCGACCGCTTTCTGCCGGGAACGCTGCCCTCCGCGGTCGACCTCGGGTTGACGCAAAATCCCAACGTGACCGCCGCGATGTTCGGCATCGATGTCAGTTACCTCCAGGTCAGGGTGAACGAAGGTGCACTGTTGCCCACGGTGACGCTGCAGGCCTCGGTGCAGCAGTCCTATGAACAGACCATGACGATCCAGCGCTCGTTCGGCGCCTCCGTACTTGGGCAGCTATCGGTTCCGGTCTATCAGGGCGGCGCCGAATATGCGCTGATCCGCCAGTCCAAGGAAACCCTGGCGCAACAGCGCCTCAACCTCGAACAGGTTCGCGACCAGACCCGAGCCAATGTGGTGACGGCATGGGGACAGCTGGTGGCAGGCAAGGCGCAGGTCCAGTCGGCCCAGTCGCAGGTGTCGGCTTCCGAGATCGCGCTCAACGGCGTGCGCGAAGAAGCCAAGGCCGGACAGCGCACCACGCTGGACGTGCTGAACGCCCAGCAGGCGCTGGTCAACGCCCGCGTCGCACTGGTCACCGCGCAGCATGACCGCGTGGTCGCGTCCTACTCCGTACTGGACAAGGTCGGACGGTTGTCGCCTGTGGTGCTCAAGCTACCCACCACCGTCTACGATCCCAGCGTGCATTATCACCAGGTCCGCGACAGCTGGTTCGGTGTCCGCGTTCCCGACGGCCGCTGATCGCCTCAACCATCGTTGCATGAGCACAGGCTGCCTCAAGCGCTCGCGAGCGTGAATGGGGCGGCGCGTTGCTTGCAATCAATTGTTGCCATGACATACCGTTAATGGAGGCAGCAGGGCGATTCGCGCCGCATCCGAGACGGCACTTGAGCTGGCAGCAACTTGGCCGCGATGCTTCGGTACCCTGAGCAGGGGCGGTATCCCGAGCGATCTGGTGAGAGGCGCTTGATCTGGGGACAAGTCAGGCTTGTGCGATGAAAATCCCGGCCTGTATCTCCAGAACCGGCAAATCCTGTCTGGCTTGGTGTAAAAAGCACCGGAGGGCGTTGATGATGTGGAGTCGGCGATGACGCAGCCTGCAAAGGTCCAGGAACCCTCGATGGAGGAGATTCTGGCGTCGATTCGTCGTATCATCGCCGACGACGAAGCCAAGCCGCCGGTGGCCGAAAAGCCCGCCAGCCCGGCCGCCCCGGCGAAGCCGGCTGCTGCGGCGCCCGCCGCCATGACCGATATTCCACCGTCGGCGATTGCCCCGGCTGCAAAGCCCGCACCTCCGCCAGCCAAACCCGCAGCGCCTCCTGCCGCACCGGCGCCCGCGCCCGTCTCCAACAGCCAGGACGACATCGACGCCCTGCTCAACGGCCTCGACGAGGCCACCGTGCCGGAGGAAATCCGTCCGCCCCAGCCCGACGGCGACGTGTTCGAACTCACCGACGACATGGCGGTAGCGATGGAGCAGGCGCCACCGCCGCCCGCGCAACCTTCGTTCCGGAAGGTCGAACCGCAGGACGACCTGGAATTTGCCGAGAGCGCCGCCCGCGGCGCAGCGCCCCGGCAGTCCGCCTTCGAGCCGCCGCCGTTTGAAAATGCGGCGCCGGTCCAGCAGATCCTGTCGCACACGACCGTGTCCGCCGTTGAATCCGCCTTCAACTCGCTCGCCAACACCGTGCTGAGCAACAATGCGCGGACGCTGGAAGACCTCGTCAAGGAAATGCTGCGGCCGATGCTGAAGAACTGGCTCGACGATAATCTGCCGGGCCTCGTCGAGCGCATCGTCAAGGCGGAAATCGAGCGGGTTTCCCGCGGCGGCCGTTAGGCGATTTTCGGTCCGACCTGGCGGGCGGTGCCCGCCTTGGACCCATCTCGGCCCGCTGACCGGCCCTCATTCAGTCCCGGATCCGGCCTAACCAGCGGCTGGCGTCCCTGTCAGATTGACTTGTCAGGTTGACTTGGCGCGTTCCGGCGGCTTTCTAGCCCGTTCCACAGCCCAAAGATTGCATCTGACGATGATCGAGAAGAACTACCAGCCCGCCGATATCGAAACCCGCATGGCCCGCCTCTGGGAGGAGGCCGGCGCGTTCAAGGCCGGCCGCCCCGAGCGACGCGACGCCCGCCCCTTCACCGTGGTGATCCCGCCGCCAAACGTGACCGGCTCGCTGCATATGGGGCACGCGCTCAACAACACGCTGCAGGACATCCTCTGCCGGTTCGAGCGGATGCGCGGCCGCGACGTGCTGTGGCAGCCCGGCACCGATCACGCGGGAATCGCGACCCAGATGGTGGTCGAGCGGCAATTGATGGAGCGCCAGGAACCGGGCCGTCGCGATATGGGCCGCGCCAAATTCCTCGAGCGGGTGTGGCAATGGAAGGCCGAGAGCGGTGGCGTCATCGTCAACCAGCTGAAGCGGCTGGGCGCTTCCTGTGACTGGTCGCGCGAACGCTTTACCATGGACGAAGGCCTGTCGCGCGCGGTGGCAAAAGTGTTCGTCGAGTTGCATCGCGAAGGCCTGATCTACAAGGACAAGCGGCTGGTGAACTGGGATCCCAAATTGCTGACCGCGATTTCCGATCTTGAGGTGCAGCAGATCGAGGTCAAGGGCAGCCTCTGGTATCTGCGTTATCCGCTGCAGGACAAGACCTTCAATCCCAAGGACCCCGCAACCTTCGTTGTCGTCGCCACCACGCGGCCGGAGACGATGCTGGGCGATACCGCGGTCGCCGTTAACCCGGACGATGAGCGCTATACGGACCTGATCGGCAACCACGTCGTTCTGCCGCTGGTGGGACGCAAGATTCCCATTGTCGCCGATGAATATTCCGACCCCGAAAAAGGCTCGGGCGCCGTCAAAATAACACCGGCGCATGACTTCAACGATTTCGAAGTCGGCCGCCGGCACGGCCTGCCGCAGATCAGCGTGCTCGACCAGGAGGGCTGCCTCGCGTTGGTCGACAACGAGGATTACTTGCGCGGCCTGCCGGAAGGCGCCTCGCAGCTTGCGGAAGAACTGCACGGCGTCGATCGCTTTGCCGCGCGAAAACTGATCGTGGCGCGGCTGGAGGATTTCGGATTCCTGGAGCGGATCGAGCCGAACACGCACATGGTGCCGCATGGCGACCGCTCCGGCGTCGTGATCGAGCCGTATCTCACCGACCAGTGGTATGTCGACGCCCACACCATGGCGCAGCCCGCGATCGCGGCGGTGCGCAGTGGCGCGACCGCGTTCGTGCCGAAGAACTGGGAAAAGACCTATTTCGAGTGGATGGAGAACATCCAGCCCTGGTGCATCTCGCGCCAGCTCTGGTGGGGCCATCAGATACCCGCATGGTACGGGCCGGACGGCAAGGTGTTCGTCGCCGAAACCGAGGAGGAAGCGGTCGGCAACGCGCTCGGCTATTACGTCGAGCGGGAAGTCATCACGCCGGAGCAGGGCGACGAGATGGCGCGCGATCCCGACAAGCGCGAGGGTTTCATCACCCGCGACGAAGACGTGCTCGACACCTGGTTCTCCTCGGCGCTGTGGCCGTTCTCGACGCTGGGCTGGCCCGACGACGAGACCGATGTGCAGCGCCATTATCCGACCGACGTCCTCGTCACCGGCTTCGACATCATCTTCTTCTGGGTCGCCCGCATGATGATGATGGGCATGCACTTCATGAAGGACGTGCCGTTCCCGACGGTCTACATCCACGCCCTGGTCCGCGACGAGAAGGGCGCCAAGATGTCGAAGTCGAAAGGCAACGTCATCGATCCCCTGCATCTGATCGACGATTACGGCGCCGACGCGCTGCGCTTCACGCTGGCCGCGATGGCGGCGCAAGGCCGCGACATCAAGCTCGCTTCGCAGCGCGTCGAGGGTTACCGCAATTTCGCGACCAAGCTGTGGAATGCCTGCCGCTTCGCCGAGATGAACGGCTGCGCGCTGCCGGCGGATTTCGAAGCCACGCAGGCGACGCAAACACTGAATCGCTGGATCGCGCACGAGACCGGGCGCGCCACCCGCGAGGTCACCGAGGCGATCGAGGCCTATCGCTTCAACGATGCCGCGGCTTCGATCTACCGCTTCGTCTGGAATGTGTATTGCGACTGGTATCTCGAACTCGCCAAGCCCGTGCTGATGGGCGAGGAGGGCGCCGCCAAGACCGAAACCCTTGCGATGGTGGCGTGGGCGCGCGACGAAATTTTGAAGCTGCTGCACCCCTTCATGCCCTTCATTTCCGAGGAATTGTGGGCGATGACGGCGAAGCGTGACGGCCTGCTGGTGTTGACGGAGTGGCCGCGCAAGGCCGGCGGAATGACGTCGGACGAAGCCGTGATGATGGCGACCACAAGCCCGAACGACGGGCTGCTTCCGCCGGTCCTGCTGGCGCTCGATACCGGCGATTTCAGCGATCCCGCGGCCGAAGCCGAGATCGGCTGGGTGGTCGATCTCGTCACCGCGATCCGGTCCGTTCGCGCGGAAATGAACATCACCCCGGCGACACTGACGCCGCTGGTGCTGGCCGGCGCCTCGGAAGAGACCAGGGGCCGCGCGCAACGCTGGAACGACGTGGTCAGGCGAATGGCGCGGCTCGGCGATATTTCCTTTGCCGACCGGCCCCCGGAAGGCGCGGTGCAATTGCTGGTGCGCGGCGAGGTCGCGGCGCTGCCGCTGAAGGGCGTGATCGATCTTTCCGCCGAGAAGACGCGGCTCGACAAGGAACTGGCGAAAGCCGAGGCCGACATCAAGCGCGTCGATGCCAAGCTCGGCAACGAGAAGTTCGTCGCCAACGCGCCGGAAGAAATCGTCGAGGAAGAAAAGGAAAAGCGCGAGGCGGCGGTGGCGCGGAAAACAAAAATCATCGAGGCGCTGGAACGGTTGAAGAACGCGGCGTAGCGGATGACCTGATGCTGGACCACATCTCCATCACCGTGTCGGACATTTCAGCGGCCGAGCGCTTCTACGACGCGATCATGAAGGAACTCGGGGTGGTCAAGGTCGGCCGCCGCGAGGACTGGCTGGGCTA
>NZ_JAUYAN010000056.1 GCF_030693485.1 Bradyrhizobium sp. | reverse complement strand
CTCGGGGAACAGCTTGGTCTTGAGAATGGCGTCGCAGGCGGGAACAAAGTCATTCCAGCGCAGGATGTGCACTTCCGGCGTGCCCTGCGCGATGGCCGGCATCTTCATGGACGCCAGCACGGCGGCCGCGCCGCCCGTGGTCTTCAGGAATTTGCGTCGATTGATCTTGGTCATAGGCTCCCTCCCTGGGAATTAGTGGGTAAGCGTTTCCAAATCTGCAGCGTGGCTCTTAGAGGCCTGTTTGCCGAACAAGGATCGAATTCCGCCGGCGACGCCGACAAGAATGTATACAGCGACGGCTGGAAACTCCATCCAGATCTTGCCGCCACGAAATGAAATGCTGTCCGACGATCATTTCAGTTCAGTCGCTTCCCGGTGCTCTCGTCAAACAGATGCACGAGCGCCGGATCGGGTTTCAGCCGGATCTTGTCGCCCGGATTGAATTGATGTCGTTCACGGAACACGGCGACGACTTGCTGGCCGCCGAGCTTGGCGAATACCTGGGTTTCCGAACCGGTCGGCTCGACCACCACGATCTCGGCCTCCACGCCGTCGTCGGCGATGGTGAAATGCTCGGGCCTGACGCCGTACACCGCGGGCCGGCCCTCGGAATTGGCCGGCGCCGAGGCCAGCGGCAACTTCACGCCGTTCGGCCCCTCGAACGAGGCCGAGCCGTTCGACTTCACTTTCATATGCGGATAGAGCGCATGGTTCTGGAACACCATCGCGATGTCGCGCTCTTTGGGCTGCACGTTGTTGACGACCTTGTCGCCGATCGAAATCGTGCCGGAGGTGATGTTCTCGGGTCCCGCGAGCATCCGCAGCAAGGTCGACTTGCCGCAACCGGAGGGACCTGCCAGCACCACGAAAGCGCCGTCCTCGATCGGAATCGATACGCCGTGCAGGACCTCAAAGCCTCCAAGCGACTTGCGCACGTCGCGAATCTGCACCGACGACATCTACTCCCCTCCTCGTATCCCGGCACCGTATGGCGAAAGCCGTCGCTGCTCTGTTTTTCGACCTCGTTTCCGAAGTTGAACTTGTTTTTGCATTGTCTGCAATTCAACGATCATTAGCAATCCGGTGGTAGCGCTGTCAATCTTTGTTCAACTGCCGAAATTGTTGTGATATGACCGCGTCATGGAACGGAAACGAGCGAAGTCTGGCGAAATCCGGCTCACGGAAGTCGCTAAATTGGCGGGGGTGAGCCCCATCACCGCTTCGCGTTTTTTTCGAAATCCGGAAGCGCTCTCGCCGAGCAAACGCGAACGGGTGGCGAGTGCGGCGAAAGAACTGGGCTACGTGCCGAACCTGGCGGCGCGCGCACTGGCCTCGCAACGCACCGAGGTGATCGGCGTCCTCATTCCCTCCCTGACCAACAACGTGTTCTCCGACGTGCTGCGCGGCATCTACGATGCCTCGGAGGGCAGCCGCTACAGCATCCAGCTCGCCAATACGCGCTATTCGATCCTGCAGGAGGAGCAACTGCTGCGCCTGTTCCAGGCCCAGAAGCCGGCCGGATTGATCGTGACCGGCATCGACCAGACCGCGGAATCCCGCGCGGTGATGGAGGCGATGAATTGCCCGATCGCGCAGATCATGGAAATCGGCCCCGACCCGGTCGACATGATGGTGGGATTTTCGCACTATGATGCT
Source organism: Bradyrhizobium sp. (assembly GCF_030693485.1). Taxonomy (GTDB): domain Bacteria; phylum Pseudomonadota; class Alphaproteobacteria; order Rhizobiales; family Xanthobacteraceae; genus Bradyrhizobium. The sequence goes on along the minus strand of NZ_JAUYAN010000056.1, from coordinate 4,760 downwards.
GCATTTGCAGCAGTTTCCCACCTTCTCCCGCAGGGCTTCCAGCGCATCGGATTTGTCGGCGCGCAAATGGATCCGCGGGTACAGCGCCGGTTCGGGGGCTACCGCGATGCCATGAAGGCCGCCGGACTGTTCGATCCGCGCCTCATCGTGACGACCCCGGTGCCGACCTCGATCACGCTGGGCGGATCGCTGCTGGCCGACCTGTTGTCGAAAGCCCCCGATACCGACGCGGTGTTTTGCGGCAATGACGACCTCGCGCTCGGCGTGCTGTTCGAATGCCAGCGCCGGCATCTCTCCGTGCCTGAAGATATGGCGATCGTCGGCTTCAATGATCTGGAATTCATGGCCTCCGCCGTCCCTCCTTTGACCAGCGTGCGAACCAACCGCTACGAAATGGGCCGCAGCGCCGTCACCATGGTGACCGCGGCGATCGAAGGTAATCGCCCACCGGAACCGGTCGTCGACCTCGGTTTCCAGCTCATGGTCCGCGAAAGCTCGTCGCTGCCGCGCACCTGATCGCCTGGAGCCACCGATCAAATCATCGTAGCAAAAAATGGTAGCGCTACCTTTTGCGCGCGGCTAATATTGGCTTGCCAGCGAACGCCGGACCGGGTTTGCAGAACAGGCATTTCGCGCGTTAGGCTCACGCAACAAGAAATGCCATTCGGGAGAAAACAACAATGAACAAGCCGCTTACCGGGGTCACCCGGCGCAAGCTCCGCTCCAGCGAATGGTTCAACAACCCGCATAATCCGGGGATGACCGCGCTCTATCTCGAGCGCTATCTCAATTACGGCCTGACCCGGCACGAACTGCAATCCGGCAAGCCTATCATCGGCATTGCGCAGACCGGCAATGATTTGTCGCCGTGCAACCGCCATCATCTGGAACTGGCGCACCGCGTCCGCGAAGGCATCCGCGCCGCCGGCGGCATCGCGATGGAATTTCCGGTGCATCCGATCCAGGAAACCGGCAAGCGTCCAACCGCGGCGCTGGACCGCAACCTCGCTTATCTCGGGCTGGTCGAACTGCTGTTCGGCTATCCGCTCGACGGCGTGGTGCTGACCACCGGCTGCGACAAGACCACCCCCGCCTGCCTGATGGCGGCGGCCACCGTCAACATGCCGGCGATCGTGCTCTCGGGCGGCCCGATGCTGAACGGCTGGCACAAGGGCCTGCGCACCGGCTCCGGCACCGTGGTCTGGAAAGCCCGCGAGGAGCTGGCCGCCGGCGATATCGACTATGAGGAGTTCATGAATATCGTGGCCTCGTCGGCGCCCTCGGTCGGCCATTGCAACACCATGGGCACCGCCTCGACCATGAATTCGCTGGCGGAGGCGCTCGGCATGTCATTGCCGGGCTGCGCCGCCATCCCCGCCCCCTACCGCGAGCGCGGCCAGATCGCCTACGAGACCGGCATGCGCATCGTCGGCATGGTCTGGGAGGATCTCAAACCGTCCGACATTCTGACCCGCAAGGCGTTCGAGAACTGCATCGTGGTCAATTCGGCGATCGGCGGTTCGACCAACGCGCCGATCCATATCAATGCGCTGGCCCGCCATATCGGCGTCGAGCTCTCGATCGACGACTGGCAGACATACGGCCACGACGTGCCGCTGATCGTGAACATGCAGCCGGCCGGCTTCTATCTCGGCGAGGAATATCACCGCGCCGGCGGCGTGCCCAGCGTGGTGCGCGAATTGATGGCGCACAAGCGCATCCATGAAGACGCGATGACCGTCAACGGCCACACCATGGGCGACAATTGCCGCGAGGCGCCGAAGCCCGATGGCGACGTGATCTGGAGCTACGACAAGCCGCTGGTGAAGGACGCCGGCTTCCTGGTCTTGCGCGGCAATCTGTTTGATTCCGCGATCATGAAGACCAGCGTCATCTCGAAGGAATTCCGCGACCGCTACCTGATCAACCCGAAAGACCTCAACGCTTTCGAAGGCCGCGCCATCGTGTTCGAGGGCCCGGAGGACTATCACCACCGCATCGACGACGCCTCGCTCGAGATCGACGAGCATTGCATCCTGTTCGTGCGCGGCACCGGGCCGATCGGCTATCCCGGCGGCGCCGAGGTGGTGAACATGCAGCCGCCGGCGGCGCTGATCAAACGCGGCATCCTGTCCCTGCCCTGCATCGGCGATGGCCGGCAGTCCGGCACCTCGGGCTCGCCGTCGATCCTCAACGCCACGCCGGAAGCCGCCGCCGGTGGCGGCCTGGCGATCCTGAAGACCGGCGACATGGTGCGCATCGACCTCAACAAGGGCAGCGCCAATATCCTGATCTCCGACGAGGAGCTCAAGACGCGCCGTGCCAAACTCAAGGCCGAGGGCGGATTCAAATACCCCGCCAACCAGACGCCGTGGCAGGAACTCTATCGCTCCACCGTCGGCCAGCAGGCTACCGGCGCCTGCATGGAGCTCGCGACCCGTTATCAGGACATCGCCGGCCGCGTCGGCACGGCGAGGGATAATCACTGAGATCGTCGTCCCCGCGAACGCGGGGACCCATAGCCACCGGCCCCGAAGTGTAAAAAGGCCTCTCGCACATTGCCCCAGTGAAACGCCGCGGCGTATGGGTCCCTGCGTTCGCAGGGACGACTTGTTGAGGGCCACAACAAAATCGCTTAGGAGAAAAAATGTCAGACCGCCTCAAGGGCAAGCGCGCCTTTGTTACCGCCGCTTCCGCCGGCATCGGCCGCGCCTGCGCCATCGCCTTTGCGCGCGAGGGCGCCACGGTGATCGCCACCGATATTGATGAAAAGGGTCTCGCTACGCTGGCCCGGGAAGGCATCGCCGAAACGGCACGGCTCGACGTTCGCAACACGGCCGACGTCAACGCCTTCGCCAGCCGCGTCGGAAGGATCGACGTCCTGCTCAACGCCGCCGGCTTCGTGCATCACGGGACCATCCTCGACTGCTCGGACGAAGACTGGGACTTTTCTTTCGACCTCAACGTCAAGTCGATGCACCGGACCATCAAGGCGTTCCTGCCGGCGATGATCGCGGGCGGAGGCGGCAGCATCGTCAACATCTCGTCCTGCGCGGCGCTGCGGCCGCCGGCCAACCGCTACGTCTACAGTGCGTCCAAGGCTGCGGTCTCGCTGCTGACGCGCGCAGTCGCGTCCGACTTCATCACCCAGGGCATCCGTTGCAACAGCATCTGCCCCGGCACGGTGGAAACGCCCTCGATGCTGCAGCGCGCCGCCGCGGCCGGCCCGGACGGCCGTGAAAAGTTCGTCGCCCGCCAGAAGATGGGCCGACTCGGCACCGCGGAAGAAATCGGAGCCACGGCGGTCTATCTCGCCAGCGACGAAAGCGCATTCACCACCGGCGTCGACCTCGTCGTCGACGGCGGCTACATGCTCTGACAAGAACTTCATCCTGAGGAGCGGCCTTTTCGGCCGCGTCTCGAAGGATGAGAGAGCCGGGCTTCATGGTTCGAGACGCGCGCAAGCAAGGGCGCGCTTCTCACCATGAGGATCAAACCATGAAGAGGTTCTACCATGAACAAGATCGATCTCAACGGCCGCACCGCGGTCGTCACCGGCGGCGCGCAGGGTTTTGGCCGCGCCATCACCGAACGTTTTGTCGCCTCCGGCGCCAAAGTCGCGATCTGGGATCATGACCTGCCGTTCGCCGAGAAGACCGCGAAGGAAATCGGTCCTGCCGTCACCGCGATCAAGGTCGACGTCTCCGATCTCGCCGCGGTCGAGAAGGCGCGCGACGCCACGCTGGCGGCGCTGGGCAAGATCGACATTCTCGTCAACAACGCCGGCATTGCCGGCATCAACAAGACGGTGTGGGACACCGACCTCGAGGAATGGCGCAAGGTGCTGCGTATCAATCTCGACGGCCCCTTTATCTGCTGCAAGGCAATCGCACCCACGATGATCAAGCAAGGCTACGGCCGCATCATCAACATCGCCTCGATCGCCGGCAAGGAAGGCAACCCCAACGCCGCGCATTACTCGGCTTCCAAGGCCGGATTGATCGCGCTGACAAAATCGCTCGGCAAGGAGCTGGCGGCGCACGACATCCTGGTCAACGCGGTGACGCCGGCGGCCGCCAAAACCGCGATCTTCGACCAGATGACGCAGCAGCATATCGACTTCATGCTGTCGAAGATTCCGAAGGGCCGCTTCGTGCTGGTGGAAGAACTGGCGGCAATGGTGTCATGGCTGGCCTCGGAAGATTGTGCCTTCTCCACCGGCGCGGTGTTCGATATTTCCGGCGGCCGCGCGACGTATTGATGCGTCCGATTGACGCTCTATCAACGTCATTGCGAGCCAACGGGTCGCGCGAATGCGCGCCCGATGACAGGCTCGGCGAAGCAATCCACCCTTTCTTTCTTTGCGCGGAGAGATGGATTGCTTCGTCGCTTCGCTCCTCGCGATGACGACAATTGATCAGCGAGAACACCATGACACATGAAGGCGGCTGCATGTGCGGCGCGGTGCGGTTCCGGTGCGAGGGCAAGCCGATCAACGTCCGGATCTGCCATTGCCGCAACTGCCAGAAGGCGATGGGCTCGCCGTTCTACGCCCGCGCACTGTTTGCGCAAGGCGCAGTGTCGGTGACGGGCGAAACCGCGCGCTTTCCCTCTTCGGCAGCGCTCGACCGGGTTTTCTGCAAGACCTGCGGCACGCGGCTGTTTTCCTGGCGAACCAACGGCACGGTGACGGGCGTATCGCTGGCCGCCTTCGACGACCGCAACGCCTTTGCGCCGACCGAGCACATCTGGGTTTCGGA
>NZ_JAUYAN010000054.1 GCF_030693485.1 Bradyrhizobium sp. | reverse complement strand
TGCGCCCGCGCCTGCTGCAATCCCATCTTCGCGCCTGTCTCGATGCCACGCGCGATGCCGGGGAATTGCTGCGCGACGCGCTCGGGCCGAAAAAACTCAAGGAGCTGCGCCGCCAGCGCAATCGGCTGGCCGAACACGGCGAAGTCCGTTTCGAGGTGGCGCGCACCCCGCAAGAGACCGCATCCGCGGTCGAGATCTTCCTGACGCTGGAAGCCTCCGGCTGGAAGGCGCAGCACGGCACCGCGCTGAAGCAGCATGATGGCGATGCCGGCTTTCTCCGCCGCGCCACCGCCGACCTCGCCGAGCTTCGCCAATGCGAGGTCGTCACGCTGTTCGCCGGGGACACGCCGGTCGCGGCCGCGATCGTGCTGCGGCATCAGGACCGCGCGTTCTACTTCAAGCTCGGGGTCGACGAGCGTTTCGCAAGACTGTCGCCCGGCGTGCAGCTGACGCTCGACCTAACCCGGCATCTCTGCGCCGACCCCGATATCGCGCTGGTCGATTCCAGCGCCAACGCCGATCATCCCATGATCAATCCGATCTGGCGCGGGCGGCTCGCCATCGGCGACGTGCTGATTCCATTGCGGCCGCGCGATCCCGTGGTGCCGCTGGTCCACGGCGCCCTGAAACTACGCAGCATGATCCGCGAGCCATTGCGCCGCGCCATCCATTTCATCAGGGAACGTCAGGAGAAACCGTCATGAATACCGTCACCGCCGCAGCCCCGGTGATTACCGCCGGGAATGACGCGCTGAAGCGCGACTTTCCGCTCAAACCGTTCGCGATCCGCCACAAGCTCGCCGGCCACCCGCTGCTGAGCCTGACGCGCATCGCGCAGCTCGCCGCCGAGCTGCCGCGCGACCTGATCGAGTACAATTCAGGCAAGGTCGCGATCAGCCAGGACCCCGATGCCATTCCTTCGGTCGATCTCGATCCGGTCGAAGTGGTAAAACGCATCGAGACCGCCGGCGCCTGGATGGTGCTGAAGCGCGTCGAGAATTCGCCGGAATACCGTCGACTGCTCGAAGACACGCTGCTGTCGGTAGCGCGGGCGCGCGGCTTCAACAGCCTGCTCGACGCCGGCTTTGAACAGCTCGAAGGTTTTATCTTCGTGTCGTCGCCGAATTCGACCACGCCGTTCCACCTCGACAGCGAGGACAATTTCTTCGTCCATATCCACGGCGAGAAATTCTTCACGATCTTCGACAACAACGACCGCTCGATCGTCTCCGACGACGAGATCGAGCGCTCGATGACCAAGCACCGCAACCTGAAATACGACGACAGTTTTGCGCCGCGCGGCACCGAGTTTCACCTGTTCGCGGGCGACGGCTGCTACGTGCCGTATCAGTGGCCGCACTGGGTGCGCACCGCCGGCAGCTTTTCGATCTCGATGGCAATCACCTGGAAGACCCGCGAGGTCCGCCGCGTCAACGACCTGCATTTCTTCAATTCGATGCTGCGCGGCATCGGCCTGCCGCAACTGCCGCCGGGCCGCCAGCCGGTACGCGACGCGCTGAAGCTGGCGTTCTATCGCACGGTCACGACCGCGATCAAACCGCTGCGCGCCTCGCTGGCGATGCGCCGCGTGCTGCGCCGGATCGCGCTCGGCAAGCGCGCGAATTATTATCTGAAGGGGGCGTAGATAGTCGGAAGACGCCCAGCGGGGCTAGCTAGAGATCTTCATCTGAAAGGTCAGCAAGCTTCATTGAATGCCGCAACAGGCCTTTCTTCAATGGCTTGTTGCCGTGGATCGGAACTGATAGCCGCACAACGCTTGCCGCTCTTGCCGTAGATGTGGTGGCTGCCGCTCACACGAAGCAATGTCCAGCCGCGCCGCTCGATCAGACGAGCAAACTCGCGGCCGGTTACCGATTTCATGCAGGCAATTCCAGCATCCGTTCGGTTCCACCCGCCTCGGGTGGAGCAACTTCAATTGAAAGACATCCCTCAATCGCCTCATGAAGGTTTTTCATGAGTTCATCCATGCTGTCCCCTTGAGTGGCGCAGCCGGGAATGGCGGGGACTTCGGCCCAAAACCCTCCCTCCTCAGCGTCATGGACGACGATCTTGATCTTCATTGACTAGCTCCAGACTGAATTGTCGCGCGGGCAGCCGGTGAATTCAACTAACTTCGTTACTCTGCCGCCTGCGCGTTGACCTCTGCCGACACCTGCCGGATCGCACGCGCCAGTTGTTCGGCCGGCTGCGCGCCGGACACCGCGTATTTCTGCGCGAACACGAAGGTCGGCACGCCCGAGATGCCCTTGTCAGCGGCGTCCTGGGCCTGCGCCGAAATCAGCGCGACATCCTCGTCGCCGGCAAGGCTCTTGCGGATATCCTCGGCATCGAGCCCGATGTCGGCGGCCGCCTGCACCAGCACGTTGACGTCGGTGAGATCGCCGCCGTCGCGAAAATACAATTCCATCAGCCGCTGTTTCATCTCGGCGGATTTGCCTTGCGCATCGGCCCAGTGGATCAGGCGGTGGCAATCGGTGGTGTTGGGCTGGCGCCTGACCAGTTCGGGCCGGTAGGTGAGGCCCTCTTCAGTGGCGGCGGCGACGACGCGGCCGGCAATGCCCTTGTAGGCCTCGACCGAGCCGAATTTTTTGGTGAGGTATTCGTCGCGACTGATGCCCTCGCGCGGCACCCAGGTGTTGAGGAAGAACGGCCGCCAGTTGATCTCGACCGGCACATCCGGCGTCAGCGCCAATGCGTTCTCGATCCGGCGCTTGCCGATGTAGCACCACGGGCACACCACGTCGGAGACAATGTCGATCTGCAGCGGTTTAAGGGTGCTCATGGGCGCGTTCTCCGTGAAACGATGTCCGCAAAATAGGCCTAAATGCCGGCGAAACAAGCCCGCCCGCTTATCCGGAGCCTCAATGGCGGCCGGGTTACCGATCCTGCTCCGGATCGGCGCGAACCATGGAGGCGTGAGGATCATCCGCAGGCAGGATGTCGCGAATGTAGTCGCGATGCTTCCACTCCGGCGGCGGCGGTGTCCCCCCGCCTTCGCGCGGCACGTAGGACGACAGCCTGGCTCCCTCCAGATCCGGCACATAGCGCGGGCAGTTCGGATAGATCTCGCACTCGATCCGCACCACCAGCCTGGCGCCGAAATGCCGGCCGATGGCCTCCGCGTCGTCCAGAATGGCGGCGCGTCCGTTGACGCGGATGCGCCGGCTCTTGCCGTCGAAGCGGACGAACAGGAGGCCGACATTGGGGTTGCGCGAGATATTCCCCAGGGTGCGATACATCGAATTGCCATCGTATTCAGGGTATTCGATGACGTTCGGCCCGACGATTTTGACAAAGCCCGGATCGCCCGACTTGATGCTGCAATCGGTGTAATCCTGCCAGGAAGTGGCAATGATGAAGAACGCCGAGTTCTGCATCATCTCCTTCTCGTCGTCCCAGAACTCATAGTGCTTGCGCTTGCCCTCGATGGCTTCGGCCACGCGACGCCCGTCGAAGCGATCCTGAAGGTCGCGCATTCCCTCGTGAAAGAACGGCCGCTGCCACATCGATCCACTCCGCTGTTAGCGTCGAGTATGCGGACTGCGGCACAGGCTGTAAACGCCCCGTGCCTACTTCAAGCCAGCCGCCATCGCTCGCATCCGCTCGGCGGTCAGTTCGTCGGCGGGGAAGAACGTCTCCAGCGCCAGTTCCGACAGGGTGATGTCGACCGGGGTGCCGAAGATCATGGTGGTGGAGATAAAGCTCAGGACCTCGCCGCCCAGCCGCACCTTGAAGGGGATCGCGACATGGTCCGACGACAGCGGGCCGGAGCGCGCCGGGATCGGATAGGCCTTCAGCTCGGCATAAAGTTTCAATAGCTCGGGATCGGCGGTTGCCTCGCACTGGCGGTGCAGCCGCTCCAGCAGGTGGCTGCACCATTCGGCGAGGTTGACGGTGCGCGCCGCCAGACCTTCGGGGTGAAAGGCAAGCCGCAGCACATTGATGGGCTGGCCGAGCAGCCGCGGGGGAATGCCTTCGAGCAGCGGCATCACCATGCGGTTCGCCGAGACCAGATTCCAGTGCCGGTCGATCGCCAGCGCCGGACTGGGCTCATGCGCCTTCAGCACCAGATCGATCGCCGCCCGCGCCGATTTCAGCGCGGGATCGTCGAGCGAACGCTGCGGAAATGCCGGCGCATATCCCGCCGCCACCAGCAACACGTTGCGTTCGCGCAAGGGGACCTCCAGCCGTTCCGCCAGCTTCAAGACCATCTCGCGCGACGGCGTAGCGCGGCCCGTTTCCACGAAACTCAAATGGCGCGCGGAAATCTCGGCGTCGCCGGCGAGATCGAGCTGGCTGAGATGGCGGCGCTGCCGCCATTCGCGCAGGTGATCGCCGACATGGGCGGGCTGGGTTCGTTCCGTTCGTGCCGTGGCGGTGTGTGCGTTCATGGTGGAAAACCTACCATGCGAGTTTTGTGCATTCCATTACCTCCGACGTAATCGAATTGCCTCGTCGGCCGGGTCATCTTCACCGTCACAGGAGACGAAAACGTCAACCGTTGAACTTGCCAAGGAGACTACCATGATCCAGCCGTCCCTATTTCTTCGCCGCGCCCTGCTCGCCGATGCCGTCGTCACCGGCGCGGTGGCCTTGCTGCAGACATTCGGCGCCGGAGTGCTGTCGCCGATGCTCAACCTTCCTCACGTGCTCGTGCTCGAAACCGGCCTGTTCCTGATCGCCTACACCGCGCTGCTCGGCTGGCTCGGCACAAGGCCATCGATGCCTCGTGCGCTGGTGGCCATCGTGATTGCCGGCAACGCGGCCTGGGCGCTCGGCAGCATCGCGCTGATGTTCAGCGGCGCAGTCCCGCCCAATTTGCTCGGCTATGCCTTCATCGCCGTCCACGCCATCAGCACCGGCGTGTTTGCGGAGCTGCAATATATCGGCTTGCGCAAGAGCCGCGGCGCAATGACGGCCTGAGCTGTCGACAACGGAAAACGGCCGCCGCACAGCCTCAAGGCCTGCGGCGGCCGGTCTGTTTTCCGTCAGCTCAACATCACAGCGGCGATCATCCCGACCAGGACCAGAACAATGCCACTGATCAGCATCGGCACGAGGCTGCTGCCGGAGAACGGATTCGCCGGCTCCTGCGCCAGCCTGGTGTCGGTGATGACGGTTGCGACCGGGGCTTGATGCTTCATCTGGGTTCTCCTGCGGTTGGACTTTGCTGGCGCCTGAATCTCTCACCGTTGCCGAGCATGACGCCTTGGGCGCCGGCGATGCCGAGTTCGAGGCTGGCGGCGATCCGCCGCGCCAGTTCGACGAAATGCGCCGCGGCTGCCGGCGGACAGACCTCAAGGGCGGTCTCCTCGAAAAGCTCGAGCCAGCGGTCGAAATGATTGGCATCGACCGGCAGCGGCATATGTTTGGCCATCGGCGTGCCGTGATAGCGACCCGACATCAGCGCGACCGACGACCAGAAGGCACACATCCGCGCGAGGTGCGGCTCCCAACCCTGAATGCGCGCTTCGAAGATCGGCGCCAGCACAGCGTCGGTGCGGATCCTGGCGTAGAACGCGCGAACCAGGCGCTCGATCAGCGGCTCGGTGATGCCGGTCCTGGCGACGATCTCGGCGGTGATCTTGTCGCGCCGTTCAGCTGCCGTCACGGCGGCTCTCCTTAAATAAGTATTCTAAATACCTATTTAAACCTGTAGGCTCGCTTTGCAAGGCCTATTTGCTTTGAGGATGCCATGAACCTGACATTGTTTACCGATTTTGCCCTGCGCGCCCTGATGCGGCTGGCCGGCGAGCCGACGCGGTCGTTCGCGACCAGCGAAATCGCCGCCGAATTCGGTATATCGCGCAACCATCTGGCCAAGGTGGTGCGTGACCTCGCGGATGCCGGCTTCATCAATACGCAGCGCGGCGCCGGCGGCGGCTTCAGGCTGGCGCGGCCGCCGCAGGCGATTACGCTCGGCGAGGTGGTGCGGGCGCTGGAAGAGCGCCACGCGCTGGTCGAGTGCTTTCGCGGCGATGGCGGCAACTGCGTGCTGACCCCGCGCTGCCGCCTGAAGGCCCGCCTCGCCGCCGCGCGTGAAGCCTTCATGCGCGAGCTCGACACCACCACGCTGGCGGAATGCGCCTACCCCGCCCGGGCAAAGCGCCCGGCGCCAAGTGCAGCATGAGCGTCCGATGAAACCGTTTGAACTCGAAAACGGGGAAGTCGCGATCGATGCATCTGTCATTGCCGAGGGACTGGGCCTCGCGCTGCCGCTGCTGCGCGAGCAGATGCGCGCGGGCAAGATCACCAGCCAGTCCGAACGCGGCATTGATGACGACAGCGGCCGTTATCGCCTGACCTTCTTCAGCGAACACCGGCGATTTCGCGTGGTGGTCGATGAAGGTGGCGCGATCATTCAACGATCGACGCTGAATTTCGGCGATGCACCGCTTCCGAAATCATTGCATAGGCCCGGCGGGTAGATCCGGAGGCTGCTGGCGACGATGCCGGCCTTACGCCGACGCGCGGCTTTCCCCGCCTGGCTTGCCGCGGGCTTTCACGGAAATTCCCGATTTCGCCATTCGGCCCGTCGCGGATTTGGCGGCGTGGCCGTTCAGGAGCTTGCCATTGGCATGCGCCGGCTTGCTAGGCTTCTTCCTGGCGGCCTTCGCCGCCTGCTTCTCGGCTTGCTTCAAGGCCTTGCGTTCGGCCTTGGCCTTCAGGCGGGCCTTCTGGGCCCTCGCCTCGGCGCGCTGCTTCTTGCGCTTCTTCTCGCAGGCGACGCATTTGCAGCCGATCGGCTTGATGTATTCCTTGAAGTAGTCGGTGCCGTAATCGTAATTGATCTCGTCGCCGGGCTCGATGTTCTTGATGGCGCGGATCACCACCTTGCGCTTGCGCGGCTTGACGTCGGATTCCGCGTTCGGCCTGCAGGCATGGTTGATGTAACGCGCAATGTTCTTGCGCACCGAACCGTCGATGGTCCAGCGGTTGGTGAGTTCGAACAGATACTTGTTCTCGATCGCGTCGTCCTTTTCCTTCCTGGAATCCAGCAGCGGACCAAAATAGCGGACGATTTTGGCGCCCTTCTTGATCGGCTTGGTGGCGAAGAGGCCAAGCCCGGTGCGGGAACGGCCGACGCGGTAAGGTTTGTTCGACGGAATGGCAGGCATGATGACTTTGAACTGACACGCTATGAAGGGATTGCGAAGCCGCTGTTCTAGAGCGATTCCGGGCCAATGTCAGGCCTTTCGCGCGTTTTGGCTGAACCTTCCCCAGATTGCGCGCGTCGAACCGGTATGAGCAGTTCCCCTGGGAGATGGCGGGCACAATGATGCGCATTCACCGCCTGCGCCTGGTCTCCCGCACCGATATCATGCTCGGAACAGTCCTGGCGGCACTGTTCGCTGCCTGCTTCGGTCTGATTTCGCCGGCCAACGCCCAAACCTTCAGCAGCAGCTACACTTCGACCGCACCAAAAGACTGCCGCGTCACCAGCGCCGGCAACGGCGTCGACGATTCCACGATCCGGATTTGCCCGGGCAAGGCCGGGCTGGTGGTGGTCATCAGCGAGGACGATCTGCGCGAGGCGGTCTCGGTCGGCCGCAGCCGCGCCGCCGCCGACCGGGAGCCGGCCGCGCAGGGCTGGTTCGGTCCGTTTAATTCGACCACCCACACCGTCGAGTGGCGGGCGCTGGATGGCAAGCCGTTTGCGATAATCCAGCGCTGGCACATCGCCGACAATGCCGACGAGGACAAGGACGGCCGTCCGATCGCAAAGCCGCTGCTGGCGGTAACGCGGCTGCCGCCCGGCGCGGTGTGCCATGTCGCCTATGTCGACGTGAAGGCCAATCCCAACGCCAATGAGCTCGCCCGCAAGGCTGCCGACGAGACCGCGCGCAATTTCAAATGCGGCAAGGACGACGTGAAGGTAATCGGCGAAACCGGCCGCGCGGTTGAACTGGCGGCACGCCGCTGATCACGGCCCCGGCGGCCGAACGACGGCCGAGCGAAGCATGGCGTCCAGCAGGGTCTCGGCATTGTTGCCCTTGGGTAGCCGCCTCAGGATGTCGTTGAGCCGGCCGTCGAGCAATAGTGTGGTGAAGCCGTGGACCAGCGACCAGGCTCGCGCGATGCCGGCTGCCTGTTCCAGTGACAGCGCCTCGTCGGACATCTGCTGCTGAAGGCTGACGCCGACCGAACTGGCCAGGCCGGCGAACGAGGCGCCGGCGGCCTCATGCAGCGACGGCCGCTTCATGTCGAGCCGCTCCGTGCGGAACATCAGCCCGTAAATGCCGGGATGCGCCTGCGCATAGGCGACATAGGCTTTTGCACGCGCCATCGCTTTCATCAACGGCGGGGCATCGATGGCGCCGGCCGCTGCCATCGCAACATTGAATTGCCGGAAGCCGATCGCGGCGAGTTCGCTGACGAGGCCGGTGAGGTCGCCGAAATGATGGGTGGGTGCGGCATGCGACACCCCGGCCTCGCGCGCCACCGCACGCAGCGTCAAGCCGCCAAGGCCGTCACGCTCGAGCACGATCTCGGCCGCCTTGAGCAAGGCGTCGTGCAGGTCGCCGTGGTGATAGGGTGAAGCTTCACCGGCCTTGATATTGCCAGCCTTGGCCTTGCGGGGAGCGCCTGGTTTGCGGCCGGTCCGGGCGGGCGCCGCTGCTTTCGAATCGCGCCGGACAGCGGTCCGGCCCATGCGGGGTGTACTTGCCATCAGCGTTATATAGGCTTCGATATTGACACTGTAAAGATTTTGCTTGACGGATATGGAACTCGCCTCTAATGATATCTTGACGCTGTAAAGATAAATCAGGAGTGACCGATGCTTGACCAGGTGGAGACCAAGGCTGTCCGGAGCAATCTGGCACCGATCCCGATGGAATGCGACGCGCCGCATCTGAAGATCGTGGGCGAGCTGCCGCGCGAACTCAACGGCACGCTCTATCGCAACGGCCCCAACCCGCAGTTCGAGGCGCCGGGCGCGCACTGGTTCCTCGGCGACGGCATGCTGCACGCCTTCCATCTCGAAAACGGCCGCGCCAGCTACCGCAACCGCTGGGTCCGCACCCCGAAATGGCAGGCCGAGCACGATGCCGGCCGCGCGCTGTTCGGCGGCTTCGGCGGCCGCAAGCTGCCCGACGCGCCGGCCACCTCCTGCACCGACAGCGGCGTCGCCAACACCAACATCATCTTTCACGGCGGACGGCTGCTGGCGCTGGAGGAAGGCCATCTGCCGACCGAGATCGAGCCCGGCACGCTCAATCGCCTCGGCTACTGCGACTATGGCAAGGGCATCGCCGGTCCCTTCACCGCCCATCCCAAGGTGGACCCGATCACCGGCGAGATGGTGTTCTTCGGCTATAACGCCGCGGGGCCGCTGACCGGTCAATTCCGCGGGCGTGGTGACACGGTTCGATCGCTTCGACGCGCCCTATGCCAGCATGGTACATGACTTCATCGTCACCGAAAATCATCTGCTGTTTCCGATCCTGCCCATTACCGGCAGCATGGAGCGCGCGATGCGCGGCAAGCCGGCTTACGCCTGGGAGCCGGAAAAAGGCGCCTATGTCGGCGTCATGAAACGCAACGGCTCTACCAAGGATCTCGTCTGGTTCCGCGCCGAAAGCTGCTACGTGTTCCACGTCATGAATGCGTGGGAGGAAGGCGACAAGATCATCGCCGACGTCATGCAGTTCGAGGAAGCGCCGCTGTTCACGCATCCGGACGGCTCGCCGACCGACCCTGCGAAATCTCGCGCGCGGCTGTGCCGCTGGACCTTCGATCTCGCCGGGAATACCGACCGCTTCACCCAAACCTATCTCGACGATATCACCGGCGAATTCCCGCGCATCGACGATCGCCGCGGCGGACTCAAGAGCACCCATGGCTGGTACGCCTGCGCCAACCACGATCTGCCGATGTTCGGCGCGCTGTCCGGCATCGTCCACGTCGACGGCAAGGGATCGCGGCTCGGCAGCTATCTGCTGCCGGCCGGCGACACCATCTCCGAGCCGGTATTCGTCGAGCGCGGCAAGGATGCGGCGGAAGGCGACGGCTGGCTGCTCGCCGCGGTATGGCGCGCCCGCGAAAACCGCAGCGATCTCGCGGTCTTCAACGCCACCGACGTCGATTCCGGCCCGGTCGCGCTGGTGCAGCTCGGCCATCGCGTCCCCGACGGTTTTCATGGCAACTGGGTGGGGGCTGCGTAGAATCCACTCACGTCATTCCGGGGCGTGCGCCAGCGCGAACCCGGAATCCAGGGGAGCTATGCGCTCGAGATTCCGGGTTCATCGCTGCGCGATGGCCCCGGAATGACGCTAGGGAATGACGCCGCAGGGGGAGACGCACCATGCAACTGCCATCCATCACAGCAGCCTATCTCGGCATCCTGGCCCTGCTCTACCTCGTGCTCGGCCTGCAGGTCTCGCGGCTGCGCCGCGGACACAGGGTGCTGTTCGGCGACGGCGACAACATCAAGCTGCGCAGCGCGATCCGCGCGCACGGCAACTTCGTCGAATATGTCCCCATTATCGTGTTGATGGTCACGATGCTGGAAATGTCCGGCACGCCGGCCGCGACGGTGCATCTGTTGATGGGCGAGCTGCTGGTCGCACGGCTGCTGCATCCGCTCGGCATGTATGTGGGGCCGCGAACCCTGCAGTTTCAAATCTGCCGGGTCGGCGGCATTTTACTCACCTTGCTGGTCCTGCTCGCCGCCGCCGTGCTGCTGCTGTGGCGCTTCCTGCCCACCCTGATTTGATCCAAGCCATTAAAAAATCATCATTATCTACATCATACTCACATTATTTTGACAGTGTAAAGATTTCGCTTGACCACCCCGCCCGCCGCCCGTATTTATCTTTCCATTGTAAAGATAAACCCGACGAGGTCCGTCATGATGATTTTTCTGGTCCTGCTCCCCTTCGGCGTTTTCGCGCTGTTGATGCTGCTGACCTCGCCGGACATCGCGCTGTTCGCTGCCGCCATCACCGGCCTCGCCGTCATCGCCCATGACCGCTTCCGCGGCCGTCAGCTCAAGATGCTTGGCGCCGGCTCCGTGGCGATGTTTCTCGGCCTCGGCTCGTACCTCACGCTGGTCGATGCCAGCTTGAGCGCCTCGGCGATCAAGCTGACGATCGACATCGGCGTGCTAGCGATCGCGCTGGTTTCGCTGGCGATTGGCCAGCCCTTCACGCTGCAATATGCCCGCGAGGTGGTCGACGCCAAAACCGCCATGCTGCCCGGCTTCCTCAAGGCGAACTACATCATCACCTGGGCCTGGGCCGCCTGCATGGTGCTGATGATGAGCGGCAACATCCTGATGATCTACCTGCCCAGCCTGCCGCTGTGGGCCGGGATCGCGATCGCCTTTGCCGCCCGCAGCACCGCCGTCTATTTCACCAAACGGTATCCGGACTATCACAAGGCAAAGTTCACGCCGGCCCGCTCTGCCGGGGCGCTGTCCGGCTCCTGAATATTGTGCAAGAAACCGACTGATCCAGAAAGAGCACGACGATGAAAGACATATTCGGCAGACTGGCGCAGGACTTCTTCTCCACCATCGTATTCCTGGCCATCTATCTGATCACCGGCAACGTCATGCTGGCGACGTCGGTGGCGATCGCGGGCGCGGTCGGACAGGTGGCCTATGCCCGCTACAAGGGACAGCAGCTCGGCTACATGACCTGGGCGAGCCTCGGCCTCGTCATCGTGCTCGGCGGCGCCACGCTGCTGACGCACGATCCGCGCTTCGTATTGGCAAAACCCGCGATCGGGCATTTCGCGATCGGCGCGATCATGCTGAAGCGTGGCTGGATGCTGCGCTATATGCCGCCGATCGTGACCGAGACCGTTCCGGAGTACGTCACGATCGCGGGTTACGCCTGGGCGGCGCTGATGTTTGTGCTCGGCGCAGGCACCATCGCGGTCGCCGCGACCGGCGATCTGAAGCTTTGGGCGTTCTACGTGTCGGTGGTGCTGATCGGAGCCAAGGTCGTCGCCTTCGGCGTGCAATATGCGGCGTTTCGGATCCTCGTCGGCAACCGGATCCGCGCCGCCGCCCGCGCCTGATCGTCGCATTTCGACGATTGGGCATGCGCCGCCAGATGCGCTATACCGCCGCCCGTGCCTATCCTGTCCCAGAACCATTCCGGTTTTGCGATACAATGCGTGAGGAGAGCTGAAGATGGCCGTCGACGGAAACTGGAATATCGTCATGACTACCCCGATGGGCGAGCGCAAGGCGACGCTGACCCTTTCGAGCGCGGGCGGCACGCTGACGGGCACGCAGGGCGCCGACGGCAATTCCGGCGAAATCTTCGACGG
>NZ_JAUYAN010000046.1 GCF_030693485.1 Bradyrhizobium sp. | reverse complement strand
GCAAATTGCGCACCCGGAACACAAACGTGGTGACCAGCGGCCCCGATCCCGCTTCCGCCCATTTGGCCTCGCGGGCCAGCACCACGAAACGCGTGGTGTTGTGGGTCTCGTCCTCGACGTCTTCCGCCAGGATATCGAGGCCGTAAATATCGGCGGCGAGCCGGGAGGCGATCGACGCGCAGCTGCTGTCGCCGCGTTCGGCGACGATGCGGGCTGACCCTGCGGTATCGCCCGCCACGATCGGCTTGATCCTGAGCTTGCGGATGATGTTGCGGCATTGCCCGAGCGCGTGGACGTGGCTCTCCACGGTCTTGACGTCGCCGAGCTTGGCGCCGCGCGGCGCCATCAGCTGGTGATGGATCGGCAAAAAATACTCGCCGACGATGAACAGGCCGGATTGCGGCAACAGATGATGGATGTCGGCGACGCGGCCGGCCACCGAGTTCTCGATCGGGATCATGCCGAGGTCGGCTTCCCCCGAGGTGATCGCGGCCAGCGCGTCCTCGAAGGTCGGGCAGGGCACCGGCTCGGCGTCGGGATAGGCCTCGGCGATGGCGATGTGGGAATTGGCTCCCGGCTCGCCCTGGAATGCGATTTTGATGAGTTTTTTCATGCCGCCTTGTATCAGCCGCTCAGCTTTTCGCCAGAGCGTTTTCCAGCGAAGTGGAGACCGGTTCGCGTGAAGAAAACGCGTCAAAACAAAAGCATAAAGCCTCGTTCAATCAGAACGAGGCTTTAGTATCTGGCGGGCGGTTTCGAGGTCCGCCGGGGTATCGACGCCGCGCGGCACGGTATCGACGATGCCGATGTCGATCCGCATCCCGGCCTCCAGCGCCCGCAGCTGCTCGAGTTTTTCCTGCTGTTCCAGCGGAGAGGGCGGCAGCGACACGAAGCGCTCCAGCGCCGCACGGCGATAGGCATAAAGCCCGATATGATGGTAGCGCGGCCCGTCGCCATACGGCGCACTGGCGCGGGTAAAATAGAGCGCGCGCAGCCGTCCGGCGCTGACCAGCGAGCCGACCGCCTTCACCACATTGGGGTTGCTGGCCTCTTCCTCGGTATGGATTTGGGCTGCCAGCGTCGCGATATCGACCGCCGGATCGGCCAGCGGCGCCAGCACGCTGCGGATATTGTCGGGGTGGATGGTCGGAAAGTCGCCCTGCAGGTTGACGATGATCTGGACTTCGCCTTTGGGATCGATCTGGCCCACCGCCTCGAAAATCCGGTCCGACCCGGAGGGGTGATCGGCGCGTGTCATCACCGCTTCACCGCCATGGGCCGTCACGGCGGCGGCGATATCGGGCGTATCGGTGGCGACCGCGACGCGGCCTATTCCGGCCGCCTCCGCCCTGCGCAGCACATGGACGATCATCGGCAGGCCGGCGATGTCCAGCAGCGGCTTGCCCGGCAGCCGGGTGGCGGCCATGCGGGCGGGAATCAGCACCAGGGTGCGGGGCTCTGTCACAGGGTTTAGACCCGGCTCACATGATCAGGGAATGGTGGGGATTGGCGGAAAGTCGGGGCGTTTATACGGGTTGCCAGAGCGCGGGCAAACCGATATCTCATCGTCGCTCGGGTGCGGTGCGAAAGCCCGATTCCTGGTGATCATCCGGCCGTTTCTTGCGGCCTTACGTCGACCTTCCGGCCTGGAGCCTGATCGAAAATGGACTCCTTCGAACTCAATAAAATCATGGGCGCCGTTCTCGCCACCTGCCTGCTGTTGCTGGTGACGAGCTTCACCGCCAGCGCCATTTTCGCGCCCCACATGCCGGAAAAGCCGGGTTACGAGATCGCCGTCAAGGAAGCCGCGCCTGCCGGTGGCAAGGAAGCCGCCGCGGCGCCGTCCGAGCCGATCGAGAAGCTGCTGCAGACCGCGTCGGTCGAAAAGGGCGCCGGCGCGGCCAAGAAATGTGCTGCCTGCCACACCTTCGAAAAGGGCGGCCCCAACCGCGTAGGCCCGAATCTCTACGGCATTCTGAACGCGCCCAAAGGCGCGGCACCCGGGTTCAATTCCTCCGCTGCCCTGAAGGCCAAGGGCGGCACCTGGACCTATGACGACCTCAACAAGTTCATCGCCAATCCGAAGGGCTTCGTTCCAGGCACCGCGATGAGCTTCGCCGGGATCCAGAAGGACAGCGAGCGCGCCGACGTGGTTGCCTATCTGCGCAGCCTGGCGGAAAGCCCGGCCCCGCTGCCGACCGCGTCGAAGTAGCATTCCGAAGGCCCAGCATGGGGTTTCGTGGAAACGGCCAGGCTCTGCCTGGCCGTTTTGCTGTGATCGCATCCTCGTTATCGGGACCTTTCGCCGCACCGCGCGCTTTATCAGGCTGGTAACATGAGGAAAAAGCAACATAATCGGTCGAAACCTTGCCTTATATTGCGTTCTTAAAGGGGCACTCCGCTAGCAACAGGAATGTTTCATTTGGCGATTTCCCGGCGACATCTTCTGCAAAGTGCGGCCCTGGCGGCGATCGCCCCCTCTCTGGGGGGAGTGGCGAGCGTTGAGGCTCTGGCGCAATCCGCGACCACCGCGCCGGTCTGGCGCCACGCGCTCTCGCTGTTCGGCGACATTAAATATCCGGCCGACTTCAAGCGCTTCGATTACGTCAATCCGGATGCGCCCAAGGGCGGCATCGCGCGACAGATCCTGATCGGGACGTTCGACAATTTCAATCTCGCGGTGGCCGGCGTCAAAGGCTCGCTGGCGTCGGCCGTGGGGCTCGTCCACGAACCGTTGATGACGTCATCGCTGGATGAAGTTTCCACCGAATACGGCGCGCTGGCCGAGGCGGTCAGCCATCCCGAGGATTTTTCCTCCGTCACCTATCGTCTGCGGGCGGAGGCGAAATGGCATGACGGCAAGCCGGTGACGGCGGACGACGTGATTTTCTCGCTGGATTCGTTCAAGAAACATCATCCGCAATATTCGGCTTACTACCGTTCCGTGATCAAGGCCGAAAAGAGCGGCGATCGCGAGATCAAGTTCACTTTCGATGCGCCGGGCAATCGCGAACTTCCGCTGATCGTGGGCCAACTCACGATACTGCCGAAGCACTGGTGGGAGGGGACCGACAGCGAAGGCCGCAAGCGAGACATCTCCGCCACCACGCTGGAGAAACCGCTGGGCTCCGGTCCCTACCGCATCAAGGAATTCGTCGCCGGACGCTCGGTTGCGCTGGAGCGGGTGAAGGATCACTGGGGACGCGATCTCAGCGCCAATATCGGGCGCAACAATTTCGACGAGCTGCGCTACGAATATTTCCGCGACTCGATCGTGGCGCTGGAGGCGTTCAAGGGCGACCAGGTGGACTGGCGGACCGAAAACAGCGCCAAGAACTGGGCCACGGCCTACGACTTCCCTGCCGTCGCCGACAAGCGGGTGCTGCTGGAGGAGTTTCCAAACCGCAGTTCCGGCATCATGCAGGGATTCGCGATGAATCTCCGGCGCGACAAGTTCAAGGATCCGCGGGTGCGCCGCGCGCTGAATTTTGCATTCGACTTCGAAGAAATGAACAGGCAGATCTTCTTCGGCCAGTACAAGCGCATCAGCAGCTATTTCGACGGCACGGATCTGGCTTCGAGCGGCCTGCCGCAGGGCAGGGAGCTGGAAATCCTCGAGGCGGTCCGCAGTCAGGTTCCGGCGGAAGTTTTCACCACGGCCTATTCCAACCCGGTCGGCGGCAGCCCGGAAGCGGTGCGCGGAAATCTGCGCGAGGGACTGCGTTTGCTCAAGGAGGCGGGTTACGAGGTGCGCGACCGCAAGCTGGTCGACAGCAAGAGCGGCGCGCCGTTCACGATCGAATTGCTCGGCGCCGATCCCTCATTCGAGCGGGTCATGCTGTTCTTCAAGCCGTCGCTGGAACGTCTCGGCATCGACGTCAGCGTGCGCACCATCGATCCGGCGCAGTACGAGAACCGGTTGCGAACCTGGGATTTCGATATCGTGGTGTCGTCCTGGGGACAATCGCTTTCGCCGGGTAACGAGCAGCGCGAATACTGGAGCACGCAGGCCGCCGACATGGCGGGGTCGCGTAACATCACCGGAATCAAGAATCCCGCGATCGACAGACTGATCGAGCGGCTGATTTTCGCCGGGGACCGCGACGATCTGGTCGCCGCGACCAAGGCGCTCGATCGCGTGCTGCTGTGGAATCACTACGTCGTGCCGCAATGGACCTACAACAAGGTGCGAACCGCGCGCTGGGATCGCTTCGGCCGGCCGGCCGAGCTGCCGAAATACGGCCAGTCGGCATTCCCCGCGATCTGGTGGTATGACGCCGACAAGGCCGCCAGGATCGGCAAACGATCTTGAGGGATACTCCCGGCATGATGCAATTCGATCGACGCCGCGTGCTGCGGCTGGGTGCCGGCGCCGTCGGCGCGGCATGGCTTCGGCCGGCGATCGCGAACGATGCCGGCGCCAGAGTCCACGGCCTGTCGGCGTTCGGCGAACTGAAATACCCCTCGGATTTCCGCCATTTCGACTACGTCAATGTCGATGCGCCCAAGGGCGGGATGTTTTCGCAGCTGGTCGGCGCGGGCGGATCGACCTTCAATTCGCTCAACGCCTACATCATCAAGGGCGACGTCGCGAATGACATGGGCCTTACATTCGCATCGCTGATGACGCGGGCGCTGGATGAGCCCGACGCCGTTTATCCCCAGGCAGCGCAGGAACTGACGGTCTCGTCGGACGGACTGCGCTACCGCTTTCGTCTGCGCTCCGGGATCAAGTTTCACGACGGCACCGACATCACCGCGGCCGATGTCGTATTCTCGCTGACCACGCTGAAGACCAAGGGACACCCGGCCTATTCCTCTGTGTTGCGCGAGCTCGCCGAAATCGCGGCCGAGGACAAGCAGACCGTCGTGTTGCGGTTCTCGCCGGCCCGCGGCCTCGATGCGCCGGCGCTGGCGGCATCGATGCCGATCTTCTCGGAAAAATACTACGGTACACGATCGTTCGACGAGACCTCGCTGGAGGCGCCGCTCGGCTCGGGTCCGTACCGCGTCGCGCGCTTCGAGCAGGGACGCTATATCGAATTCGAGCGGGTCAGGAACTGGTGGGGCGAAGATCTCCCCGTCGCACGCGGACAGTATAATTTCGATCTGATCCGCGACGAGTATTACCGCGACCGCGAAGTCGGCCTCGAAGCCTTCATCGGCCGCAATTATCTGTTCCGCGAGGAGTTCACCTCCCGGGTCTGGGCGACGCGCTACGACTTTCCCGCGTTGCGCGACGGCCGCGTCAAGCGCGAGGTGATTCCCGACGAGCGCCCCTCGGGCGCGCAGGGCTGGCTGCTCAACACCAGGCGCGACAAGTTCGCCGACCGCCGCCTGCGCGAGGCGATGGTCACCGCCTTCGACTTCGAATGGACCAACAAGAACCTGATGTACGGCGCCTATGATCGCACCCATTCGGTGTTCCAGAACTCCGAGATGATGGCGAAGGGCGCGCCGTCGCCCGAGGAGCTCGCGTTGCTCGAGCCGTTCCGCGACCGCGTGTTGCCTGAAGTGTTCGGGCCGGCCTGGGTCCCCCCAGTCAGCGACGGGTCGGGACAGGATCGCAAACTGCTGCGCGGTGCCGGTGACCTGCTCAATGCCGCCGGCTGGACCGTCAAGGACGGCAAGCGGGTGAACGCCAGGGGCGAACAGCTCACGATCGAATTCCTGCTCACCGAGCGTTCGTTCGAGCCGCATCACACCACCTTCATCAAGAACCTGCGCGTGCTGGGCATCGACGCCAACATCCGGCTGGTCGATCCGTCGCAGGCCGAGGCGCGGATCAAGGACTTCGATTTCGACATCGCGATCGCGCGCTTCATCTATCCGCAGATTCCCGGCAGCGCGCTGCGAAACTATTTCTCCAGCGAGTTCGCCAAGACCAAGGGCTCCAACAACCTCGCCGGCGTCGCCGATCCCGTCATCGACGCGCTGGTGGAAAAGGCGATTGCGGCGCAGAGCCAGGCGCAGCTCAATACCGCGTGCCGGGCGCTCGATCGTGTGCTGCGCTCCGGCCGGTACTGGATTCCGCACTGGAACAAGGCATCACACTGGATCGCTTATTGGGACCAGTTCGGCTATCCCAAGGTCAAGCCGCGCTACGCGCGCGGCGCGCCGGAGACGTGGTGGTTCGAGGCCAACAAGGCGGCCAGGATTGAACAGGCGAAATAGAACATGAGCGCATATATCGCCCGCCGTATCCTCTTGATGATCCCGACCCTGCTCGGAATCCTGTTCGTCTCCTTCATCGTGGTGCAGTTTGCGCCGGGCGGGCCGGTCGAACGGGTGATCGCGCAGCTCAGCGGCGCCGATACCGGCGCCAGTTCCCGGATTTCGGGTTCGTCGGGCGGCGATTTCGGCGCCCGCACCCAGGTCGGCGCCTCCGCCGACATGACCAACTCCAAATACCGCGGCGCGCAGGGCCTCGACCCCGATTTCATCAAGAGCCTCGAAAAGCAGTTCGGCTTCGACAAGCCGGCGCCGGAGCGCTTCGCGCTGATGGTGTGGAATTTCGCGCGGTTCGATTTCGGCAAGAGCTATTTTCGCGACGTCAGCGTGCTGCAGCTGATCAAGGAGAAGCTGCCGGTCTCGATGTCGCTCGGGATCTGGATGACGCTGCTGACCTATCTGATCTCGATTCCGCTCGGCATCCGCAAGGCGGTACAGGACGGCTCGAAATTCGACACCTGGACCTCGGCGGTCATCATCATCGGATTTGCGATTCCCGGGTTCCTGTTCGCGATCCTGCTCATCATCCTGTTCGCCGGCGGTTCATTCTTCAACATCTTCCCCTTGCGCGGGTTGACCTCGGACGGCTGGGCGCAGTTTCCCTGGTACTGGAAAATCGCGGATTATTTCTGGCATATCGCGTTGCCGCTGGTCTCGATGGCGCTCGGCGCGTTCGCCACCATGACGCTGCTGACCAAGAACTCGTTCCTCGACGAGATCCGCAAGCAATATGTCATGACCGCCCGCGCCAAGGGCTGCAGCGAGCGGCAGGTGCTCTATAACCACATCTTCCGCAACGCCATGCTGATCGTGATCGCCGGCTTCCCCGGCGCATTCATCCACGCTTTCTTCTCGGGCTCGCTCTTGATCGAAACCATCTTTTCGCTCGACGGGCTCGGCCTGCTCGGCTTCGAGAGCGTGCTGAACCGGGATTATCCCGTGGTGTTCGGCACGCTGTTCATCTTTTCGCTGGTCGGACTCGTGATCAACCTGGTCTCCGACCTCGCCTATATGTGGATCGATCCCCGAATCGATTTCGAGGCGCGGGAAGTCTGATGACCCTCACTGCGCCGCAGCCGATTGAAACCACCATGCAGTCGCCGCTCGGCGAGGCCGCGCCGATGACGCGCCACCGCTTCTCGCCGTCGCCGCTCAACCGGCGCCGCTGGCAGAATTTCAAATCCAACCGCCGCGGCTACTGGTCGTTCTGGATCTTCCTGATCCTGTTCTTCATCTCGCTGTTCGCGGAACTGATCGCCAATGACCGCCCGTTCCTGATCAAGTTCGATGGCAAGCTGTATTTCCCGGCCTTCATCAGCTATTCCGAAACCACCTTCGGCGGCGATTTCGAAACCGCCGCCGACTACCGCGATCCCTATCTGCAGAAGCTGATCGCCGACAAGGGCGGCACCGTGGTGTGGCCGCTGATCCGCTATTCCTACCATACCCACAATCTCGATCTGCCGACCCCGGCGCCCTCGAAGCCGACCTGGATGCTGACGGAAGCGCAGTGCAAGGAGGTGGTGCAGAAGAAGGGCCTCACGGGCTGCCGCGATCTCGAATACAACTGGCTCGGCACCGACGACCAGGGCCGCGACGTGGTGGCGCGGCTGATCTACGGCTTCCGCATCTCGGTGCTGTTCGGGCTTTCGCTGACCATCATCTCCTCGATCATCGGCGTCGCCGCCGGTGGCGTGCAGGGCTATTTCGGCGGCTGGGTCGATCTCGGCTTTCAGCGCTTCATCGAGGTGTGGAGTGCCATTCCCTCGCTCTATCTGCTGCTGATCCTGTCGTCGGTGCTGGTGCCCGGTTTCTTCGTGCTGCTCGGAATCCTGTTGCTGTTCTCATGGGTGTCGCTGGTCGGGCTGGTGCGCGCGGAATTTCTGCGCGGGCGCAATTTCGAATACATCATGGCGGCGCGCGCGCTCGGCGTCTCCAATGCCAAGATCATGTTCCGGCACCTGCTGCCGAACGCCATGGTCGCGACCATGACCTTCCTGCCCTTCATCGTGTCGTCGTCGGTGATGACGCTGACCGCGCTCGACTTCCTCGGCTTCGGCCTGCCGCCGGGTTCGCCGTCGCTCGGCGAATTGCTGTCGCAGGGCAAGGCCAATGTGCAGGCGCCGTGGCTCGGCTTCACCGGTTTCTTCGCGGTCGCCATCATGCTGTCGCTGCTGATCTTCATCGGCGAGGGCGTCCGCGACGCCTTCGATCCGCGCAAGACGTTCAGGTAGGTGCCCCATGACCACCTTTATCACAAGACATTATCCAGCTTCGAAACTTCCCGGGGAATTGCGGGAAGGGATCAATCCATCTTCATTGGTGACCGTCATAATCGAGCATCAAACGAAGCTCAATACAGCTTCGAAACCTGACCAACCTGTCGATCACGCGGAAAGCGAGATCGACGTGAATTTGCTTGGCCGACAGGACGGGCGAGATGAGTAAACGACAAAGTCGTTTTGGTCCAACCCGAGGCCCGTCGTAATGGACGCCATCAACCAGCTCTTGCTCGACGTCCGCGATCTCTCGGTGGCGTTTCACCAGCCGAGCGGCACCACGGTCGCGGTCGACCACATTTCCTTCGAGATCAGGCGCGGCCAGTGCGTGGCGCTAGTCGGCGAATCCGGTTCCGGCAAATCCGTCAGCGCGTTGTCGATCCTGAAGCTGCTGCCGTATCCGACCGCGTCGCATCCGTCGGGCAGCATCCACTTCAAGGGCCGCGAACTGATCGACCTGCCGGAGCACGAGATCAGG
>NZ_JAUYAN010000036.1 GCF_030693485.1 Bradyrhizobium sp. | reverse complement strand
TCCTCGAGTTCGAGCGCGTGCGGCGGCTTGCGGATGTTGATGCCGGCATTGTTGACGAGAATGTCGATGCGGCCGAACTCTTTTGCGACGCGTTCGACCATGGCTCCGACATCAGCCTTGTCGGTGACGTCGGCGGTGACGGCGATCGCCCTGACGCCGCACGCCTTGAGTTCGGCGGCCGCGGCGGTCGATTTCGCCTCGTTGCGCCCGACCACCGCGATATCGGCGCCGGCTTCCGCCAGCCCCCGCGCCATGCCGAACCCGATGCCGCCATTGCCGCCGGTGACGACAGCCACCTTGCCCGAGAGATCGAAGAGTTTGGTTGCCATGTGTGGTCCTTGCGATTGAGTCGGTAGGGTGGGCAAAGGCGCGCTTGCGCCGTGCCCACCATCTTCAATCTTTTGCGCAATGGTGGGCACGGCGCGAAGCGCGCCTCTGCCCACCCTACGAATTCAGCGCCTGCCGCGCCAGATCAGGATCAGCCCTAGCCCGGCCAGCGCCGCGCCGTACCAGGCCCACTGGGTCTGCTTGATCATGAAACTGGATGCCGGCCAGGCGATCACGCCGGTGCCCTGACCGATCCACAGCAGCCCGACCGCGAGCGCGAGGAAGCCGATGATTGTAAGCCCGCTGCGCATGGGTTCGCCTTCCGGTGGTCGCGGGATATCGCGCTGCGGCCAGAGTGCAGTGCCTGCACATGCAGGGCAAGGGGAAGGCGACGACTTGGAAGGCGCATCGATCACAAAAAAGCCCCGGCAAACGCCGGGGCTTTCGAGTTGGTCTTCCGGGAGGAGAGATCAGTACTTCGCGACGACCGGGCCACCCCAGTTGAAGCGGTAGACGAGCTCGGTGGTCGCCTTTTGCTCGTAGAAGCGGCTCGTCTGGGTCAAGACATTGCCAACGCCGCAGCCAACGCCGGTCGTACAAACGAGGGTGTGGGTCTGGTTGCCGAAGTCAGAGAAACGAACTTCGTTCTTCCAGAACAGCCCAGGAAGCTGGCTTACGGCGTATTCCGTGCCGCCACCAAGGAAGTAACCATTCCGGGTGTGGCTTCCCAGCGAGATGCCGGTCGCGAGCGGTGCGGCGGGATTGTTGGTATTGAAGTAGTTGGTTTGTTCAAAATGCGCCTGGGTATAGCCGGCGTTGAAGTAGGTCAGAAGTCCCGGAAGGGCGACGTAACCAATGCGCGCGCCTACGGCCCAAGAGTAGTCGTTCCTGAATTGGCCTGTAAGATTCGACGCTGCAATGAGGGCTCCGGGAACGCCCGCAACGTTCATGCTGTACTGGCCACCGATGTTGGACCAATCCGCGTCCGCAAACGCGCCGATGACCCAATTGCCCATCGGTCCAGCGAACTGGTAGTCGGCGCCGGCGCCAACCTTGGCCAGCCAACCTTTTCCACTCGCGTCCTGACCAGTGCTTACCTGCAGCCCATTCGCTAACGGGGCGGGAAGATTGTATTCGGCGTGCTCAAGCTGGGCCATTCCATAACCGAAGCCACCCGAAATCCAGAAGCCGGTCCAGGAAGGAGCATAGGCAACCGGAGCAGCGCGCATCGGCGCCTTGGCACGCAAGTCGGCGGCGAGCGCCGGGGCGGAGAATGTGGCAACCGCGGCTAAAGCCAGGACCAGTTTCTTCATCGTACAATCCCCAGTAATTGGCGGTCGATCCCGACCAGCGTTAAATTTCGATTCCCAGAATCTCGAACTGTCCCGAAAACTATAGCCGGTTTCGTCAAAAATGCTGTTGCGGGGGAACCACACCCGCCGGAAAACGAAAAGGGAGAAAGTCGATAAAAACGGCGAATTCGCCTCGCAGAAGGTGGAATTCGGCCGTTTTCGGCGCTGCCCGGCGCTAGACGTCCAGCAGAACCTCGCTGGCGACTTCGGCCTTGTCGGAAATGAAGGCGAAGCGCGCCACGGCCCTGGTGCCCATCAGGCGCTCGACCGAATCGGCGGTGCCCTCGCGGTCTTCGGTCAGCAGCACCACGCGCAGCAAGGTGCGTTTGGCCGGGTCCATGGTGGTTTCCTTCAATTGCGCCGGCATCATTTCGCCGAGCCCCTTGAAGCGGCCGACATCGACCTTGGCATTGGCGTTGAACTCGCTCTTCAGGAGCTGGTCCTTGTGGGCGTCGTCACGGGCGTAGATCGTCTTGGCGCCATGGGTCAGCCGGTAGAGCGGCGGCACCGCGAGGTAGAGGTGGCCCTGGTCGATCAGGGGCTGCATCGTCCGGTAGAAGAAGGTGATCAACAGCGAAGCGATATGCGCGCCGTCGACGTCGGCGTCGGTCATGATGATGATGCGGGAGTAGCGCAGGTCCTCCTCGCGGTATTGCGGGCCGGTGCCGCAGCCGATCGCCAGCATCAGATCGGCCAACTGTGCGTTGGCGGTCATCTTGTCCCTGGTGGCGGAGGCGACGTTGAGGATTTTTCCGCGCAGCGGAAGGATGGCCTGGGTCTTGCGGTCGCGCGCCTGCTTGGCGCTGCCGCCGGCCGAGTCGCCCTCGACAATGAACAGTTCGGAGCCTTCCTGGGCGCTGTTGGAGCAGTCAGCGAGTTTTCCGGGAAGTCTAGCTTTCTTGGTCGCGGTCTTGCGCGAGATTTCCTTTTCGGCGCGGCGGCGCAGCCGCTCGTCGGCGCGCTCGACGACGAAGTCCAGGAGCTTGTTGGCCTGCAGGGGATTGCCCGACAGCCAATGGTCGAACGGGTCCTTGATGGCCTGCTCGACGATGCGCTGGGCTTCCGCGGTGGCGAGGCGATCCTTGGTCTGGCCCTGGAATTCGGGCTCGCGCACGAACACCGAGAGCATCACGGCTGCGCCCACCATGACGTCTTCGGAGACGATGGAGGCGGCGCGCTTGCCCTGGCCGACGCGCTCGGCGTGATCCTTCAGGCCGCGCAGCATCGCGCTGCGCATGCCGGATTCGTGGGTGCCGCCGTCCTGGGTCGGCACCGTGTTGCAGTACGACGACAGGAAGCCGTCGGCGTCGGCGGTCCAGGCCACCGCCCATTCGCAGGCGCCATGGGCGCCGACCCGGCCGGATTTGCCCGAGAAGATATCCGGATGCACCAGGGTGTCGGCATGGACGGCCGCGGCCAGATAATCCTTCAATCCGCCGGCGAAATGAAAGCTGTCCTCGGCCGGCACGTCGTCGAGGCCCTTCAGCAGCGACGGGTCGCAGCGCCAGCGGATTTCGACGCCGCCGAACAGATAGGCCTTGGATCGCGCCATCTTGAACAGCCGCTGCGGCTTGAAGACGGCCCTGGCGCCGAAAATCTCGGTGTCCGGCTTGAACCGGATCCGGGTGCCGCGGCGGTTGTTGATCTTGCCGAGGTCTTCGAGCTTGCCCTTGGGATGGCCGCGCTCGAACGCCATGCGATAGAGCTTCTGGCTGCGCGCGACCTCGACTTCGAGCCGCGAGGACAGCGCGTTGACCACGGAGACGCCGACGCCGTGCAGGCCGCCGGAGGTCTCGTAGACCTTGGAATCGAACTTGCCGCCGGAATGCAGCGTGCACATGATGACTTCGAGCGCCGATTTCTTCGGAAATTTCGGATGCGGGTCCACCGGAATGCCGCGGCCATTGTCGGACACGGTCAAAAAGCCGTCGGCGCCGAGTTCGACCTCGATGAAGGTCGCATGCCCCGCCAGCGCCTCGTCCATGGAATTGTCGATGACTTCGGCGAACAAATGATGCAGCGCCTTCTCGTCGGTGCCGCCGATATACATGCCGGGCCGGCGCCGCACCGGCTCGAGGCCCTCGAGTACCTCGATATCTGCCGCGGTGTAGCCGGCCTCGGCGCTGGCGCCGCGCGCGGCGACCGTGAGGGGCGCGGGGCCCTTCGGCTCGGTAGTCCCGAACAGATCGCTGTCGGCTTTGGTTTTAGCAGCTGATTTCAGTGATTTGGCCATAGCTCTTCATGTGTTGCGCGCGCCTGGGGCGCAGCGAATCGGTCTGTCTGACTATGCCACGGTTGAGCTCAAAAAGTGACGGCGCGGCAGCTTGTTACACGGGAGTGCAATTCACGTGCGGTCGCCGCCTTTGTGACTTGATGTCGCGGAACGGGTTGGTCTACCTGTTCTTGCATTGCGAACGCAGAAAGGCTCAATGCCCGCTCGAATGGCCGGGGTTGGGGAAGGCTTTCCAGATATGGAAGATTTTACGCGCGCTTTGGCTTCGTTCGTGCGCGACCATCAGGTCTGGGCCGCTCCCATCGTATTTGTGCTGGCGTTCGCCGAATCGCTCGCCTTTCTATCGCTGCTGGTTCCGGCCTGGGGGGCACTGGTCGCGATCGGTGCGCTGATCGGCGTCAGCGGTATCAGCTTCTGGCCGGTCTGGCTGGCCGGCGGGCTGGGCGCCGCCCTTGGCGACTGGGTCTCCTACTGGTTCGGCTTCAAATACAAGGAACACGTCGCCGAGATGTGGCCGCTGTCGCGCTACCCGGAGTTATTGCCGCGCGGCGAGGCTTTCGTGAAAGACTGGGGCGTGCCCAGCATTTTCATCGGACGGTTTTTCGGACCGTTGCGGGCCTCGGTGCCGCTCGCCGCCGGGATATTCGAGATGCCGTATTTGCGATTTCAGATCGCGAATTTTTCGTCCGCGCTGGTCTGGTCGGCGGTGCTGCTGCTGTTCGGCGACGTGATGGCCCATATCGCGGGATGGCTGTGGCGGGCGGTCTGAGGTCGCCCCGCGGTCGGCTGGGAATAAGCCGCGTGCCGGGGTGTTAGCCCCCTTGGATGCCGAGCGTTGCGCCCGCGCCGGCGTGATCGCATTGCCTTCAGAACGCTGGTAGAAGTCGGCCCGACACCCCGCCTGGAAACAGGGCCGAGAAACCGGGAAATCCGCACGTCATCGATCCAACTTGCAGGGAGACATCACCATGGAACTGACACGACGTCATGCGCTCGCGGGAGCCGCCGCGCTTGCTGCCACGCCCTTGCTGCCGAGCGCCTTTGCCAAAGCCGCCGCGCCTTTGGCCGACAAGCAGGCGCCCAGTTTTTACCGCTACAAGGTCGGCGACGCCCAGGTGAATGTCGTCTCCGATGGCGTCAACAATTTTGCGCTCGGCGACACCTTCGTACTCAACGTGAAAAAGGACGAAGTCAACGCCGCGCTCGAAAAGGCGTTCATGCCGAAAGACCGGATGAGCATCCAGTTCGCGCCCCTGGTCATCAATACCGGCGGCAAGCTGGTGGTCGTCGACACCGGCAACGGCCCGGCGGCCTTTGCCTCGAGCAAGGGCAATGTCGGGCAGTTCGCCAGCAACATGGCCGCCGCCGGGCTCGATGCCAAAGCCGTCGATCTCGTGGTCATCTCGCATTTTCACGGCGACCATATCAACGGCCTGCTGACGGCGGACAACATGCCGGCGTTTCCCAACGCCGAGGTGCTGGTGCCGGCCGCCGAGTGGAAGTATTTCATGGACGATGGCGAAATGGCCAAGCAGACCACGGACCGCATGAAGGGCGTGTTCGCCAATGCCCGTCGCGTTTTCGACGCGGGACTGAAGAAGAAGGTGACGCCCTATGAAACCGGCAAGGATGTTGCCCCGGGGCTGCAGGCGGTCGCTACGCTGGGCCACACGCCGGGACACACTTCGTTCATTCTCTCGTCGGGTTCCGACAAGGTGTTCATCCAGTCCGATGTGACCAACCTCCCGGCGCTGTTCGTGACCAATCCCGGCTGGCACCTGATGTTCGACCAGGATCCGGCGATGGCGGAAGCGACCCGCCGCAAGGTTTACGACATGCTGGTGGCCGACAAGATGCGGGTCCAGGGCTTCCATTATCCGTTCCCGGCCAATGGTTTTGTCGAGAAGGATGGCAATGGCTACCGGTTGGTGCCGGCGCCGTGGAGCCCGGTGATCTAACTTCCAGTCATTCCGGGGCGCGCATGCGCGCGAACCCGGAATCCGGAAATTGTAACCTTGAGATTCCCCGGTGCGCAATTGCGCACCTGGGCTCTGGTCCTTCGGACCATCCCGGAATGACGTCAGATCTTGACGGAAAGGGCACCGCCCCTTATAGCCCGCGGCCATGATCAACGCTGTGACCAGCTCAATCGCTCGCCGCCGCCGCGCCTCAGCGGTATGGGCGGACCTCAGCGTCTGAGATTGTCGCCCCTGCCGCCGGATCCGATCCGCGGCACTTCCTTCCTGCAGCGTGACCTTACCCCGGCGGCTCCACCATCAAGCCGGAGTTTGCGATGTATACGCCCCCGATGTTCAAGCCCGATCGCGCCGCCAGCCTCGCGTTTGCGGAGGCGCGCGGATTCGGCACGGTCTGCGCATGGGACGGCAGCAAGCCGGTCGCTTCGTCGCTGCCGTTTTATCTCGACTATGCCGACGACGGCACACCGCTGGCGGCATTTCATGTCGCGCGCCACAATGCGCTGGCGGGCTTTGCCGACGGGACCTCGTCCTGGCTGATGGCCGTGAACGGCGCCGACGCCTATGTCTCGCCCGACTGGTACGCGTCGCCGGACCAGGTGCCGACCTGGCTGTATCAGGCCGCCCACCTCACCGGCACCGTTCGAAAACAGTCCGACGATGAACTCGGCCGCCATCTCGACGCGCTGAGCGCAAAATTCGAGAGATGGCTGGCGCCGAAACCGCCATGGCTGTCGTCGAAGATGACGGCGGGACGGCTGGATGCGATGAAAAAAGCCATCGTGGGCCTCGTCATGACGGTCGAGGTGGTGGAGGGCAGCTTCAAGCTCAACCAGCACAAATCCGATACCGACTACGTCGCCATTGCGACCGCGCTCGCCGGGCAGCAGGAGGCGGCAGCAAAGGTTCTGGCCTGCGAAATGCGCGGGTTGCGTCCGCAATTGTTCGAGAGCCAGGCGACATAATTGAGTGCTAAGACGACCCCAGAAGGAGTGACGTGATGAGCACGAAGAAGAAGATCGGTATTCTGGGTGCGTCCGGCTACACCGGCGCCGACGCGGTGCGCCTGCTCGCGCGGCATCCGAATGCCGAAATTACCGCGCTCACCGCCAACACCCATGCCGGCAAGGCGATGGCGGACGTATTTCCGCATTTCTTCATGCTGGACCTGCCGAAGCTGGTGGAATGGGAAAAGGTCGACTGGACCGGTCTCGACGCCGTCTTGTGCGGGTTGCCGCACGGCACCACGCAGGAAATCATCGCGGCGGTGCTCTCAGCCAATCCAGCCATCAAGATCCTCGACATGTCGGCGGATTTCCGGCTGCGCGACATGAACACCTACGCACAATGGTACGGTCACGAGCACCGCGCGCCGAAGCTTCAGGGCGAAGCCGTCTACGGCTTGACCGAATTCTACCGCGAGAAGATCGCTGCGGCGCGGCTGGTCGCCTGTCCCGGCTGCTATCCGACGGCGGCGCTGCTGGCGCTGGTGCCGCTGGCGAAAGCCGGACTGATCGATGTCGACGACATCGTCATCGACGCCAAATCTGGCGTCACCGGCGCCGGCCGCGGGCTGAAGCAGAACACGCTATTCAGCGAAGCCGGCGAGGGACTTTCTCCCTATTCGATCGGCACGCATCGGCATGCGCCGGAGATCGAGCAGGAGATTGGCGTCGCAGCGGGCTCGGCCGTGACGGTCAATTTCACGCCGCACCTCATTCCGATGAGCCGGGGTGAACTCTGCACCTCCTACGTCAAGCTCGACGGGGCGAGCGCGGACGATCTGCGTGCGGCGCTGGCCACGGCCTACAAGGACGAACCCTTCGTGCATGTCGCGAAAAAGGGCGTGCTGCCGCAGACCCAGAATGTGCGCGGTTCGAACTATGTGCAGATCGGGGTGTTTGCCGACCGCATCAAGAACCGTGCCATCGTCATTTCGGTGCTCGACAATCTGGTGAAGGGCTCGGCAGGGCAGGCGATCCAGAACATGAACCTGATGTTCGGGCTGCCCGAAGCCGCCGGGCTGGAGCAGATCGCGCTGTTTCCGTAAGTGCCGAGGAGCCGCCGTGGACGAAGATACGCTTCAGTTCTACCGCAGCAACGCGCAGGCCTATGCCGGGCGCGAGATCACCTCGCGCCAGACACGGATCAACCGCTTTCTCGCGGTGTTGCCATCAGGCGCAAGCATTCTCGAACTCGGATGCGGCGCCGGCGCCGATTCCGCGCAGATGCTGGCCGCGGGATTCGATGTTCGTCCCACCGACGGTTCGCCGGAACTGGCGGCCGAGGCTTCACGCCGTCTCGGCCGCCCGGTCGAGACGCTGCTGTTCCATGACCTCGACAAGGTCGAGGCCTATGACGGCGTCTGGGCCAACGCGTGCCTGCTGCACGTCCCGCGACCGGAACTTGCTGAAGTGCTGTCGCTGATCTGGCGCGCATTGAAGCCCAGCGGCCATTTCTACGCCAGCTTCAAGGCCGGCGAGGAGGACGGGCGGGACACGCTCAATCGCTACTACAATTATCCGTCGCCGGAATGGCTGCGCGAAACCTACGCCAGCGCCGGTACCTGGAGTTCATTGGCGATCGAGAAGGGCGAAGTCAGGGGTTTTGATGATGAATGGGCCGAGATGCTGTTCGTGATGGCCCGGAAGAGCCCTTGATATTGGTTCGTGCCCCGAACGCAGCGCAACGCTCAGGCGATGCGCGGCGTCCAGGGTCCATCGTCAAACCCGTGAGTGGGGCTGGGTCCCGGCTCTGCGGAGCAGCGCGAAGAACGCTGCACCGCGTCCGGGACAAGAATTACAGGATCTTGAAAATCGCCAGCACCAGCACGGCCTGCGCGAAGAAGCCGACGGTGAAGGCGAGCGTGCGGAACACCGGCAGGCCGAACGTGTAGACGATCAGATGCGCGACGCGAGACCAGAAGTACACCGCGCAGGCCAGAACGGTCCATTTCGTCGAATAGTCCATCGAGTCGAGGATCAACACCAGTGGCGCGAAGATGATGAGGTTCTCGACCGCGTTGTCATGCGCGAACATCATGCGATTGGCCCATTCGGCATGCGGCTTGTCGTTGCGTGCCGGGTTGGCCATTGCGCCGGAGAGCCCGCGAATCTGACAGCGGTTGACCACGTAGGGGATCCACATCACGCCGGTCAAAATCACCGTCAGCGTCAGCCAGAAAATTTCACGCGTCATGGGTTCCCCTCACTCAATTGCGAATCCGGGCCACGGGGCCGGGATGGTTATAGCCTAATCGCGGAAGATAGCGCTACGCGCGAACCCGGACGTAGCTGCCCGGCGCGTCTTCGATCGGCGGCAACGCCGCGGTGCCGACCGGCCGCGCCGGCACCGTCTCGGCGTCGATGCTCTCGAGCCATTGGTGCCAGTCCGGCCACCACGAGCCCTTGTGCTCCTGCGCGCCCTTGAGCCAGTCCGCCAGCGAAATGTCCCTGATATTGTCGTTGGTCCAGTACTGATATTTTCCCGACGCCGGCGGGTTGACCACGCCGGCGATATGCCCGGACCCCGCCAGCACATACCTCACCGGGCCGCCGAAGAACTGCGAGCCGTACAGCACAGAGTCCGCCGGCGCGATGTGATCCTCGCGGGTCGCCAGATTGTAGACCGGCACCTTCACCTTCGACAGGTCGAGCAGCGTATTGTCGAGCACCATGCTGCCGGTGGACAGCCGGTTCTCCAGATAGCAGTTGCGCATATAGTAGGAATGGTTCGCCGCCGGCATCCGCGTCGCGTCCGAATTCCAGTGCAGGAGATCGAACGAGGAGGGCGGCTGTCCCTTCAGGTAGTTGCTGACGACATAGGACCAGATCAGGTCGTTGGAGCGCAGCATGTTGAAGGCCATCGCCATCTTGCCGCCTTCGAGCACGCCCGACGCCTGCATATCGCGCTCCAGCGCCGAAATCTGGTGTTCGTCGACGAACACCAGAAGATCGCCGGCATGGGTGAAGTCGACCTGCGCGGCAAAGAAGGTTGCGGATGTCACGCGCACACGTCGCTTGTCCGCAAGCCATGCCAGCGTCGAAGCGAGCAGGGTGCCGCCGACGCAATAGCCCGCGGTGTGGACCTTCATCTCGCCGGTCACCTGTTCGATGACGTCCATCGCCGCGAGCGGGCCCTGCTTCATGTAGTCTTCGAAGGTCTTCTGGCCGAGCTTCTTGTCCGGGTTGACCCAGGAGATCACGAACACGGTGACGCCCTGATCGACACACCACTTGATGTAGGATTTCTCCGGCTTGAGATCGAGAATGTAGAACTTGTTGATCCACGGCGGCACTATCAGAAGCGGCGTGCGCAGCACGGTTTCCGTCGAGGGCGTGTACTGGATCAACTGCATCAGCTCGTTCTGAAAGATCACCTTGCCCGGCGTCGTCGCCATGTTGACGCCAACCGCGAGATTGGCGGGATCGGACTGACGGATCCGCAGTGTGCCGTGTCCGGCCTCGATGTCCTCCGCCAGCATCTTCATGCCGCGAACGAGGTTGTCTCCGCTGGAGGCCAACGTCTCGCGCAGCACTTCCGGATTGGTGAGGACGAAATTCGACGGCGCCAGCGCATTGGTGATCTGCAGGACGTAGAATTCCGCCTTCTTGCGGGTGTGGTCGTCGAGGCCTTCGGCGTTGCGCACCAGATCCTGCGCCCACTGCGTGGTGAGCAGATAGAGTTGCATTACGAAATCGAAGAACTGGTTCGATTTCCACTCCGGATCCTTGAACCGCTTGTCGCGCGGCGATGGCTCGATCGCGGGCGTCGCCGCTTCGCCGGCAAGCCGGCGTGCCGATGATCCCCAGAGATCGATATAGGCCTTGGCGATCCTGGCCTGCAGGTCCGCCGATCGCTGGTTGTCCGACAACCAATATTCCGCCACCGCGGAAAACGTCTTCACTACCTCGCCGATTTCGTTGGGCGGTTTGTCCCGGGCTTCGCCATTCTCGCGCGGCTTCAGGTAGGCCGCGAGCGCCTGGCCGCTGCTCTCCATCGCCTTCGCAAGGTTCATCGCGAAGGCTTCGGGATCGAATTTTTTCGTGGCGTTGGTTTCGCTGGCGACTTCACTCATGAGCAGACACTATAGGTTCATTTCCAGTTCGTCACCGCGCGCAATCGGCGCGGGCGATCAAGGGTTAATCTTCTGCATTGCACCTGCTGCACTGCGATAAGATTTCCCGGTTCCGACATATTGAGGCCCCAACGCTCGGCTTTGTTGTTCCGGCTTTAATCGTTTCGGGCGACAATGGTTTGAATGGTGGGGAAAGATTTGACGTTTTGCCGCTGCAAGGCTCATACCAGCGGAGCAAATGGGGATTTCCGCTGGGGATGACAATCGATCGGCACATCAGGGTGGTGATGACGGTAGCGCTCCTGCTGTCGGCACTGGCGCTCGGCGGCTGCGCGACATCGATCGCGGATATGCCGTTGGTCGGCACGCCGGCTGACGCTCCGGCGCGGCCCAAGGAGGCCGGCACCTACCTACCGGTTCATGACCTGCCTCCCGAACGCGACGCGGCAGCAATGGCGCCGGCCGAACAGGCGCAGGCCCTGCGCGAATTGGCGGCCGCCCGGGATCGGCAGGCGTCGACAGCAGCCAAAAACTCCGCCGCAAAGTGAGCCGGTTGCGCTAATTCGGCTGGCGCAGCCGGGCCCGCGTGGTAAAACAATCCCGATTCAGAGGTTTGGCGCGGAATTTGCCCTAAATCATTGAACGAGCATGCCTTTTGTGTGGAATCGAGTTCCGCGGCGATGCAAGCCATGCTGGCGATTCCTGCCGCGACCCGGCTCCGGAGCTATGAGACCGATGGAAGAATTTTACCGCATTCGCCGTCTGCCGCCCTACGTGTTCGAGCAGGTCAACCGGGCCAAGGCAGCGGCACGGAATGCCGGGGCCGACATCATCGATCTCGGCATGGGCAATCCCGATCTGCCGACGCCGCCTCATGTGATCGAAAAGCTCAAGGAGACCCTGGGCAAGCCTCGGACCGACCGCTATTCGGCCTCGCGCGGCATCACCGGCCTGCGCAAGGCGCAAGCCGCCTACTACGGCCGGCGTTTTGGCGTGAAACTCAATCCGGAAACCCAGATCGTCGCCACGCTGGGCTCGAAGGAGGGGTTTGCGAACGTGGCGCAGGCGATCACCGCGCCGGGCGATGTCATTCTGTGCCCCAATCCGAGCTATCCGATCCATGCTTTCGGGTTCTTGATGGCCGGCGGCGTGATCCGCTCGGTTCCCTCGGAACCGACGCCGCAATTCTTCGAGGCGGTGGAGCGCGCCATCATCCATTCGATCCCGAAGCCGCTGGCGCTTGTGGTCTGCTATCCCTCCAATCCGACCGCCTATGTCGCGAGCCTCGACTTCTACAAGGATCTGGTGGCATTCGCGAAGAAGCACGAGATTTTCATCCTGTCGGATCTCGCTTATGCCGAGGTCTATTTCGACGAGAACAACCCGCCGCCCTCGGTGCTGCAGGTTCCCGGCGCGATCGACGTGACCGTCGAATTCACATCGATGTCGAAGACATTCTCGATGGCCGGCTGGCGGATGGGCTTCGCCGTCGGCAACGAACGCATCATCGCAGCACTGGCGCGGGTCAAATCCTACCTCGATTATGGCGCCTTCACGCCGATCCAGGTCGCGGCGACCGCGGCATTGAACGGTCCCGACGACTGCATCCGCGAGATGCGCGATACCTATCGCAAGCGCCGGGATGCGCTGGTGGATTCCTTCGGCCGCGCCGGCTGGGATATTCCGGCGCCGGAAGCCTCGATGTTCGCCTGGGCGCCCCTGCCCAAAGCGTTCCGCGAGGTCGGCAGCATGCAGTTCGCGACCCTGCTGGTCGAGAAATCGGGCGTAGTGGTATCGCCGGGGGTGGCCTTCGGCGAGCACGGCGAGGGGTATGTCCGTATCGCCATGGTGGAAAACGAGCAGCGGATCCGCCAGGCCGCACGCGGCGTGCGCCGCTTCCTTGAAAGCGGGCTTGAAACGTTGCACAACGTGGTTCCTCT
Source organism: Bradyrhizobium sp. (assembly GCF_030693485.1). GTDB lineage: Bacteria > Pseudomonadota > Alphaproteobacteria > Rhizobiales > Xanthobacteraceae > Bradyrhizobium. The sequence continues at coordinate 8,052 of NZ_JAUYAN010000036.1, read as the reverse complement.
CGCCAACCGGCGATAGGCATGACCCCGAAAAGTGGAGTTCCGGTTTTCGGGCCAGGTCATCCCTAGTCTGAGTTTCTCTTTCAGGTTTTTCTGATCATGGTCGCACCCTTGAAAGTGGGTATTGCGGGGCTCGGCACTGTTGGCGCCGAAGTCGTCCGCCTCATCGAACAGCAGAGCCGGACCTTGTCGGCGCGCTGCGGACGCGGCGTGCGCGTGGTCGCGGTGACCGCGCGCTCCAAGGTGAAGAAGCGCGGGCTCGACCTGCGCGGCATCGCATGGGCCAGGAGCCCGCTGGCGCTGGCCAACGATCCCGGCATCGATTGCTTCGTCGAGTTGATGGGCGGCTCCGGCGATCCCGCGCTGGCTGCGATCGAGGCGGCGCTGAAATCCGGCAAATCGGTGGTGACCGCCAACAAGGCGCTGATCGCCAGGCATGGATTGCGGCTGGCGAAGGCGGCCGAAAAACATGGCGGCGCGCTGAACTTCGAGGCGGCGGTCGGCGCCGCGATTCCCGTGATCAAGACCCTGCGCGAGGGTCTGGCCGGCACCGGCATCAACCGCGTCTACGGCATTCTCAATGGCACCTGCAATTACATCCTGACGCGGATGGAACAGGAGGGCCTGTCGTTCGCCGAATGCCTGAAGGACGCGCAGCGGCTCGGTTATGCCGAGGCCAATCCGTCGTTCGACGTCGATGGCCACGACACCGCGCAGAAGCTCGCTATTCTGGCCAGTCTCGCCTTCGGCACCAAGGTGGCGCAGAGCTCAGTCTATGTCGAAGGCATTTCCTCGATCGCGCCGGAAGATCTGCGCGCCGCCGAAGAACTGGGTTACCGGGTCAAACTGCTCGGGGTCGCCGTGCGGACCGCCAAGGGCATCGAACAGCGCGTGCATCCGACCATGGTGCCGAAATCGTCCTCGATCGCACAGGTAATGGGCGTCACCAATGCGGTGACGATCGATGGCGAGGGCATTCCGCCGATCACGCTGGTGGGTCCGGGCGCCGGCGGTGCTGCGACCGCGTCGGCCGTGGTCGCCGACATTGCGGATGTCGCGCGCGGCATCCGCGCCAATCCGTTCGGGCGTCCGGTCAAGAAATTGCGGGTGACCGCAAAGGCGCCGATGGAGCGCCATGAGGGCGGCTATTATATCCGGTTGATGGCGCGGGATCTTGCCGGCACCGCCGCCACCATTGCCACGAGGCTGGCGGAGCAGAAAATCTCGCTCGAGTCGATCGTGCAGCGCCATCCCGATGGCGTTGACGCGGACGGCGCGACGAAGAAAGCTTCGCCGGTGCCGGTCATCCTGATTACCTACGCCACCAGCGAGGATGCGGTCTATCGCGCGCTGCAGGCGGTACAGCGCGACAAGGTCATCAGCGGCCGGCCGCAGGTGATACGGATCGAAAAGAACTGACGCAGCGTCCGAACGGACGGCGCGTAAAACGATTGTACGGGTCGCCAGACCCGCAGTGACGTCTTAGGGAGTTTGCCGATGTCGACCCATATTTCTGTTCCGCCGCAGTTGCTGCTCGAGCGCATCCTGACGCTCGAGATCGTGCGGGTGACGGAGCGCGCGGCGGTGTCGGCTGCAAGGCTGCGCGGCCATGGCAAGGAGAAAGAGGCCGACCAGGCCGCGGTCGACGCGATGCGCCGCGAGCTCAACAAGCTGCCGATCGAAGGCACGGTCGTGATCGGCGAGGGCGAGCGCGACGAGGCGCCGATGCTGTTCATCGGCGAGAAGGTCGGCATGAATGCCGGCCCGCAGGTCGATATCGCCGTCGACCCGCTCGAGGGCACCACGCTGTGCGCCAAGAACATGCCGGGCGCGATCGCGACCATGGCGATGGCCGATGGCGGCACGCTGCTTCATGCGCCCGATGTCTACATGCAGAAGATCGCGGTCGGTCCCGGTTACAAGAAGGGCGTCGTCGAGCTCGACGCCTCGCCCGCCGACAATGTCCGCCGTCTGGCCAAGGCCAAGGGAGTCGATGCTTCCTCGATCACCGTGCTGGTGCTCGACCGTCCGCGCCACGCCGATATCATTGCCGCCGTCCGCGGCACCGGTGCTGCGGTGCGCCTGATCACCGACGGTGACGTGGCCGGCGTGATCCATTGCGCCGATCCCGACAATACCGGCGTCGACATGTATATCGGCACCGGCGGCGCGCCCGAGGGCGTGCTGGCGGCGGCGGCGCTGCGCTGCATCGGCGGCCAGATGCAGTGCCGCCTGATCCTCGACAGCGAGGAGAAGCGCGAACGTGCCCACAAGATGGGCGTGCTCGATCCGCGCATGATTTACGGCATCGAGGACATGGCGAAAGGCGACTGCCTGTTCGCGGCAACCGGCGTCACCACCGGCTCGCTGCTGTCGGGCGTCAAATTCCGCAAGGGCGTGATCGAGACCGAAACCGTCGTCATGCGCTCGGTCACCGGCACGGTGCGTTACATCAAGGCCGAACACCGGCAGCTCGAGAAATTCCACCTCGACTGAGCAACATATGACCGGCACTGTCCAGATACGACCGGTTGGTGAAGACGAGCGCGAGGCGTGGAACCCGTTATGGGCGGGCTATCTCGCCTTCTACAAGACGTCGCTGACGCAGGACGTCAGCGACCTCGCCTGGATGCGGTTTCACGATCCGGACGAGCCGATGTTTGCGCTGGGCGGCTATGTCGATGGCCAGCTGGCGGGGTTCGCCCATTATCTGTTTCATCGCTCGACCTGGGCGCCGCACCGATACTGCTATCTGGAAGATCTGTTTGTCGCGGAAACGGCGCGGGGCCGGGGGCTCGGACGGGCACTGATCGAGGCGGTCTACGACAAGGCCCGGGCGGCGAGTGCGAGCCGCGTCTACTGGTTGACGCAATCGGACAACACCAAGGCACGCGCGCTGTACGACGGGGTTGCCGACAATCTCGGATTCATTCAATACCGCAAAGTGCTTTAGGCACGGCGCGACCAAGAACAAGAACAGGGAGTGGATATGTCCAGTGATTCGCCGGTGAAGGCCCTGGTATTCGATGTGTTCGGTACTTGCGTCGACTGGCGCACCAGCCTGATCAACGATTTCACCAAATGGAGCGAGATGCGCGGCATCAAGGCCGACTGGACCGCCCTGGTCGACGGCTGGCGCGCGGTCTATGCCGCCTCGATGGATGAGGTCAGAAAACATCCCGAGCGCGGCTACATGATCCTGGATACGCTGCACCGGCAATCGCTGGAAAAGCTGGTGGCGCGATTTTCGATCGAGGGGCTGACCGAGGCTGACCTGAAATATCTCACCATGGGCTGGCACCGGCTTCATGCCTGGCCCGACACCGTGTCCGGGCTGACGCGGCTGAAGACGAAATACATCATCTCGCCGTTGTCGAACGGCAATGTGGCGCTGCTGACCAATATGGCGAAGTTTGCCGGGATGCCCTGGGACCTCATCCTGTCGGCTGAGTTGTTCGAACACTACAAGCCTGATCCGGAAACCTATCTCGGTGCGGCAAGACTGCTCGGCCTGGCGCCGGAGCAGGTGATGATGGTGGCCGCGCATAACCAGGACTTGAAGGCCGCGCAGCAACTCGGATTGAAGACCGCATTCGTGGCGCGACCGACCGAATACGGCCCGCTGCAGAAATTCGACTTCGAGGCGACCGGTAGCTGGGACATCGTCGCGAAGGATTTTAACGGGATCGCCGACAAGATGGGGTGCTGACGACCTTCGTGTCCCGGCCGCGGAGCAGCGCCCTCGCACTGCTCCGCAGAGCCGGGAACCAACAGCGTCAAAGGCGGTCGTATCGGTCCCGGCCTAGCCGCGCACCGCTTGCGCCCCGCGCCGCATCCGGGGCACGATATCCCAACGACACCGCGTTTGATCCCGATCGCCTGAAAGCATCATGACACTTCCCGCATCCGCATTGCCCGTCGAGGCGCCCCCCGCGTTTCTCGGCGTCGCGCGTTCGGCGACCGGAAAGTTGTGGCGCGACCGGCTGGATGCACGGGGCGCGTCGCGGGCGCTGGCGATTGCGCAGCGCTATCAATTGCCGGAAATGCTGGCGCGGGTGCTGGCCGGGCGCGATGTCGAACTCGATGCAGTCGCGGATTTTCTCGATCCGACCATCCGCAAAATGATGCCCGATCCCTACACCGTGACCCAGATGGAAGCCGCCGCCAAGCGAATTGCGGATGCCGCCACGCGCCGGGAGCAGGTTGCGATCTTCGGCGATTACGATGTCGACGGCGCCACCTCGGCGGCGCTGCTGGCATGGCATCTGCGCCATTGCGGGCTCGATCCGCTGATTCATATTCCCGACCGGATATTTGAAGGCTACGGCCCCAATACCGAGGCGATCCGCATGCTGGCCGGCAAGGGCGCCACCCTGTTGGTGACGGTGGATTGCGGCACCACCAGCCTCGAGCCGCTGGCCGAAGCGCGGCGGCTCGGGATGTCGGTGGTCGTGATCGATCATCACCAGTCCGGTGACGAACTGCCGGAGGTCGAAGCGCTGGTCAATCCGAACCGGCCTGACGATCTCTCCGGCCTTGGTCATCTCGCCGCGATCGGTCTCGTGCTGGTCACGCTGGTCGCGGTCAACCGCGAATTACGCAGCCGCGGCTTCTGGGACGCCGAAATGCCCGAGCCCGATCTGCTCGGCATGCTGCATCTCGTCGCCCTCGGCACCGTCGCCGATGTCGCGCCCTTGACCGGGCTCAACCGCGCTTTCGTCGCCAAAGGCCTGATCGCGATGCGGCGGCGCGATCATGTCGGTCTTACCGCACTGATGGATGTGTCGCGGCTGAACGGCCCGCCGGAAGCCTGGCATCTCGGCTTCATGCTGGGGCCGCGCATCAATGCGGGCGGACGGATCGGACGCGCGGATCTCGGGGTGCGGCTATTGCTGGAAGGCGATGTTTCGGAGGCCGCTGGGATTGCCGCCGAACTCGATCGCCTCAACACCGAGCGCCGCGTCATCGAGCAGATGGCGGAGGCGCAGGCCGAAGCCGAGGCGCTCGCTTCGCTCGGACTGGAAGACAAGGGCGCGGTCATCGTCACAGCGTCGGAGGGCTGGCACCCCGGCGTGGTGGGGCTCGTCGCGTCACGCCTGAAGGAAAAATTCTCGCGGCCGGCTTTTGCGATTGCGCTGGAGCCAGGCGGCATCGGCACCGGCTCAGGCCGTTCGATCTCCGGGGTCGATCTCGGCAAGGCGGTACGGCAGGCTGTCAAGGAGGGGCTGTTGATGAAGGGCGGCGGTCACGCCATGGCCGCCGGCGTCACGCTACGCAAAGAGCGACTGGCGGAATTCCGCGCTTATATGGAAAGCGCGCTGGCCGCCGACGTCGCCAATTCGCGACATGAAAACGAACTGTTGATCGACGGCGCCGTCAGCGCGCGCAGCGTGACCCCGGATTTCGCCGCCATACTCAATCGTGCAGGCCCCTTCGGCAGCGGCAATCCCGAACCCGTGGTGGCGCTGCCGTCGCATCAACTGGTCTATGCCGATGAAGTCGGGCAGGCGCATCTGCGGCTACGGTTCAAATCCGGCGACGGCGCCATCGTCAACGGCATCGCGTTTCGTTCGATCGGGCAAAAGCTCGGCAATGCGCTGATCCAGCATCGTGGCCAGCCCCTGCATGTCGCGGGATCGCTCGCGGTCGACCGTTGGCAAGGCACTGAGCGGGTGCAGTTCCGCGTGACCGATGTCGCGGTGCCGGATCAGGGACCGGCGATGATCCGGTAAGGCCAACAACAATGATAACAACGGGAGTGAATATGACGAGGCAGGTTGAGGGCAAGGTCGCGCTGGTCACGGGTGGTTCATCAGGCATTGGCGCTGCGGTCGCCGAGTTGCTGGCGCGCGAAGGCGCCAGGGTCGTTGTCACCGATATCGACGATCTCAAGGGTCCCGAAATTGTTGCCGGCATCAAGAAGGCCGGACACGAGGCGTTGTTCCTGCATCAGGATGTCACCAGCGAGCCGCGCTGGGAGGAAGTGGTCGCCGACGTCGGAAAACGCTATGGTCGGCTCGACATCCTGGTGTCCAACGCCGGCATCGGAATATCCGTGCCGTCGATCATCCACATGTCGCTGGAAGACTGGCGGCGCCAGACCGCGATCAACCTGGATGGTGTATTTCTGTCGGTGAAACACTCGCTGCCGCTGATGCGACGGACCGGTGGCGGCTCGATCATCATGATGTCGTCGCTGGCGGGGCTGCGCGGTGCGCAAACGCTGGCCGGATATTGCGCGACCAAGGGCGGCGTGCGGCTGTTCGCCAAGGCGATCGCGATGGAGTGCGCGTCGTTTGGCGATGGCATCCGGGTCAATTCGGTGCATCCCGGCATCATCGACACGCCGATCTGGGGCAAGATCCCAACGGAAGCATCGGGCAGCGGACAAAATGCCCCGATCGATCCGGAAGAACGTGCGAAACTGGCAACGCCGCTCGGCCGCGCCGGCCACGCCATCGAAATCGCCAGCGGCGTGCTGTATCTGGCATCCGATGCCTCGCGCTATGTCACCGGAACGGAACTCGTGATCGACGGCGGCATGAACGCGGGCGGCGCGGTAAGGCAGGGGTGAGGCCAGCCGCGGCCGTCATCACGGTCCCTGCCGCAACCGCGCCAGCACCTTGAGCCCGCCGTAACCATCCGCCGGCGCCAGCCCCATTTTGGTCTGATAGGCCTTCACTGCCTTCATGGTGTCGTTGCCGACGCGGCCGTCGGTGCCGCCAGTGTCGAAGCCGGCCCTGGTCAGGCGGGTCTGCATCTCCTGGATTTCGGCGAGTGTCATGACGCGCTCGGAGCCTGGGAACGGCTGGATAAACGGCGGGCCGCCCAAAATACGGTCGCCGAGATGGCAGATCGCCAGCGCGTAGTTCATCGAGGGGTTGTAGCTGCGCACCGCGTAAAAATTCGGGCCCAGCAGGAACGCCGGGCCGCCCGCGACCGGTACCCACATCTGCGCCGACGCGTTCGGTTGGGGGAATGGCTGGCCGTCGGCGCGCTTCACTCCGGCACTGGCCCATGCCGCGTAGCTGCGATTTCCGCTGGCGGCGGCGCTCGAAGCCCGCACCTCATAGCCCCAATGTTCGCCGCGGCGATACTTGCCGCGATTGAGCAGATAACGCGCGCTGGAGCCGAGCGCATCGTCGGGCTTTCCAAATGGCGAGACGCGTCCGTCCTTGTCGTAGTCGGTGCCGACATTGAGCCAGACTTCCGGCATCCACTGGGTATGGCCCATCGCGCCGGCCCATGATCCGCGCATTTCCTCCGGCGTGCCCCAGCCGCGGTCGACGATCTTCAGGGCGTTGATCAGTTCGGTTTCCCAATAGGCGCGGCGGCGCGGCTCGTTCCAGGCCAATGCCGCGAGCGAGGGAAATACCGGGCGCATATGGTTCTGCTGCACCAGGGGATCGCCATAGGCGGACTCGACACCCCACAGCGCCAGCAGCGTGCCGCGCTCGACGCCAAAATCCTGTTCGATCCGGGTGAACAGCGCTTCGTTCTTGCGGAGCGCTTCCTTGCCGGCGGTGATGCGCCAGTCGGACGCGCGGCGATTGACGTATTGCCAGATCTGCTCGTGGAACTCCGGCTGCTTCGCCATCTGCTTGAACACGGACATGTCGGGCTCGATGCGGCCCATCACACGGGTGTAGGTCGCATCCGAAACACCCTTTGCCAGCGCGCGGGCGCGAAAACCGTCGCGCCACTGATCGAAACCGGGTGGGGCTGCGGCAAACGCCGCGAGCGGATGCGCGAGCAGGGCGCCGGCACCGAGGGTTGATCGCAGCAGCGCGCGGCGGGTCGGGGTGCTCAGAGAATCAAAATGGTCCATCGGGACAGTCTACCCGCCAGGGAGGCGGCGCGGCAGAGGTCAATGCGCCGCTGGAACTAGCGATCCTGCTGCAGATCTGCGGCAATTTGGGCCAGCCAGCGCCGCACGGTGGCTTGCGCCCTGGCGCCGAGCCCGGCGACCAGCTGCCGCTCCACCGCCCGGACGGGACTGCGGCATTTGTCGAGCAGGGTGCCGCCGCGGCGGGTCAGCGTCCATTGCAGCACCCG
>NZ_JAUYAN010000031.1 GCF_030693485.1 Bradyrhizobium sp. | reverse complement strand
ACTGGCGTCGGTCGTGACGACGCCGGCGAATTGCCCGTCATAATAACAACCAAGCTTGTAGGCTCCCAGCGGGTCGTTGGCGGCGGTGGATTTCTGGAACCACTCGAATGCCTGCTTCGGATCCTGCGGGGTGCCGATGCCATTATTGTGCATCATGCCGACATGGTATTGCGCCTCGGCATTTCCCTTGTTGGCCAATGCCATCATCGCCTTGAAGCTATCCGCGTCATTGGCATTGGCAGGCATTGAAGAAAGCAAAAGGCATGAAAACGCCAGGGCAATGAATTTCATGCTGGATCTCCCAGTTGGCGGGATTCGAACGGACGGTCCGTTCCGACCGGCAAGCGGGTCACGCGAAACCTCACATGCCTGCGCCCGTTCCACTGCCGTATGTCGGCGAGGACGCGGTTCAGGTTCATGCCAGCTCCTGCCCGGCAGGCAATTTCCGCGACGCCTTGTCGCAACGAGGCCGTGCCCTGAAGGCAAATTGTCGAACCATTTCAATCCATCGACTCGACGGGCAAATCACTTCTGTTTATCGGAAAACATGTCAAGCCCCGCGCGCAAAAATATTTCTGTTTTACAGAATTGAAAATCAGGCTATATCTCTTCGCATCCCGTCCCACCAAGAGGGGCGTTTCGCGAACGTCACGGACGCGGGTCGGGATGCGGTGGACGCGGCGGCGCGCGAGACGGGCGATGCCGAAGCGTACGGCCAAGTCGTATGGTCCTGACACCACCGACGAAGGTGTCGAGCCTGCGGTCATTCCCGCAGGTGACGGTGGCAATTGAGCTGGGCTCACCGGGGAGATTACGAAGCAACCGTAAGACCACTGCGCAGGGAAAGTCGGATGTTTCCGCTGGACCTGTATGCTCGTGTGCGCTTTCCACCACTTCATTGCACACGAGACCGCGGGTGCCAGCGCGCATCCGGCTTTCCCTGCGCCCTCTGACTAAAGAGGGCGTGAAGTTGATGGCAAACCTCGGGCGAATCGCGCCGCGAGATCGCGAAGTCATGTCATGGGATCATTCAGTTACCCGTCATTCCGGGGCGTGCGACGCACGAACCCGGAATCCCTGGATTCCCCGGTGCGCAATTGCGCACCTGAGGTCTGGTCCTTCGGACCATCCCGGGATGACACTGGAGAGTCTTCGCGCCCTGCGCGTGTTGCTTCAGATGGCGCTTCCCTGAGACGCCGGCCCGCCGGCATCCGGCGTCGAACCGCCGAGCCTGGCTTCCAGCGCGACGATGCGCGCCTTCAGGGCCTCGTTTTCCTCGCGCGCCAGCCGCGCCATGTCCTTGACCGCCTCGAACTCCTCGCGCTTGACGATGTCGAGATCGTTCAGGATCTTCTCGGCCTGGTTGCGAACCACCGTGTCGACCTCGCGCTTGACGCCCTGGGCGGCGCCCGCGGCGTCGTTCATCAGACGCCCGATCTCGTCGAAAAACCGATTGCTGGTCTGGGTCATCTGAATCTCCGGTCTGCGAAGGAAAACGCTTGCCAAGACAATGGCGATCCCGAAGCCGGGGTTCAAGCCCGGTAACGGCCAACCTGCCTTGTCATGACCCGGTTTCCTTGCAATCGTATCGCATTGCCAGAACAACAAAACCGCCAACCGGAAACGAGAAGAAACGTCCCATGATCGACCAGCAGATCGAGATTCCGACCAAAGACGGCCACACCACCACCTTCATCACCCATCCCGAGCGCGGCGGCCCGTTTCCCGTCGTCCTGTTCTACATGGACGCGCCGGCGATCCGCGAGGAGCTGCGCGACATGGCGCGCCGGCTCGCGACCTCGGGCTATTACGTGATGCTGCCGAACCTCTACTACCGCTCCGGCGTCATGGAGCTCGGGCCGATCCCGCCCGACCCGGATGCCCCCGAGCGCAAGGCGATGTTCGGCTACATGAACTCGATCAACATCCCCATGGTGATGGAAGACACCACCGCCCTGCTCGCCTGGGCCGACACCCAGCAGGCGGCGAACACCAAAATCGTTGGCTCCGTCGGCTATTGCATGAGCGGCCGCTACGCCATCAACGCCGCGACGCATTTTCCCGACAGGGTCAAGGCGGCAGCCTCGATCTACGGCACCCATCTGGCCACCGAGCAATCCGACAGCCCGCATCTCGCGGGGCAGAAGACCAAGGCCGAGCTCTATTTCGCCTGCGCCGAAACCGACATCTACGCGCCGCAGGAGATCATCGACAAGGTCACCGCGGGCGTGAAAGGCGCCAATGCCGAGGTCGAGGTCTATCCCGGCACCCATCACGGTTTTGCCTTTCCGAAGCGGCCGGTCTACCACCGCGACGCGGCGGAGCGGCACTGGGAGCGGCTGCTGGCGCTGTATCGCCGCAACCTCACGAAATGAGTCCCGGTGGCGCCAATGCTTGCTGCCCCGTGCTTCGAGACGCTCGCGTTGCTCGCTCCTCCCGAGCGAGCGCGAAAGCGCTCGTCCGGGCATGAGGTTGTTGTGTTTCAGCAGGTTAACCTCATCCTGAGGAGGTCACGAAGTGACCGTCTCGAAGGATGGCCAGCAAAGCCAGTTTTGTGATTCCAGGTACTAGATGCAATTTCTCACCATCGCCTTCCCGGTGTTCGATCCCGTCGCCATCGCGATCGGGCCGATCGCGATCCGCTGGTATGCGCTGGCCTATATCGGCGGCATCGTGCTGGGCTGGCTCTACGCCCGCGCACTGATCAAGAACGAAAAGCTGTGGGGCGGGCCGGCGCCGATCACGCTCCCCCAAATGGACGATTTCATCCTCTGGGTCACGCTCGGCATCATCGTCGGCGGCCGCACCGGCTACGTGCTGTTCTACAATCTGCCGTTCTTCATGGCGCATCCGGCCGAGATCTTCGAATTGTGGAAGGGCGGCATGTCGTTCCACGGAGGCTTTCTCGGCTGCGTCGTGGCCGTGATGTGGTTCGCCCGCCGCAACGGCATTCCGATCCTGTCGCTTGGCGACATCACCACCGCGGTGGCGCCGATCGGCCTGCTGCTCGGACGCCTCGCCAATTTCATCAACAGCGAATTGTGGGGCCGTACCGCGGATGCCAGCGTGCCCTGGGCGGTGGTGTTTCCCAATGGCGGACCGCTGCCGCGCCACCCCAGCCAACTTTACGAGGCCGGGCTTGAGGGTATTTTGCTGTTCATCATCCTGGCGGTGATGATCCGGATGGGCGCGCTGCGGCGGCCGGGCCTGATCCTCGGCAGTTTCATTGCGATTTACGCCTTTGCCCGCATCGCCAGCGAGTTCTTCCGCGAACCCGATCCGCAGCTCGGATTTTTGTGGGGCGGCCTGACAATGGGTATGCTGCTGTCGGTGCCGATGATCATCGCCGGAGCGATCCTGATCGTGAAGGCACGGCGCCGGCCGCCGACGAACCTGTTAGCCAATCAAGGGACACCGTGAACGAATATTCGCCGCTGCAGTCCGAGATCAAGAAGCTGATCAAGTCGTCCGGCCCGATGCCGGTCTGGCGCTACATGGAGCTGTGCCTGACGCATCCCAAGCACGGCTATTATGTCTCGCGCGATCCGCTGGGGCGCGAGGGCGATTTCACCACCGCCCCCGAGGTCAGCCAGATGTTCGGCGAGTTGCTGGGGCTGTGGGCGGCATCGGTGTGGAAGGCGATCGGTTCGCCGCCGCTGCTGCGGCTGATCGAACTCGGACCCGGCCGCGGCACCATGATGGCGGATGCGCTGCGCGCGCTGCGGGTACTGCCGCCGCTTTATCAGGCGCTCAACATCCATCTGGTCGAGATCAATCCGGTGCTGCGCGACAAGCAGAAGGCGACGCTGTCGGGCGTGCGCAACATCGCCTGGCACGAGAGCATCGACGAGGTGCCCGACGGCCCCGCGGTGATTTTCGCCAATGAGTATTTCGACGTGCTGCCGATCCACCAGGTGGTGAAACGCGAGACCGGCTGGCACGAACGCACCGTCGAAATCGACGACACCGGCAAGCTGGCGTTCGGCGCCGCGCCGCAGCCGACGCCGCGTTTCGAAGTGCTGCTGCCGCCGCTGGTGCGCGCCGCCCCGGTCGGCGCGGTGTTCGAATGGCGGCCCGATGCCGAGATCATGAAGATCGCGACCCGGGTGCGCGACCAGGATGGCGCGGCGCTGATCATCGACTACGGCCATCTGCGCAGCGACGCCGGCGATACCTTTCAGGCCATCGCCCGCCACTCCTTCACCGATCCCCTGAAGAACCCGGGCCAGGCCGACGTGACCGCGCATGTCGATTTCCAGGCGCTGGTGCGCGCCGCCGAGGATTTGGGCGCACGCGTTCACGGCCCGGTGCCGCAGGGCGATTTTCTCAAGCGGCTCGGCATCGAGACCCGTGCGGTGACCCTGATGGCGAAAGCCAGCAACGAGGTTTCCGAGGACATTTCGGGCGCGCTGAAGCGCCTGATCGGCGGCGGCCGCGGCGGCATGGGATCGATGTTCAAGGTGGTCGCGATCTGCGAACCCCACCTCGACGACGTCGCCGGCTTCCACGACGACACTGACGAGAAGCAGGACGCCGGAGCGGCGGCGCCATGATGCTGGAATCGCCGCTGCTCTCGGCCATTCCCGGCCTGCGCCACGCTTTCTTCACCCGCGAGGGCGGCGTGTCAGGCGGCCTCTATGGCAGCCTCAACGGCGGCGTCGGCTCGAACGACGATCCTGTTCATGTCGAGGAAAACCGCCGCCGCATGGCCGAGCGGCTCGGCGTCGCGCCTGCGCATTTCCTCAGCCTGTGGCAGACCCATTCGCCCGATGTCGTGGTGGCGGCGGAGCCCTGGCAAGGCGGATCGCGGCCGCGCGCCGACGCCATCGTCACCCGTACCGAAGGCCTCGCCATCGGCGCCACCGCGGCCGATTGCGGACCGATATTGTTCGTCGACCCCGGCGCACGCGTGATCGGCGCCGCGCATGCGGGCTGGAAGGGCGCGCTGACAGGCATTCTGGAATCCACGGTCGACGCGATGGAAAGGCTCGGCGCCGAACGCAGCGGCATCGTCGCCGCCATCGGCCCCCTGATCCGCCAGCACAGTTACGAAGTCGGCGGCGAATTCGTCGAACGTTTCATCGAGGCCGATGCCGGGAACGCGCTGTTCTTCATTCCCTCGACACGCGAAGGCCATTCGATGTTCGACCTCGCCGGCTTCATCCGGATGCGGCTCGAAAATGCGGGCATCCTTGTGATCGACGACACCGGCATCGACACCTATTCCGACGAGCGCTTCTACAGCTACCGCCGCTCGGTGCATCGCAAGGAGCCGGATTACGGCCGCCACGTGCATTCGATCGCGCTGGAGCGGGAGTGACTTCCCGAAACCGGACAAGGGCCGCCCTAGACCTTAACACGTTTTAACGATATCGCTCTGAAGTCATGAGGAACTCTCTCGCACCCCCGTTCCGTGCCGCCACCGGCGCCCGGACCGCATCGCGCGCCGCCATCGCCGCGACGTGGCTCGCGATCGCCTGCGGGCTCGGCGGCTGCGCCAGCGGCGGAGCGCCAGGCGGCGGCTCGTTTGCGATGGCCGGCAGCGGGGCCACGGTGGCGTTCGAATCGATCGACGGCCCGCCGCCGCAGGTGTTCGAGCGGATGGTGGGTGTACTCGACAGCGAATCCAGACTGCGCAATCTGCAGATCGTCTCCCGCGAGGGCGCGGCCTCCTATCGGGTGCGCAGCTATCTCGCCGCTCAGGTCAGCCGCGGCCGCACCACCATCGCCTGGGTCTGGGATGTCTATGACCGCGACCAGCAACGCGCGTTGCGGCTGTCCGGCGAGGAACCGGCCGGCAAGGCCGGACGCGACGCCTGGGCCGCGGCAGACGATCTGATCCTGCGGAAAATCGCGCAGGCCGGCCTGTCCGGCCTCTCCGGCATGATCAATGGCACGGCGCCGGCGGAAGCGCCGATGCCCTCCCCCGTGCCTGCCCCGGCGCCCGTCCGGCGCGGTCCGGCGGTGGCGAGCGGCCCTAACGCGGTTCTGGACGGGTTTACGGTCAGCTCACTCGGCGGCGACAGCGCCCTCGGTTACAGCAGCCATTGACGAAAAACGCCCCGGGACCTGAATTTTGCGCAGGAAAACCGGAGAAAACCGGAGAAAACCCGATTCGAAGGTTGCCAGCCGGACACCCTCCTTGATATCACCTCGCTCGTCGAAACGCGCCGGTTCTGTGGGTATTCCAAGATGCTGAACATCGTATCCAGCAAGGCGCGAGGAGAAGCCCTGATGTCGGCCAAGAACGGCTCCATCAAGCTCGTCGCGGGCAATTCCAACCCTGTTCTGGCCAACGAAATCGCCCAACAACTGGGACTGCCGCTGACCAAGGCCGTGGTCCGGCGCTTCGCCGACATGGAAATCTTCGTCGAGATCCACGAAAACGTCCGCGGCTCCGATGTCTACATCGTCCAGTCGACGTCGTTTCCGGCCAACGACCATCTGATGGAACTTTTGATCATCACCGATGCGCTGCGCCGGGCTTCCGCGCGCCGCATCACCGCGGTGATCCCCTATTTCGGCTACGCCAGGCAGGACCGCAAGGTCGGTTCGCGCTCGCCGATTTCGGCCAAGCTGGTGGCCAATCTGATCACCCATGCCGGCGTCGACCGCGTCATGACGCTCGACCTGCATGCCGGGCAGATCCAGGGCTTCTTCGACATCCCGACTGACAATCTCTACGCCTCGCCGCTGATGGTCCGCGACATCAAGGAGCGCTTCGACCTTGCCAACCTCATGGTGGTGTCGCCCGACGTCGGCGGCGTGGTCCGCGCCCGCGGTCTTTCCAAGCGCATCAACGCGCCGCTGGCGATCATCGACAAGCGCCGCGAACGCGCCGGCGAATCCGAAGTCATGAACGTGATCGGCGATTGCGCCGGCTATACCTGCATCCTGATCGACGACATCGTCGATTCCGGCGGCACGCTGGTCAACGCCGCCGATGCGCTGCTCGCCAACGGCGCCAAGGACGTCTACGCCTACATCACCCATGGCGTGCTGTCCGGCGGCGCCGCCGCCCGTATCGCCGGCTCCCGGCTGAAAGAGCTCGTGATCACCGACTCGATCCTGCCGACCGACGCGGTCGGCAAGGCGCCCAACATCCGCACCCTGTCGATCGCCGGCCTGATCGGCGAGGCCATCGGCCGCACCGCGGCGGAAGAATCGGTGTCGAGCCTGTTCGACTGAGATACGGGTTCCCGGAAGACCGCCAGCAGGTGATTTTGAGGGGCACGGTGTTGCACCGAAGCCGCTATGTTCACTTTTATACATTTCGCTGGAACCAATACTCCCCCTGCGCATAATGCTTTCGGGGCTGGCTATTTGGGGGAAGTAAGTTTGACGGACTTGTTGGTCGTGCTGGTCGTTGAAGACGACCCGTTAATCCAGACGCTCATCGACGAGGCGCTCCGGGATGGCGGCTATGAACCGGCGGTCGTCGCCTCGGGCGAGGAGGCCATCACGTTGCTGCAGGGCAATCGGGAACATTACCGGGCGCTGGTGTCCGATATAAACCTGAAGGGCACCATCGACGGCTGGGATGTCGCAAGGCAGGCGCGAGAGATCGACCCGTCCTTTCCCATCATCTACATGACCGGCGCTGCGTCCGAGCAATGGGCCTCGCACGGCGTCCCCAACAGCATTCTGCTGACCAAGCCCTTCGCCCCGGCGCAGCTTGTCACTGCCATCTCGCAACTGCTCAATGCAGGTGGCCAGCCAACCGCGCCAACAACATAAGGGAGCGGATTCTCCGCGACCGAGCAAAGGACTCACGAAACCAGCGAAATCCCGCGGCGCTCCGTTCGGAAGCGCTTGTAGGCGTCGATCGCCCGGTTCGTCAGGACGAGTTGGCGCCGTTCGCCCTGCCGGACCATCAGCTCGACGCTGTTGAGCAAGAATCGGCTGGCGGTTTCCGGCTCGCCAAGCTCCCCGCTGCGCTCGAGATAGTCCCAGGCGATCTGAATAGACTTTTCCATCAGGATCGGCAGCGGCTCGGGCATGACGCATTCTCCAGCGGAGCAAACACTCCGGAGGCGGCTACGTTCCCTGTGTGCGCAAGGAAGAATCAATGGCCATTGCCGTATCGGCCGACCGCACAGCGCGGTGCAATCGGCGGACGAAAAATTGCGATTAAAGTTGTCCGTATTCATCATAACCCAACGTTGGGTTGGTGATGCGCATCTGGACCTCGGCAATTAATCCGTCGCTATGGCAAACTACGCCCCGTGGTTTCTCACGGGGGTTTCTCCGATGAATGAACTTGCACGCTTACGGGAACTGGAAGTCGATTGTCGCCAGCGGGCAGAGAGCGAACCTGAAAGAAAATGGTATTGGCTCGCGCAGGCCGCCCGGTATCAGATACAGGCGAACCTCGAAGTGGCCGAAAACTCCGCGGAACCGAACGCGCCAGAAGTCAGGCTGGCCAGCTGGCCCATCGGCGGGAATGAAAGACGGTTGCATTAGCCATTACCGCAGCGGCGGCCTCGGGATTAATCCGGCGGCCACGAGCCACACTCGTGCACGCCGTCAATGCCGAACGCGAGGTTCCGTTCCGTACCGTGTCGCGATGTCCCACTGCTGCAGTGTGAACGTCCAGTCCCCGTCGCGGAACATTCCGCCGCTTCTTCCGTTCTAGGAACATCGACAACTTACATTGGAGAATACAATGAAAAATTTCGCTGCTGCTGCCCTGCTGAGCGCCGCCTTCATCGCCGGCCCGGCCTACGCCCAGACCGCCGCCCAGCCCGCCGCTCCTGCCGCGACCGCTACGCAGGCCACCGGCGCCAAGATGATGCTGAAGAACAACTGGCGCGCATCCAAGCTGATGGGTCTCGACGTCTACAATGAAGCCAATGAAAAACTCGGCGACATCAACGAACTGATCCTGGACAAGGATGGCAAGATCAACGCCGTGGTGATCGGCGTCGGCGGCTTCCTCGGCATGGGCGAGCACGATATCGCGGTGTCCATGGACAAGCTCAAATTCGTGGAAACTCCGGTCCGCACCAGTTCGACCGCTCCGACCGGCACGGCGCCCTCGGGCACGGTGGCTACGGGTATTACCCGCGAAACCACCACCGGCGCGGCGAACACGGCGACGACGACCACCACCACCACGACCGCCCGCACCGCCGATGCGAACGACTGGACGCCGGACCACGCCGTGATGAGCGGCACCAAGGATCAGTTGAAGGCGCTGCCGCAGTTCAAATACTCCGATTACAACTAATAATCGGAATTTCGGCTTGCGAAATCGAGGGCCCCATCCCGGTGGGGCCCTTTTTCGTCCGATTCCTCCAGATGGTCGGCAACGACAGGCCAGCGACGGGACGTCGTCCGCGACCGCGCCCGCCCTCCTTGAACCCCCCGCCCATCCCGCCTAGGCTTCGCCGCAACATCGCCCTCTGAGCGATTTGCGACAAGAAGCGGACATCCCCCACCGATGCAGACCACCGAGCGGCAGCCCTTCCCCCACCGCCGGGGCCTGATCATCGTCACGACACTGGCCACGGCCTATGTCGCCAGCCATTTCTTCCGAGCCTCCAACGTCACCATCGGGCTCGACCTGATGCGCGACCTCAGCATAGGGCCGGAGGCGCTGGGCGCGTTGACCGGCGCGTTCTTCTTCGGCTTTTCCGCGATGCAGATCCCCTGCGGTCTGCTGTTCGATCATTACGGGCCGCGCCGCACCGTGACCGGCATGCTGATGATTGCCACCATCGGCGGCGTCATCTTCACGCTGGCGACGTCCTGGCCCATGCTGCTGACCGGCCGGGTGCTGATGGGCGCCGGCTTCGGCGCCATGCTGATCGGCAGCATGGTCGTGATTTCGCGCTGGTTCCCGCCGGACCGCTTCTCAACCCTGGTCGCGATGGTGCTGTCGATCGGCCTGGTGGGCAACCTGCTCGCCACCACGCCGCTGGCCTGGGCTTCGGATGCGATCGGCTGGCGCGGCGTTTTCGGCTTTGCGGTGGCCTTCACCGCGATCGCCGCGGTCGCGGTCTGGCTGGTGGTGCGCGACGCTCCATCAGGCCACCCCTTCCTGGAGCGCACCGCGGAGCCGCCGCGCCAGATGCTGCAGGGACTGATGGAAGTGCTGCGCAACAAGCGGCTACGGCCGATCCTGGCGCTGAATTTCTGCAGCTATGCCTGCACCTTCACGGTGCAGGGACTGTGGGGCGGCCCGTTCCTGCGCGAGGTGCACGGCATGAGCGCGATCGCCGCCGGTAACGTGCTGCTCGGCGCCGTGATCACCTACCAGTTCGGCATGCTGGCCTTCGGCCCGCTCGACCGCCTGCTCGACACCCGCAAATGGATCGCGGTCGGCGGCAACCTGGTGACGGTCTCGATGCTCGCCACCTTGGCGCTGGCGTCACAGCCGCCGGTCTGGGTGCCGGTCGCCGCCATCCTGGTCATGGGCTTTGTCTCGGCCGCCAGCACCATGGTGCTGTCGCATGGCCGCGGCATCATCCCGGACCGGCTGATCGGCCGCGGCATGTCGACGCTCAACACCGCGGTCATGCTCGGCGTCGCCTGCATGCAGAGCCTGTCCGGCATTATCCTCGGGGCCTTCGAACCGCTGGCGAACGGCGCCCGCTCCGAGGCCGCCTACCACGCGCTGTTCGGCGTTCTCACCGTGGTGCTGCTCGGCGCGGTCGCGATCTACAGCCGCTCGCAGGACGTCAGGCCAAGCGACGAAATGCGCGCCCGCCACCAGGCGCAGGGTGCCTGAGCCCCGGCGCAGCGTTTCGTTTTCGCAAGCCGGGTGGACACGCCTCGGTTGCATCAACCCGCCGGTTTCGCCCCGGAACGCCCGCATCGGGGCTCTGAATGTGTGCCTGAAGCCGGGACCCGATATATGGAACCCGCTACCGCGGAACCGGCAAACCCGCTAGCATGGGAAGATATTGAGCGAAACGGCCGGCCGTGCCGGTCCCGTTTCGCTTGTTGCCGGTCGGCTAAGCATATTGAAAAGTTGGCACAATGTGGTTTTCGATAGTTGCGTGGGTCGTGATGGCCGCGGCGGCGGCATTCTTTGCGGGAACAGTACTCAATCTCAGTACGGCGGAGATCACCTCCCAATTCGCCGCGTTGCCGGGTCCGCAACGGTTCGCGCTCGCCGCCATCCTGTTCACTACCCTGGCGCTGATCGGGTCTTCGGTATGGCAGGCCTTCAGCCTCGCGCGCCAGAACAAGCTGTTGCGCGATCGCCTCAAGGGGCTTCGCCAGGACACCTTGACCGCGCACGAAACCCAGGCCCAGTTCAATACGGGGGTCCAGCATCTCCTCGACAGCGACCCCC
Organism: Bradyrhizobium sp.; assembly: GCF_030693485.1. Classification (GTDB taxonomy): domain Bacteria; phylum Pseudomonadota; class Alphaproteobacteria; order Rhizobiales; family Xanthobacteraceae; genus Bradyrhizobium. Next base: position 14,771 of record NZ_JAUYAN010000031.1, on the reverse strand, counting down.
AGAAAGCTATCGCATCCATTGAGAATGCGCTCGTCGAAACCGAGCAAAAGGCGGTGCTGGCGCATGCCCAAAGCGAGTCCGTCGATATGCGGGACCGCCTCGACGAGGTCAGGCGCCGCCAGAAGGTGCTCCGAGAGACGATCGGCGTCGTGGCCGAAAAACGGCGGGTGTCCGAACCCATCTTCGGCGAGCTGAAGGACCGGCAACGCCAGCTCGAAAGGTGGCTGACGGATCTCGAGACCGACGATGCCAAGAACAATCTTGCCGAGCGGCTGAAGGACCTCACCCACAACGTCTCGGTGATCCATGACCGGAAAACCCTGCTGCAGGACTCGCTGACGACGCTCAACCGTTTCAAGGAAGAACTGCAGAAAACCGAGGCCGAACTCGTGCCCCTGAGCGCCCCGGATGCGGGCATCGACGCCCTGATCGAGGACCTGCGGGTGCGCCGCGACCAGCTGACTGCGTCACTCGACCAACTCGAATCCAGCGGCGATGAGAAAGTCGCCGCGCGCGTCGAGGCGCTCGCCCGCGAGAAGGGCGAGATCGTGCAGCGGTTTGCCCGCCTCGACGACGGCTTCAACATTCTGGATTCGATTCGCCTCGACTTCGACGAACTCAGGGAACGCCGGGCGCATCTGGAGCGCGCGCTGGCGGAGGTGGAAACGGATCCGGACGGTCAGAGCCTGATCGACCGCCAGAACGCGCTGAATGAATTCATCGTGGAATCGCGCTTGCGCCTCACCCGGCTGCAGGATTCATCGGCGACACTGACCCATTTCAGGGAAGAACTGATCAAGTCGCAGGCCGAGCTGGTGCCGCTGCAATCGCCGGCATTCGGCATCGAGGCCCTGATCCGCGAAGTGAACGAAAATCGCGAGATCCTGATCAAGACACTTGGCCAGATCGAGTTCAAGGGCGACGAAAAGCTCAGTTCACGCGTGGAAGCGCTCGCAAGGACCAAGGCCGAGGTCGACGAGCGACTGGCTCACCTTTTCGAGCACTTCCAGAAGCTCGATTCGATGCGAAAGGATATCGGGGAAATATTCACAAGCATCAGAGGCACCCTCAACCGAATAGGTTGAAGCCCCCTTCCGGGATCATCGTGCCTCACCGGCGAATGCCTGCCGCAACGCGATCAGCCGGTCGAGCGCCGCCTGCGGCAACGGGCCTTTCTGCACCGCGGCGAGCGCGTCGTCGAATTGCTGCGGCGTCGCCATGCCGACCAGGATGGTGCCCATCGCCGGGTGCGACAGCGCGAACCTGACGGCGGCCTCGGTCAGGCTGGCGGCGAATCCTTCCGCCACCAGGGGCGTCAGACGGCGGGCACGATCGACATCCGCATCGTAGCGAACAGCCGAGCCGATCGGGTCGGGCGCAGCACCGGCAATCGGGTGCCGTTCGGCCGAGCCCGACAGCGCGCCGCCGGCCAGCACGCGGATGCCCACCACGCCAACCCCGGCCGCCTCCGTCGCATCGAACAATCCCGCGTAATCCTGGGCCGGATAGTTCGCCGGCAATGGAACGGCGGCGGACGGATTGAGCATGTTGTAGACGATTTGGGCGCTGTCGAAGGCGCGTGAAGCGATCACGCGATGCAGCGCCGCGGTCTCGCCTACCGCCGAAATGCCGAGGAAACCAATTTTACCCTGCCGGCGCAGCCGGTCGAACGCGGGCACCACACCATCGAGCACCTGGCCGGCGCTCAGCGCCGAACCGCCGCCCGCCTCGGTAATCGGATTGTGCAGATGAAGGATGTCAACCCGGTCGAGCCGCAGCCGCGCCAGGCTGCCTTCGAGCGAGTGCGTGACGGCATCCGCAATGCGGCCGGTCTCGCTTGCGGGCACCCGGACCTTGGTGGCGACGACGATGCCGGCCGGTTTCAGCTTGTGCAGGATGCGGCCGAGGTTGGTTTCGGATTCGCCATTGCCGTACAGCACCGCGGTGTCGAAATAGTTCACGCCCGATGCGATCGCCCGCGCGACCGTACGCTCCTGGTCGGCGGCATCGCCGCGCACCATCAGGCCGCCGACGGCGCCGCAGCCGAATCCCAGCACCGAGAGCTGCATCCCCGTGCGGCCGAACATTCGCAATTGCATCGTTGTTTCTCCTCTTCTCCCCTCCCTCCACGCGCCCTTGCGCGTGGCGGGTAGGGGTGGGGGGTGCATTCCGCAAATTCGCTGTCAGAGAATACGCCGCACTACCCCCCACCCCCGACCCCTCCCCGCCGCTTCGCGGAGGGAGGGGAGAAGAAAGCGCGCTGGCTCAGATCAACTGGGCGCATCAAATCCAGCCGTTTTTCCGGAATCGCCAATAGAGCCAGGCGCAAATGGCCACGATGACGCCGAGCACGAGAGGATAGCCGTACTGCCATTTCAACTCCGGCATGTGCTCGAAATTCATGCCGTAGACGCCGGCGATCGCGGTCGGCACCGCGAGGATGGCAGCGCCCGCCGCCAGCCGCCGTGTGATTTCGGTCTGCTCGGCCTGGCCGGTCATCAGCCGCGCCTCGAAAGCGAAGGCCAGCACTTCGCGCAGACCGTCGATACCTTCCCGCAGGCGCAGCACATGATCGGTGACGTCGCGGAACAGCGGCTGCATGGCGGGGTCGATCGGCGTCACCTCGGCATGCTCCAGCCGGCGGCAGACTTCGACCAGCGGCACCACGGCATTGCGCAGCCGCAGCAATTCTCGGCGCAGCAGATGAAGCTGATGGATGTCGAGCTGCCCGCTCGGCCTGGCAAAGACGCCGTCCTCGATCTCCTCGACTTCGGCCTCGAGCGCTTCCAGCACCGGCTGGTAGTTGTCGACGATGAAATCGAGGATCGCATAGAGGATATAGTCGGCGCCGTTGGCCAGCGTAATGGGGCAGGACTCGCAGCGCTGGCGAACGGTGGCATAGGAGATCGAGGCGCCGTGACGCACCGACACGATGTATCCGGCGCCTGCGAACAGATGGGTTTCGCCGAACGCGATGCGGCCCTCGATCCGTTGCGCGGTGCGGGCCACGATGAACAGCGCGTCGCCATATTGCTCGATCTTCGGATGCTGGTGCGCCTTGCCGGCATCCTCGATGGCGAGATCGTGCAGGCCAAGCTGCGCCTGCACCCGCGCCAGCAGCTCGGGGCTGGGCTCGAACAGTCCGATCCAGACGACGTGGCCGGGGCGCCTCGCCCACTCACCGGCTTCATCGATCGGAATCTCTTTGACGCGGCGGCCACCGGCATAAACGCTCGAATTGACGAGACCCGGCTCGTTGCCTTGTCGCTGTGGCTGCGGTGGATTGATTTGGGCGTCCAAGGAACCTCACCGTTTTGTCTGGGAGCAAGGGTTTGATGGCATGTCACTATACGCCCGAATCGAGGCCGTGGATCCCAACAACGACATTTCGGCGGGCCGGGCGTCCTTGTCGAACACGAACCCGTGGGCTGATCCCATCAGAAAAGCGTGAGCTGGCTCACGCTGGTTGGTTGGAACATGAACCCCGGATGAAGGCGGCGCCACAGAACCGTAGCAACGTTCGACAGGAGGCTACGATGTCTGCAATTTCCGATGGTGTTGCCTGGCGTACCGGTCTGTTCGATTTGAAACGCTCGGGCGCCGCGCGGCGGCGGCTTCGGGTGTTGGTCAGCGGGCAGAAGTTCATCGCCTGCTTCGACCATCGCGCCAAATCGCGACTTCACACTTTCCCGGTCCCGGTCTGATCGAACAACCGGCCCTCACTCAAACCCCGGGCGCGGCACCAGGTTCATCAGCATGTTGGCATAGCCGCCATCGACGGTGATCTCGTCACCGTTGACATAGGACGAGCGGTCGCTGGCCAGATACAGGATGGCGTCGGCGATGTCCTGGGGCATGCCGACCCGCCGCAGCGGCACCACCGCACTGCGGCGCTCGGTGACGCCTGGCGTGTCGTAGAACGACTGGCTCATCGGCGTGACCACCATTCCGGGGCTGACGACATTGCTGCGGATGCCCTGCGGCCCCCATTCGCTGGCAAGCTGGCGCGACAGCATGATGACGCCGGCCTTGCTGACGCTGTAGGCGCCGCTCTGGCCCTGCGCGTGGCTGCCCGAGATCGAGGAGACGTGAACGATGCTGCCGCGCCCCAGGCCGCGCATCTGCCGGCCGAAGACCTGGGCGCAGAGGAAGTAGCCGGTCAGGTTGACCGACAGCACCGCGTTCCATTCGGCCAGCGACAGGTTTTCCAGCCCGCCCGGCCGCAGCACCGCCGCGGTGTTAACGAGAACGCTGCAGGAACCCAGTGCCTTCTCGGCGGTTTCGGACGCTGCCGCAATGCTCTCTGCGCTCGCGGTGTCGCAGCGGGTCACGACATGGTCGCTGGATAGCTTGAGCAGCTCCGTCCGCGTCACCTCGAGGCCGCGTTCGTCGAGATCGATGGCAGCGACCTTGGCGCCGGCCCGCGCCAGACTCAATGCGACGGCGCGGCCGATACCGCCGCCGCCCCCCGTCACCACGCAGACGCGGCCGGACAGGCCAAGCCAGTCGGAAGAGGTTGGTTCGGTCATGAGGAATGCTCCGGTGCAGCGATACGGCAGCATGACCGGAATCCGCAGAGTGGGCAAAGGCGCGTCTGCGCCGTGCCCACCATTTTTTGCTAGCTCAAGCCGTGGCCGCCCGCTGACCGCGCCGCCGCTCCACCGTGATCTCCGCCAGGATCGACATTGCGATTTCCTCCGGCGTGATGGCGCCGAGGTCGAGGCCGGCGGGCGCCTTGATGCGGTCGAGCGCCGCGGCGTCGATGCCCTCGCCGATCAGCTTTTCGCGCAGCGCCGCCATCTTGCGGCGGCTGCCGACGAAGGCGTGATAGGCGGCCTCAAGCGCGACCGCCGCCCGCAGCGCGGCTTCATCGCCCTTGCCCTGGGTCGAGACCACGATAAAGCGCCTGCTCTCGTTGAGCCTTCCCAGCGCATAGCCGTCGATCAGCATGTCGGCGTCGGGCCTATCCGGCCGGTCGGCGGCGGGTGCGGCCACCGTGACGTGGTAGCCGAGCTGCCGTGCCTGCGCCGCCAGCGACAGCGCCACCGGGCTTGCACCGAGAATGACCAGCGAGGGGTGCGGCAGCACCGGCTCGACGAAGATGTCCATGGTGCCCTTGCTCGGGCACATGTTCTCGGCAAAGCGGACACCGTCGCGGTTCTCGCCGGGCTTGACGCCGAGTTCGGCCAGCAGGTTTTCCGGCTGCACCGAGACCATGCGCGGCTCGCCATCGGCGAGCGCGTCGCGCGCGGCCTTCAGTACCGCGCCGCGGGCGCAGCCGCCGCCGATCCAGCCCGCGACGATGCTGCCGTCGGGGCGGATGATCGCCTTGGCGCCGGCCTTCGCCGCGGTCACCGATACGGTACGGACCACGGTCGCCAGCACGAACGCCTGTTCGGCGGCTTTCATCTGCGCCACCAGATCCATCACTTCGACATGCGCGGTCATCGGCGGGCCTCCTTCACAGCTTCGCCAGATAGGGTTCGAGCGCGGTCAGGCTGTGCAGCGTGTTGGCGGGCGCGTAGAGATCGACATGCGGCAACGCCGCCTTGATGCCGGCGGCGTCGGGCGCATAGCCCGGCCAGGCCAGCATCGGATTGAGCCAGACGACGCGTCTGCAGCGTCTTGCCAGCGCTGCCATCTCGCGGCCGAGCAGTGCGGCGTCGCCGGTCTCGTAGCCGTCGGATACGATCATCACGCAGGTTCGCGAATGAATCACGCGCGCGGCATGCCAGCGATTGAAGGTCTGCAGGCTTTCTCCGATTTTGGTGCCGCCGCCGGCGCCCTGGGCCATGATCGAGAGGCGATCCAGCGCCCGCGCGGAATCCTTTTCCTTCATCGCGTCGGAGACGTAGGCCAGCCTTGTGTGGAACAGGAACGCCTCGGCCTCGCGAAACTCGTCCAGCACGCCGTGGATGAAGCGCAGGAACACGCCGGTATACATGCTCATCGAGCCGGAGGCGTCGAGCAGCACGACGAGGCGCAGCGGCTTCGGCTTGCGCTGCCGTTTGACGAGACTGATCGGCACGCCGCCGTGGCTGATATTGCGGTGGATGGTTCGTCGCAGGTCGAGCCGGTAGCCGCGCCGCCGCGCCAGATCACGGCGCGTCAGCCGGGTCCGCATGGTCCTGGCCAGCTGCGCCGCAACGGCGTGGGCTTCCGCAATCTGCTCGGGGTCGACCATCTTGCGGAAATCGATTTCGGAAAGGTTTTCGGCGCGCGAGGCGCCCTCCATGCGGCCCTCGCCGGCGCGATCCTCGGGCGCCTCGCCGGTGGAGGGCACCTGATCCGTCGCCGCCTCGCTTCCCGACGGTTCGGACTTGGTATCGCGCAGGCTTTTCAGCGACGGGCTGTTGGCCGCCTTCGTCGAACCCATGGTGACCGAGCGCGATCTGACCCGCTTGCCGAGCCAGAAGGCGTCGAACAGGCCGTCGAATTTTTCCCAATCGGATTTGCGCGCCGAGAACAGATGCTTGAACGCCGAACGCAGCAGGCCGGGTTTGGCGGCATAGCCCGCGGTCATCAGGGCCGCCGCATCGCGGCCTTCGTGCAGACCGACGGCAAAGCCGTTATCGCGCAAGGTCTTCAGAAACGCCGCGAGTTTCGATGAGACGAGACGCGAGACCTCGTCGAGTTCGTCATAGCCGGGATTGGCGCCGCAGCAGCTCATGCGACCTTCCCCAGCAACCGTTCGGTGACCTCGCGGGTCACCCGCGACTTGTCCTCATGGGTTTTCAGCAGGCACATCAAAGTCTCGTGCACCACGTCAGGCGCCTCGTGCAGGTCGTTCACGCCGAGTCCGACCAGCGCCGCCGCCCAGTCCAGCGTCTCCGCGACACCAGGCACCTTGCGCAGCTCTTCCTTCCGGATGCCCCCGACCAGCCGCGCGATCTGCAGCGACAGCGACGCGCCGGCGCCCGATATCCGCGCCATGATGATGCGCGCCTCGCGGTCAACGTCGGGATAATCGACATAGTGATAGAGACAGCGGCGGCGCAGCGCATCGGACAGTTCGCGGGTGCCGTTCGAGGTCAGTACCACATGCGGGATCGTGGTGGCCCTGATGGTGCCGAGTTCCGGGATCGAGACCTGAAAATCCGACAGCAGTTCGAGCAGGAACGCCTCGAACTCGTCGTCGGCGCGGTCGATCTCGTCGATCAGCAGTACGGGCGGCCGGTCGCGGCGGATCGCCGCCAGCAGCGGCCGCTCCAGCAGGTACTTTTCCGAAAAGATCTGGTCCTCGATGGCGTCGGCGTCCTCGCCGCGATGTGCCTGGATCGAGAGCAATTGTCGCTGGTAGTTCCACTCGTAGAGCGCGGCGGATTGATCGAGACCTTCGTAGCACTGCAATCGGATCAGCTCGGTAGCATGCGCCGCGGCCAGCGCCTTTGCCACCTCGGTCTTGCCGACCCCCGCCTCGCCTTCCAGCAGCAGCGGACGTTTCAAAAGCTGCATCAGCGAGATCGCAGTCGCGAGCTCGGCGTCAGCAATATAGCCGGACGCCGCCAGCGCTTGCGCGATCTCTTCGCGGGTTTTCATTTTCCGGTTTCCGTCATTCCGGGGCGATGCGAAGCACTACTGTGTCATAAGCGCATTGGCCGTGCTGGAGCGTTCTGACGAGTGCAGCATGGACATCGTTCGAGGCTTCTGGCGAATTGGGCGATCAGCCTCCGGCGCATGGTTGCGATCGAGTTCGGGATGTGACGCTCGGGTCGGATCGGCGCCACCGCGGGGTCGATGATCTTCGGGAACGGCAGGTATTTGGCGCGGCGCGGCGGTTCGAGGTCCTGAGGGGGGAATCGTCTCCCGCTCGGAGACCAGAAATCCGTAGGCTGCGATGCAGAGCGTGGCGTGATGATGAAAGCCGCGCCATCCACGGCCTTCATAATGTCCCAAGCCGACCTCCTGCTTGAGTTCCTGATAATCGCGTTCGATACGCCAGCGCAGCTTGGCAAGATCGACCAAACGATTGAAGGCGATTTCCTCGGGCAGGGTCGAGAGCCAGTAGCGGGTCGGCTCGCGCTCGTCTTCGGGCCATTCGATCAGCAACCATTCGTGCGGACGCGGCGCGTGCCGCCGATAGTCATCGTGGGCGGGCCGCACCCGCACTCTGGCAAAGCGCGAGCCCAGCCAATCGTTGCTGCCTTCGCGCCAGCGGATTGTGCGCCAGGACTTTTTTGGCAAGTCAAGCGCAAGCACCTTGACCGACGCAGGCTTGTGCATGCTGTCCCGGCGCAGCCGGGTCGGACGGCGGCCGTGCCCGACATAAGGCTTCGGCGCCAGCGGCTCGCGGCCCGGCGGCCATACGGTGGTGGACGAGGGAATGCTGACCGCATAGCTCAAGCCGAGCGCACTGATCCCCGAGCGCAGCTGCGTATCGCAACCGTAAGCCCCATCCATCAACACCACACCCCGCGCAAGGCCGGCTGCGTACGCTGATCGCACCTGATCGAGCGCAATCGCCGTCTTGGTTTTGAACCCCACTCCCTCGGGCACCCCGACCTTCTTGCGACGCGTCTGGTCTTCGGCCCATTCCTTCGGCAGATAAAGACGATAGCCGATCGGCAGGCTGGCGTGATGATTGGCGATCGACAACGTCACCGCCACCTGGCAATTGCCGGCCTGGCCGAGCTCGCCGCAATATTGATGCGCCACCCCGACAGAGTGCCGCCCCTTCTTGGCAAAACCCGTATCATCAATGATCCAGGCCTCGATCGGCCCATGTCGCTCGATCGCAGGCAACACCTGCTCGCGCACCTTGTTCAGCACCTGCTCGTCCGACCACGGCGCCTCGCCAACAAAGTGCAGTAACGATTGATGCTGCGCCGCCACCCGTGACGGCGCTGTCACCGCCGCCATCGGCTCAACGCTCTTGCGCTCACAAGGCAGCAATAAGCCCTGGCAGTAGTCCAATAGCGGCTTCGCACGGTCCGCATGCCCAATCACGCTCACCAATCCCTCGACATAGGATACAAATCGCGTTTCACTGTCTCGGTTGAAAGGCGTCTCCATCTTTGTCTCCAAAGCTGACCTGGACTAGTGCAAAATAAGCCTCCAATCGTGATTCTGACCTGCGGCTTTCTGACTCAGTAGTGGCAGCATCGAACCCTGAATCTCGAGATTCCGGGTCTGGTCCTTCGGACCATCCAGGAGTGTGACGGTCACTACTTCCCCTTCTCCGCCCTGCTCAACAGGAACACGCCCTGTTCGCCGAACATGTTCCAGAACCACCAGGGCAGGTTGACCCGCAACGGCCGGCCGTACATGTCGAGCGCCACCGCGCGCTCCATCTTGACGTTGATCTCGTCGCACAGCTGCACGAAATCCTTGATGGTGCAGAAATGGATGTTCGGCGTATCGTACCAGGTGGCGGGCAGGTTTTCCGTGCGCGGCATGTGGCCGCCCACCAATAGCTGAATCCGCATTTTCCAGAAGCCGAAATTCGGGAACGAGACGATGGCGCGCCGCCCGATCCGCAGCAGGTTTTCAAGCACCACGCGCGGCTGCCGCGTCGCCTGCAGGGTCTGCGACAGGATCACATAGTCGAAGGCGTCGTCGGGATAGTTGATCAGATCCGTGTCGGCGTCGCCCTGCACCACCGCGAGGCCCTTGGCGACGCAGCGATTGACGCCCTCGCGCGAAAGCTCGATGCCGCGCCCGTCGATGCCCCTTGTCTCCAGGAGCTGCAGCAGGTCGCCCTCGCCACAGCCGACGTCGAGCACCTTGGAGCCGCGCTCGACCATTTCGGCGACCAGCAGATGATCGCCGCGATAATGCCCGGTGTCCGGCGCCACCACGCCGGGCAGCGGCAGGGTCTGTTGTTGCATGCTCACGTCAGCCCTCGTGCTTTGCCCGCGGATTGCAGGAACGCCCGTGCGATGTCGAAGAATTCCGGCACGTCGAGCAAGAAGGCATCGTGGCCGCGATCGGTCTCGATTTCGGCGAACGACACCCGCGCGCTGGAAGCATTCAGCGCATGTACCAGCGCGCGCGATTCCGCTGTGGGGAACAGCCAGTCTGACGTGAACGATACCACGCAGAACCTGGTCTGGATGCCGCGAAACGCCTGTGCCAGCACGCCGTCATGATCAGCGGCGATGTCGAAATAGTCCATCGCCCGCGTCAGATACAGATAGCTGTTGGCGTCGAACCGCTCGACAAAGGACGAGCCCTGATAGCGCAGATAGCTTTCGACCTGGAAGTCGGCGTCGAACGAGAAGGTCGGCAGATCGCGGTCCTGCATGCGGCGCCCGAACTTGCGGTGCAGCGCTGCGTCGGAGAGATAGGTGATATGCGCGGCCATCCGCGCCACGCCGAGGCCGCGATGCGGGTGGGTGCCCTGCTCGAAATAGCGGCCATGGTGCCATTCCGGATCGGCCATCACGGCCTGCCGGCCGAGTTCGTGGAAGGCGATGTTCTGCGCCGAATGCCGCGTGCTGCAGGCGATCGCCAATGTCGAGAACACCCGTTTCGGATAGGCCGCCGTCCACTGCAGCGCCTGCATGCCGCCCATCGAGCCGCCGACCACGCAGAACAGCGTGTCGATGCCGAGGCGATCGATCAGCATGGTCTGCGCGCGCACCATGTCGGGAAGGGTGATGATCGGAAAATCCAGCCCCCATACCTTGCCGGTTGCGGGATTGGTCGAGGCCGGGCCGGTCGAACCCATGCAGCCGCCGATCACGTTGGAGCAGATGATGAAATATTTGTCGGTATCGAGCGGACGGCCGGGTCCGACCATAGTCTCCCACCAGCCGGACTTGCCGGTCATCGGATGCACATTGGCGACATGCTGATCGCCGGTCAGCGCATGGCAGACCAGAATGGCGTTGGACCTGTCGGCATTGAGTTCGCCATAGGTCTGGTAGGCGATCTGGAACGGCGAAAGATCGATGCCGCAATCGAGCTTCAACGGCTGGTCCGCGCCGAACGCCGCCAGCAGCGAGGTGGGCCGATCCGCCTCGTGCGCGCGCTCTTCGCCATGGACAGGGGGACTTGGTATCGACTGCAGATTGACCATCATGACCCTCCCCGGGTGGCTTCGAGACCACCACGGAAAACAGGCCAAAAAAACCCGGCCTGAACATAGGTTCGACCGGGATCACGCGTGTCCCCGGCCTGTTTAGCGAATTGTTTAACGTGGCTGCAAGCCGGCCGGCTCAAATGACCACGGAATGGGATAAAGTTAGTCCGAAACGGGCCTTTCGTCAAGGCTGAGCCCTGGTGAACAGGGCAAGAACCCTCATGGTGAGGAGGTGCTCTTGCGCCGTCTCGAACCATGGAGGAGAACAAGATCCCATCCTTCGAGACGCGGTGAAGACGCCGCTCCCCAAGGGTGAGGGCATCGTTGTTGCAACAACGTCGAACTCGAAATTTCTGTCTTCGCCAGGTTTCCCGCATGCCCAAACCGCCCCCTGCTCCGCCTTCGCTCGAGGTCCTGCGCCAGGAGATCGACAGCATCGACGAACAGGTCCACCGCCTGCTGATGGCGCGCGGCGACATCATCGACCGGCTGATCCAGGTCAAGCAGACCCAGGAGGTCGGCTCGGCGTTTCGCCCGGCGCGCGAGGCCGCGATGATGCGGCGTCTGGTCGAGCGCCACCGCGGCATCCTGCCGATCGACACCATCGAGAGCATCTGGCGCGTCATCATCTCGACCTTCACTTACGTGCAGGCGCCGTTCTCTGTGCATGCGGATGTTTCCATCGGCGAATCCGCGATGCGGGATTCGGCGCGGTTTCATTTCGGATTCGTCGTGCCCTATGTCTCGCATTTCAGCGCGCAGGCCGCGGTCGAGGCGACGGCCCGGTCGAAGGGCGATCTGGCGCTGGTGCCGGCCGCGTCCAGCCGCACGCCCTGGTGGATCGCGCTGGAGGCCGAGGGCGCGCCGAAGATCATCGCGCGGCTGCCGTTCCTTGAACGCGCCGACCATCCGGCGGCATTGCCGGTATTCGTGGTGTCGCGGGTCGCCGACAGCGCCATGGTGACCGAGGTGGAAACCTGGAGCGTGCGGGTCTCCGGCTGGAATGCGGAAACCGCGCGCGCACTGTCGCCGCTGGCCGACATCGTCGCGGTGCCGGACACCGCCTTCGACGGTGCGGCACTTCTGGTGTCGATTACCGGCGCGGGAAGCCTGGAAAAGATCAGGACCGCCCTGATCGAGGCCGGCGCCTCGGTGCGCTCCCAGGCTCTCGTCGGCAGCCATGCAACGCGCTATACGGTGGCCCCGAACGGGGCGACCCGGCCCTGAAACAAGCACCAATAGCCGCCCGATAATCCGGAGTTGAAGATGTCCCGCCCCGTGCCGAATCCCGGCATTCTCGAAATCGCGCCCTACACGCCGGGCAAGAGCCCGGTGCCCGAGCCGGGCCGCAAGGTGTTCAAGCTGTCGGCCAACGAGACCCCGCTCGGGCCCTCGCCGAAGGCGATCGCGGCCTACAGGAATGCCGCGGGTCATCTGGAGGACTATCCGGAAGGCACCTCTCGCGTGCTGCGCGAAGCGATCGGCCGCGCCTTTGGGCTCGACCCCGACCGCATCATCTGCGGCGCCGGCTCCGACGAAATCCTCAATCTGCTGGCGCACACCTATCTTTCCCATGGCGACGAGGCCATCTCCACCACCCACGGCTTTCTTGTGTATCCGATCGCGACGATGGCGAGCGGCGCCATCAACGTGGTCGCGCCGGAGAAGGATTTTACGGCCGACGTCGACGCGATCCTGGCGCGGGTCTCGCCCCGCACCAAGCTGGTGTGGCTCGCCAATCCTAACAACCCGACCGGGACCTATTTGCCGTTCGACGAGGTCAAGCGGCTGCGCGCCGGGCTGCCTCCGCATGTGCTGCTGGTGCTCGACGCCGCCTATTCCGATTACGTCTCGCGCAACGATTACGAGATCGGCATCGAGCTGGTGGCGACCACCGAGAACACGGTGATGACCCATACGTTCTCGAAGATTCACGGCCTCGCCTCCCTGCGGATCGGCTGGATGTTCGGCCCGGCCAATATCGTCGATGCGGTCAATCGCATCCGCGGGCCGTTCAACGTCTCGACGCCGGCAATGCTGGCGGCGGTGGCGGCGATCGAGGACACCGCGCATATCCAGATGTCGAAGGCGCACACCGAGAAATGGCGCGACTGGCTGACGGATGAGGTGACGAAACTCGGCTTCAAGGTGACGCCGAGCGTGGCGAACTTCATCCTGATCCATTTCCCGCAGGAGAAGGGCCAAACCGCCGCCGACGCCGATGCGTTCCTCACCAGGCGCGGCCTGGTGTTGCGCGGCCTGCCCAATTACGGCTTGCCGCATGCGTTGCGCCTGACCGTCGGCACCGAAGAGGCCAACCGGCTGGTGGTTGACGGCTTGCGCGATTTCGTGGCGCGCAAGTGAGCGCCGCACCATTGTTCAACAAGATCGCGCTGATCGGCTTCGGGCTGATCGGCGGCTCGATCGCGCGCGCCGCGCGGGCGCAGGGACTGGCGGGAGAAATCGTCGCCACCGCGCGCTCGGCCAGGACCCGCGCGCGGGTCGAGGAACTCGGCATCGTCGACCGCGTGGTCGAAACCAATGCCGAGGCGGTCAAGGACGCCGATCTCGTCATCCTCTGCATTCCCGTCGGCGCCTGCGGCCCGGTCGCGCAGGAGATCGCCGCCCATCTCAAACCGGGTGCTGTTGTCTCCGATGTCGGCTCGGTCAAGGGCGCGATCGTGCGCGACATGGCGCCGTATCTGCCTGACGGTGTGCACTTCGTGCCGGCCCATCCGGTCGCCGGCACCGAGCATTCCGGTCCGGATTCCGGCTTTGCCGAGCTGTTCATCAACCGCTGGTGTATCCTCACCCCGCCTGAAGGTGTCGACCCCGAAGCGGTCGAGCGGCTGCGCGCGTTCTGGGCCGGACTCGGCGCCAAGGTCGAGATCATGACTCCCGACCATCATGACCTCGTGCTCGCCATCACCAGCCATCTGCCGCATCTGATCGCCTACACCATCGTCGGCACCGCGGACGAGCTGGCGCAGGTCACCTCCTCCGAAGTGATAAAATTTTCCGCCGGCGGCTTTCGCGACTTCACCCGCATCGCCGCCTCCGATCCGACGATGTGGCGCGACGTATTTCTCGCCAACAAGGAGGCGGTGCTGGAAATGCTCGGCACCTTCAACGAGGACCTGTCAAAACTTACCCGCGCCATCCGCCGCAATGACGGCGAGGCGCTGTTCGAGCATTTTTCCCGCACCCGCGCCATCCGCCGCGGCATCGTCGAGATCGGCCAGGATTCGGCCGCGCCGGATTTCGGCCGCCCGCATGCGCAATTGGAGAAGAAGGCGGAGTAGCTCTCTCGTCGTTCCCGCGAACGCGGGAACCCATACGCCGTGTCATCGAAATCATCGACGGTGCGAGAGGGCTTGTTGAACCACCGCGCCATTGCGTCAGACGACTGGGGTTATGGGTCCCTGCGTTCGCAGGGACGACGCAAGAGGGATTCAATTTTCAAGCATGGCTTCGCGATCTCGCGGCTTGATCCGCCCGAGGTTTGCCAGAAATGTCCTTGCCCTCCAGTCAGAGGGCGCGAGGAATGCCGGGCGCCCGATGCGCCCGATAGCCACGTGTGCAATGGGTAGTGGTAGAGCGCACACGTGTTGTCAGGTCACACCGGAATCACCCGGCATTCCCCGCGCAGTGGTTTACGACTTATAGGTGATCTCCCCGGTGAGCCATGCACTTTTGCCACCGTCGCCCCCCCCGCACGGAGTGGACGGCGTTCACGGATTGCGGGCCT
>NZ_JAUYAN010000018.1 GCF_030693485.1 Bradyrhizobium sp. | reverse complement strand
CTGGCAATCGACAGCGGGGGCGCCACGCCTTTCCGGGCATCGAGATCGGCGAGGGGAGCTTCGGTGTCCTGCTGCGCAAAGGAATGACTCGCAACCAAAACCGCCGCGCCCGCAGCCAAAAGTCCCCACCCCAAGCCGCGCGCCATCAGCCTCACAAGGCAAATTCCATCTTCTGCAGTCTGCAAGGACTCTTATCCGTCGCGCTGGTCAGGGAGGCCAGTGTTTCCCGCCGAAAACCGGATCAAACAGAGCCGCTGGCGCCGAATACCACGGTTCCGTGACAAGGGGGCAACACGGCGAGCCGAACCGGCCCGCCAAAAAGTTGACCCGCCCGGGGGGACAACCGGGCGGGTCGGGTGCGACACGGGGTGGATGAGGCGCCCGTGCCGGACGCAGTATCCACGGTCAGAGCGGCGGAATACGCCGCTCCAGTTCGGTCGATCAGTAATTGCAGGTGCGAATGCGGCCCATGTAGTTGCCGTAGGCGTCGAACTGGCGAACGAAGCCGCAGCGGCGATAGTCGTCGTGGTAATAGCCGGAGCTCGAAGCCGCGATCGCAGTGCCGATGACGGCGGCGCCGAAGATGGCGGGTCCAACCCATTTCGGGCCGGCCTGGGCCTCGGTGGTGGTGGAAGCGATGCCGCCGGTGACGGCAAGCGCGGCAAGAGCGAGGGCAGCAATTTTGGTCTTGATCGACATGGAAACTCCATCCGGTTGAGCGCGGCGCCGTTGTGGTCCGCATGTCAGTTGGACGGAGGGTCCTCAAATCCGGTTCGAGTGGCCACTCATTAATTCGATGTAATGATAATTACATAGTAATTACAATATGTTATACGACGTATTGCTCTGAGGTGCGCTAGACAGCGTCGCGGGGTCGAATCGGTCGACATCGGCCAGCAATTCGCAGAAGGCCTGCGCGCCGTGATCGAGCAAGCGTTCGCCCTTCTCCGCCGTGGCCAGCGTGGCATTGCCGGCCGCACCGCTGGGATGCAGGTCCTGGGCCTGCCAGGCGAACGGCACCGGCCGGTGCGCCGACAGCCAGCGGTATTGCTTTTCCATCGCGATGCTGCGGGGCCGAAAATCGGCGATCGCGTCGTTGCGCACATGCTGTGGATAGCGCGCCAGCATGATCGAAGTCTCGACCGCGCCGCCATGGATGCCGTGGCGCAGCTCTTCCGCCGGGAACAATCCCTCCGGCGTGCCGAAGCGCGACCAGCTCGTGGTCACCGCGAGCAGCCCGTGATGTGCGCGCAGATCCTGCGCGACGAGGCTCATCGCGGCACTATTGCCGCCGTGGCTGGTGACCATCACCAGTTTCCTGATGCCGGCGCGCGCGACGCTCTCGCCGAGCCCCATCCAGGCCTTCAGCGCCACCTCGGTCGGCAGCGTCAGCGTGCCGGGATAGTGGATGTGTTCGGTGGAAATCCCGACCGGCTGCACCGGCAGGAACGTCGCGGGAACGCCTGGCGGCAATAGCTCGCGCACCCGGGCCAGATAGGCCTCCCCGATCATGACGTCGGTCTCGAGAGGCAAATGCGGGCCATGCTGCTCGGTCGCCGCCAGCGGCAGCACCGCGATCCAACGCGCCGCATCGGCGCTGGAAATCGATTGCCAGTCGATCTCGGCCCAGTCGCGTGGCGGAAGCAGGGAAGTCATCGAGTGAGGCGTTTCTTTAGGTCGATTTGCAAGGTAGTTTGCAGGGTAGTTTGCAAGAGTTATCCAGGGGCGTAACGACGTCCGTTGCCTCCCATCATGGGCCAGAACGATCGACGGAGTCCAACCATGAAGCCGGCCTTTTTGCCGCGAGCGTTAACCGTAGTCCTGCTGGCCCTCACTGCGGCGAGCGCGCCGGCGACGGCCCAGACGCTGGACAAGGTCTCGTTTGGAACCAACTGGGTGGCGCAGGCCGAGCAAGGCGGATTCTTCCAGGCTGCGGCTGACGGCACCTACCGTAAATACGGGCTCGACGTCACCATCGTGCCCGGCGGTCCCAACGACAACAACCGCATGCTGCTGATCTCCGGCAAGATCGACTTCTTCATGACCGCGAACACGCTGATGTCGTTCGATGCGGTCGCCAACAACGTGCCCGTGGTCGCGGTCGCCGCCATCTTCCAGAAGGATCCGCAGGTGTTCCTCACCCATGCGGATTCGAAGGTGGCCAAGCTCGAAGACCTCAAGCCGCTGACGCTGTTCGTCTCCAAGGAGGGGATAACGAGCTATTTTCAATGGCTGAAGTCCGAATATGGTTTCAGCGAAGGCAAGGTCAGGCCCTACACCTTCAACTCGCAGCCATTCATCGCCAACCGAATGAGCGCGATGCAGGGCTACGTTACCTCGGAGCCCTACGCGGTCGAGAAGGCCGCCAAATTCAAGCCCGGGATCATCCTGCTGGCGGATTACGGCTACAGCGCCTATTCGACCCTGATCGAGACGCGCCGCGACATCGTCGACAGGAAGCCGGATCTGGTACAGCGCTTCGTCGATGCCTCCATCATCGGCTGGTACACTTATCTGTACGGCGACAACGCGCCCGGCAACGCCATGATCAAGAAGCTCAATCCGGAAATGACCGACGAGTTGATCGCCTATTCCGTCGCCAAGATGAAGGAATACGGCATCGTCGATTCCGGCGACGCGCCGAAGGACGGCATCGGCGCCATGAGCGATGCGCGGGTCGGCAGCTTCTTCGACAAGATGGCGCGGGCCGGCGTGGTGCGCCGCGACATCGACTTCCGCAAGGCCTACACGCTTCGCTTCATCAACAAGGGCGTCGGCCTCGATCTGCGGCCCAAGAATCAGT
>NZ_JAUYAN010000014.1 GCF_030693485.1 Bradyrhizobium sp. | reverse complement strand
GGCCGCAGTCGAGTTCGCGCATCCGCGCGGTGTTGCCGGTGGCGAAGCAGAACGCCAGTTCGGCGGGCACGTCGCCGAGCGACGACAGCATCGACACCATGCGTAAAATTCCGAGTGGCTGCACGCCGGAGCCGGCCGGCGAATCGGTGCCGAGGATGACGCGGTTGAGGTCGCCCATGTCGCGCGCGATCCGCAACGTGTAGAGCGCCGAGCGCTCATTGCCGTTGTGCACCAGTTCGAGGCCACGCTTGCAGCCCTCGCAGATGCAGCGGATCTCGTCGTCGGGCAGGGCGGTGTGGCCGCCATTGATATGGCCGATCACGTCGGTGTCGGCCTCCAGCACCACGTCGGCGCCGATCAGGCCGGAGCCGGGGATCGACGGGCCGCCGGTGTGAATGGTGCTCTGGATGCCGTATTTGCGCGCCCATCCCACCATCTTGCGCGCGGTCGCGCCGTCCTTGACGCCGCCGAGCCCGACTTCGCCGAGCAGTTTGACTCCCGCCGCGGCCAATTCCCTGAAATCCTCCTCGACCATCTCGCATTCGATCACAGGCGCGCCGGCATGCACCTTCACGCCGCCGGGCCGGAGCGTCCAGAACGAGCGCTGCGCGAAGATCGCCATCGCCTTGAGGCCGACCACGTCGCGCGGCCGGCCGGGCATGTGAACCTCGCCGGCGGAAATCATGGTGGTGACGCCGCCATGCAGAAAACTGTCGATCCAGCCGATCTGGTTTTGCCGCGGGGTCCAGTCGCCGGCGACGGGATGCACATGGCTGTCGATCAGGCCGGGCGCCACGGTAGTGCCCATGGCGTCGACGACCGTGGTGGCGCCCTCGGTGTCGACATCCCCGGCCTTGCCGATCGCGGTGATCCTGCCGTTGACGGCGACGATGGTGTCGGCATCCAGGATCGGCTTTTCCAGCGCGCCCGAGAGCAGCAGCCCGATATTGCGGATCAACAGTTTGGTCGGGCCGGCGGCCTGGGGGGCGTCGTGAGCCATGGGTTTTTCCTTTTCGTTCAATGCCTTCGCTGGGCCGCTGGCGCCATCTTGCCCGCGCCTTGACGCCGGGATCAAGCCGGATTATTCATTCGTATACGAATGAATGTATACAAATGAATTGAGCGGCACAATCGGCCCTCCGGCGCGGGATCGGCAAGATGAGCAACTTCAATCAGGAAAGCGTCCTCAGCGTCCATCACTGGACCGACACGCTGTTCTCCTTCACCACCACCCGCGATCCCTCGTTCCGTTTCCGCAACGGCGAGTTCACCATGATCGGGCTCAGGGTCGGCGAGAAGCCGCTGCTGCGCGCCTACAGCGTCGCCAGCGCCAATTACGAGGACCGGCTGGAATTCTTCTCGATCAAGGTGCCGGACGGCCCGCTGACCTCGCGGCTGCAGCACCTGAGAGAGGGCGACGAGATCATCGTCAGCCGCAAGGCCACCGGCACGCTGGTCATCGACAATCTCGAAGACGGCCGCAATCTCTATCTGATCGGCACCGGCACCGGGCTGGCGCCGTTCCTCAGCGTGATCAAGGATCCCGAGACCTACGATCGGTTCGAAAAGGTGGTGCTGCTGCATGGCTGCCGCCGCGTCGCCGAGCTCGCCTATGGCGAGATGATCACGGAAAAACTGCCGAACGACGAGTTGATCGGCGAACTCGTCCGCAGCCAGCTGATCTATTATCCGACCGTGACCCGCGATCCCTTCCGCAACCGCGGCCGCATCACCGACCTGATCGGTTCGGGCAAGCTGTTCAGCGATATCGGCCTCGCCGCGCTGGAGTCGGCACATGACCGCATCATGATCTGCGGTAGCCCGGCGCTGGTGCACGACACCCGCGCGCTGCTGTCGGCCAGGGGCTTTGTCGAGGGCAATCACGGCGAGCCCGGCCAGTTCGTGGTAGAGAAGGCGTTTGCGGAACGGTAGGATCGCGCTTGCCTCGTCCGATTTGCGAGGGGTCGGCGTACTATATCTTGTGGCGGGATACGTCCCGCCAGTCTAGCCGTTCTGTACATGGGGTTGTTTTAGCAATTTTTTTCAGACCCATCAGCCGTCATTGCGAGGAGCGCTTGCGACGAAGCAATCCAGCTTTCTATCCGTTGCAAGAAAACCGGATTGCTTCACTGCGCTCGCAATGACGATCTTTGGGTCTCATTCCTTCCTTTTCTCCGACAGCTTGTAGATCTCCAGCGCATCGGCATCCGCGCCGCGCGCGGCCTTCGCCATCCTGAACAGTTGCGCGGCCAGCGCCGTCATCGGCACCGGCGTCGAGGTGTCGTGCGCCACCTCGACCACGGTATCGAGGTCCTTCAGGATGCTGGCGATATGGCCGAGCGGCGGCGAGTGAATGCCCTGCGCCATGCGCGGCACGAACAATTGCAGCGGAATGGAATCGGCAAAGCCGCCGGCCAATGCCTCCGGCAGCTTTGAGGCGTCGATCCCGGCATTGCTGGCGAGCCGCGTCGCCTCCGCCAGCACCGCCATGCTGCATCCGGAAATGATCTGGTTGCACAGCTTGGTGGTCTGGCCGGCGCCGGTCGGCCCCATATGCGTCAGCCGCCGCGCCATCGCCAGCACATAGGGCCGCACCCGCTCGATATCGGCGGCATCGCCGCCGGCCATCACCGCCAGCGTGCCTTCCTCGGCGCCTTTGGTGCCGCCGGAAACCGGCGCATCGATCCAGCCCATGCCGTTGGCTTGCTTCAGTCGCGCCGCGATCGCGCGCGCCGCATCGGGATGGATCGAGGAGAAGTCGACTGCGAGTTTGCCGGCGCCATCGGTGCCAGCCAGGCCGTCGGGACCGAACACCACTTGCTCCACGGCGGAAGCATCGAGCAGGCACATGAAAATAATGTCGGCTTTCGTTGCGACTTCGCGCGGCGTAGCGGCGGGTGCCGCGCCGGCCTCGACAAGTCCGGCGACTTTGCCGGGGGACCGGTTCCAGACCGTGACGTCGTGGCCTGCGTTCAGCAGCCGCCGCGTCATCGGAATTCCCATCAGGCCGAGCCCGAGATAACCGAGTTTTTCGGTCTGCGGTCCGCTTGCCTTGTCCATTCCGTTTCTCCTGCCTCCATCTCGGGCGCGTTGCCCGGTCAGCGCGCTCTACCATGGATTTCTCCATCGCACCGCACCGACGGATTTCCGGCGGCTTGCCTGATCATTTGAACCATGAAAGGCTTGGCGCAGTCAGTGGCGGCTGCGTCAGGGAAAAATGGAGTGGGGATGATGCGGGTATCTTCGAAATGGATCTTGGCGGCGGGCGCGGTGGCGGCCGTGATGGCCGGCGTCAGCGCAGCACAGGCGCAAACCACCATCCGCGTCGGCTGGACCATCCCGGCCGAGGAGTCGAAATACTGGATGATGCGCCGGCCGGCGGAATTTCCCAGCCTCGGCAAGGACTACAAGGTTGAATGGACGCAATTCCAGGGCACCGCGCCGATGACGCAGGCGCTGGCTGCCGGCGCGCTCGACTGCGCCACCCAGGCGGTGCTGTCGCTGTCGAACGGCGTGGTCGGCGGCGGCCTGAAAGCCTACATCGTGGCCCAGCATGTGTTCGAAAAGCCCGGCGGCTTCTCGGTGTATTGGGCGGTGAAGGACGATTCCCCGATCAAGACCATCGCCGATCTCAAGGGCAAGACCATTGGTATTTCGGTGATCGGCGGCGGCACCCAGGGGCCGTTCAACATGCTGCTGAAAAAGAACGGGCTCGACCCGGCCACGGACGTCAAGCTGGTCGAGGTCGGCTTCGCGGTGTCCGAAGACGCGCTGCGCCAGGGCCGCGTCGATGCCGTCAACATGAACCAGCCCTTCGCGGCGCGCGCCGAGGCCAAGGGCGGCACAAGAAAACTGTTTGCGCTGTCCGAGGCGATGCCCAACATCGTGCACATTCTGGAAGCGTGCCGGGCCGACTTCGTCGACAAGAATCCGGATGCCGTCAAGGCCTATGTCAAAGACATCACCGCCGGCATGAAAAAGGCGCTGGCCAATCGCGAGGAAACGCTGAAGGTTGTTTCCGAACAGCTGAAGGCGCCGATCCCGGTGCTGGAATCCTATCTGCTCAAGGACAATGATTTCGGCCGGGATCCCGGCGCCGCGCCAAACTTCCAGGCGATGCAGAAGATGCTCGACATCTATGCCGAGACCGGAATGCTGCCCAAGCTCGACGTCATGCAGTTCAAGCACCCGACCATCGTCGCGCCGCTGCAGTAGGGGCGAGACACCATCCAATTGTCGCCCTTTCTTGCCCTCTCCCCTTGTGGGAGAGGGTGGCTGCGATGCGAAGCATCGCAGACGGGTGAGGGGTCTGCATCCGCGGATGGAAACCCCTCATCCGGCGCGGACTGCGTCTGCGCCACCTTCTCCCACAAGGGGAGAAGGGAAGAGCGCCGTGTTCGCGAGATCTATATCTTACGAAAGAGCACCCCATGAAAAAGCCGCGATCCCGCGTGACGACCGATGGCCTCGATCGTGCGCCGCACCGCGCCTTCATGCGCGCGATGGGGCTCGACGACGCCGCGATTGCAAAGCCGATGATCGGCGTCGTCAGCATGAAGGGCGAGCAGACGCCCTGCAACATGACCCATGATTTCCAGGTCGACGCCGCCAAGGCGGGAATCGCCGAGGCCGGCGGCACGCCGCGCGAATTCACCACCATTTCGGTGTCCGACGGCATCAGCATGAACCACGAGGGCATGAAGTTCTCGCTGGTGTCGCGCGAGCTGATCGCCGACTCGATCGAGGCCGTGGTCCATGGTCTTGCCTATGACGCCCTGATCGGCTTCGGCGGCTGCGACAAGACGCTGCCCGGCGTCATGATGGGCATGATCCGCTGCAACGTGCCGTCGATCTTCATCTATGGCGGCAGCGCGCTGCCTGGAAGGTTCGAGGGCAAAACCCTCACGGTGCTGGATTCCTACGAGGCGGTCGGCGGTTTCATGACCGGCGAGATCGATGCGGCGACGCTGGAAGGCATTGAGCGGTCATGCCTGCCGACCGTCGGCGCCTGCGCCGGCCAGTTCACCGCCAACACCATGGCGATGGTGTCGGAGGCGATGGGGCTGACCATGCCCAACGTCTCGATGGTGCCGGGCGTCTATGCCGAGCGCGCGCGGATCGCGCGCCAGGCCGGGCGGCTGGTGATGCAGATGCTGGCGCGCGGCGGACCGCTGCCGCGCGAGATCGTGACACGCAAGGCGCTGGAGAATGGTGCGGCCATCGTCGCCGCCACCGGCGGGTCGACCAACGCCGCCCTGCATCTGCCGGCGCTCGCCAACGAGGCCGGCATCGCCTTCACGCTGGACGATGTCGGCGAGGTGTTTGCCCGCACGCCGCTGATCGGCAATCTGCGCCCCGGCGGCAAATACACCGCCAAGGATGTCTACGATATCGGCGGCACCGCGGTGGTGATCCGCGCGCTGCTCGAAAGCGGCCACATCGACGGTTCCTGCCTGACGATATCGGGCCGCACCATCGCGGAAGAATATGGCGGGGCCAATGCGCCCGACGGCGAGATCATCTACAGCACGGCCAGGCCGATCATGCCCGACGGCGGCGTCGCGGTGCTCAAGGGCAATCTCTGCCCCGACGGCGCGGTCATCAAGGTGGCGGGCCTGAAGAGCCTGGTGTTCGAAGGATCGGCGCGGGTATTCGAGGACGAGGAACATTGCGTCGACGCCGTCCGCAACCGGAAATACGCCGCCGGCGATGTGCTGGTGATCCGCAACGAAGGCCCGGTCGGCGGGCCCGGCATGCGCGAGATGCTCGGCGTCACCGCGCTGATCTACGGGCAGGGCATGGGCGAGAAGGTCGCCCTCATCACCGACGGCCGGTTTTCCGGCGCGACCCGGGGCATGTGCATCGGCTATGTCTCGCCCGAAGCCTTCATCGGCGGCCCGCTGGCGCTGGTGCGGGAGGGCGACCGCATCCGGATCGACGCCGCCGCGCGCCAGATGGACCTCCTGATCGGCGACACCGAATTCGCGGCGCGGCGGCAGGCCTGGAAACAGCGTCCCCCGCGGCATCGCGCCGGGACGCTTGCAAAGTACGCCCGGCTGGTCGGCCAGGCCCCCGGCGGCGCCGTCACCCATGACGGGGCGGCAGAATGGCCTTGGTTCGATTAGGCCATGGCGGCGTGAGTTTTCGGCGCTAGTCTAATATCCGTAGCGTGTATTTGACTGTGTGATGAAAATCACAGAGCCGCTCGAACATTGCGATCATTGGATCGAATGATAGGGTGGTCCGATTGTCGATTTGGAATTTCATGATGCGCCGCATTCTGGGGGGCTTCATTTTAATGTTTGGGTTGACCGCGCTTCTCGGCCAACCTGCGCTGGCTGAGAAGCGCGTTGCGCTGGTGATCGGCATCTCAAAGTATCAGTCGGTCCCTCGATTGGTGAACCCGGCGAGAGACGCGGACGCAATGAGAGCGTTGTTCAGGCAAGCCGGCTTTGATGTCATTGAAAGTGGTCGCGACCTCGGAATTTCCGACCTTCGCAGGTCCATTCGCCAGTTCTCCGACATTTCCCGCGATGCTGATATTTCAGTCGTCTATTACGCCGGACATGGCATCGAGGTTGACGGTACGAACTACCTGGTGCCGGCAGATGCAAAACTGGTGAGCGATTTCGACGTCGAGGATGAAACGTTATCGCTCGATCGGGTTTTGAGAGCTCTCGATGGCGCCAAGCGACTGAAGCTGGTCATTCTCGACGCCTGCCGCGATAACCCGTTTGCAAAGACCATGAAACGCAGTGTGAGTACCCGTTCCATCGGACGCGGGCTTGCGAAGATCGAACCTTCGATGTCCGACACGCTCGTCGCGTTCGCAGCCAAGGCTGGCGCGGTGGCGAACGATGGCGACGGAGAAAACAGCCCTTTCGCTTCCGCGCTGGTCAAATACATTGCCGAGCCGGGACTGGATCTCCGGCTGGCGTTCGGTCGCGTCCGCGATGACGTCCTGAAGAGTACCGCGTATCGCCAGGAACCATTCGTTTACGGCTCATTGGGCGGGGAGACAGTGTCCCTGGTGCCGCAAAAATCGAAGCCCGTCGATCCCGAAGCCGCCGCCCGGACCGACTATGAACTCGCCGCCCAGATCGGCACCCGTCAGGCATGGGATTCATTCCTGGCCGCCCACGGCAGCGGACTGTACGCCGATCTGGCGCGTGCGCAGACCAGCAAGCTGATCGCGGCGGAGCAGATGCGCGCCAGGGCCGACGAGGCGCGACGGGACGCCGAGGCACAGGCTGCCAGGAAGGCCGAGGATTTCCGCAATCAGTTGGAGGAGCAAACCGCGCGTCAAACCTCCGACGCGAAGCAGAAAATCTCGGAGCAGGCCAGGAAGGAACTGGACGAGGCGCGGCGTCAGGTTGCGGAGCATGCAAAAAAGCAGCTGGAAGAGGCCAAGCGCCAGGTCGAGATCGCGCGGCAGGATGCGGAAGCCGCGCGGCGCCAGGTCGAGGAAGCCAAACGCCAGGCCGTTGCCGATGCGCAAAAGCTGGTCGAGCAGGCCAAACGCGAGGCGGCGCTGGAGCGAGACAAGATCGCCGCGCTGTCACCGCCCGCCAACGCTCCCGGCACTGCCGTCGTGCCGACTGCCCCGCCAATGGATCAAGCCGATATTGCGCGGCTGCTGCAGGCCCATCTCAAGCGTGTCGGATGCGATCCGGGTAATGTCGATGGAAGCTGGAACGATGCCTCAAAAGGCGCTCTCGAGCAGTTCAACAAGAATGCCCAGGCCAAACTGAATGTCCAGGTGGCGAGTTTGGATGCTCTCGATCAGGTCCGCAGCAAGACCGAGCGGGTATGTCCGCTCGCTTGCAAGAAAGGCCAGCGCGCCGATGGCGACCGATGTATTCAAATCGGCTGCGACAGCGGTTCTTTCCTGAACTCCAGCGGAGCTTGCGAGAAAAAGCCTGAAGCGGCGGCCAGGCCGCAGTCCGCGACGCGCCGCGAGCCGGCGGCTCGCGAGCCTGCGGCGCGCCGCCCTGCATCGGGCGGAGGTGGCGGCAAGTGCTTTACGTTCAGCGGCAAGACCTATTGTGAATGAGACCGGTGGGCAGAGGGAGACATCCGATAACCGCCTGCAAAGGCGAACGAGAATTCAGCTTGCGAAGGCATTGCCCTGGCTGATGGAACAGCTCGGGGTCGAAACGCTGGGTTTCCCGGTGGACGTGTACGTATTGCCGTCGATGCCTTTCCAGACAATTGGCTTTCCGCTTAGCGCTCCCACAATCAGATTCGCTGTGCAACTTTGATAGGATGGATCGAATGAAATGGTCAGCTGGCTGGCGCCGCTCCCCAGCGACAGCACGCCGACGATTCTGTCGCCGACGAAACGCAAATTGTCTCCGCCGCCACCGCCGGGGGCAATCTCCTTGTCCTCGGCAGCTCCCTTGACCCTCCGCATGACCTTGACGAACAACCGCCCCTGACTGCTGACGTAGATCTGACGGGACGTTTGGCGATTGGTTGTCAAAATCGTTCCATCAACCTTTCTGGCTGGAATGGAAACGCTGAATGCTACGGAAATTGTTTTGTTCATCAATTGCTGCGGTGCAGCGTCCGCGGCGGTTGCTATTGCTGTGAGTGCGATAGCCAGGATCGATTGCTGGAAGACCATACGTTAACGTCCTTCTCCAAGCCTGGCATGGATCGATGAAAGCCAGGAGCGCTCGGAACAATCGGGTGTCAACCTGTGGAAATATATGCAAACAAGGAGACTTCAGGAAGGATCGGTCGTCTAGCATATTACGGCGAATCATTGGCGCCGGAAAGACTGCCGGCGAACGTGAGATGGATTTTTAACGACTTTGAACGGCGCGCTGGTTTCGCAAAAAGTCCCTCCACGAAGGCAAGCCATTCCGGTCGGCTGTTTTTTGAATAACCTCGAGGATGTCATGAAAGTCAGCTCGCATTTCGGTGCCTGTTCGATCGCTGCAACGCTTTGCCTGGCCTCGCCTTCGTTGCTTTATGCACAAGTTGCCGACGTCTGCGTCTACGAGAGCAAGCAATATTCCGAAGGCGCCTCGATCTGCCTGCGGCCAACGCTGATGCTGAGTTGCCGGCTCGAAGGTACGCGCATGGTCTGGACTATTGTGACGGACCAGGACACCAGTCGTTTGTGTTTGCCGCCGTCGGTTTCAAGACATCACAGGAAGCCGGCGACAAAGGTGTCGAAAGTTGCCTCGCCGTATTCACGACCAGCGGCCGGTGCGGCGAAATGCTTTCAATTCAACGGTCGAACATACTGTGAATAGTCGGGGCGCGATTGACACAACACACCGGCAGCGGTCTTGGAAGCGCTCCGGGGAACGCGATAGGCTGCTGGACTGAACGGCCCCGGTCCGTTGCAAACTTGAAGTCCGGCCGGTAGCTTGTTGCTTTATCGGAGTTGAATGGAGTATTTCATGGCGCGTTTCTTTTTCTTGTGTACCGCGATGATCGCCGCTTTGGGAACCAGTCCGGCGCTCTGTGCGCCACAAGGTCTATTGGACAAGACTGTCACGATGTCGTGGAGCACCTCGGGTAGCGGAACGAGGGCCGACGGTACTGCCGTCAGTTTCTCCAACATCAATACGCGCGTGGTTTACATCAGCACCGCTGGCCGCACTTTTCTGCGCATGGAGGTCAAGTCTTCCGGCCGGAGGGGCGCCGCGCGCAGCGCTGACAAAGGCCCCGGAGAAGGAAGCTCAAAGGGCTCGGTGCGACTCGACGGCAATCGTCTCGTCGGAACGGAAGCCTTCGCCAGCGGCGCCCGGCAATACGTCGCAACCTTCGATCCCGGGTTTTCGAGTTGCACGTTGTCCGTTATCGACGCCAAGTCAGGTGGTGCCAAGATAAGCCGCCGCGGACCAGACGGTACGATGTATGTCATCGATTCAGTCAGCACGGGTTCGCCAACTTGCTCGGTTCGGAGCGGCAATGCCTTTTCGGGTAACTAGGGCAGTTGGTGGTGAGACGCCGGGAGGCAGGTTACCGGGATGGAAGCGGACTTTTCACTCTGATTGTTGGCCCGCGGCTGTAGCCTGGGCCAGCCATGGCTTGAAACCTCCGAGCCGTCACTGACTTTTGGGGCATCCTTGACCGGCGCGCAGTTACAGCGACGATTGGCGGCGGTGCTGGCGGCGGAGGTCGCCGGCTATGACCGCCTGATGGCTGCCGATGACGAAGGCACGCTGGCCCGGCTGAAGGCAGTCAGGAAGGCCCTGGTCGAGCCCGCCTTGGCCGCGCATCACAGCCGCACCATCAAGGCCAGCGGCGACCGTCTGCTGGTCGAGTTTGCCAGCGCCGTCGATGCGTTGCGCAGCGCCGTCGAACTGCAGGGGGGAATCGCCGAGCAAAATGCGGCCGTGCCGCCGGATCGAAGGATCGAGTTCCGGATCGGCATTCATGTCGGTGATATTATTTTCGATGAAGACGACATCTTCGGCGACAGCGTCAATATCGCCGTGCGGCTGCAGAGCATTGCCGAGCCGGGCGGTATCTGCCTGTCGGAGAGTGCCTGCCGGGAAACCCGCGGCAGGTTCGAAATCGTCTGCGACGACCTTGGGCCGCAACTGCTGAAGAACATTGCCGAGCCGGTTCGGGCATGGCGGGTCAGGCTGGGCGCGCAAAGCGCGGCGAGCCAGGCTCAGGCGCCCGTGCTTCCCGACATGCCCTCGATCGCGGTGCTGCCGTTCGAGAACATGGGCGGCGATCCAGAGCAGGAATATTTTGCCGACGGTCTGGTGGAGGATATCACGACCGCGCTGGCGCGCTTCAAGTCGCTGTTCGTGATCGCGCGCAATTCCTCGTTCACCTACAAGGGCAGGACGATCGACATCAGGCAGGTCGGACGCGAGCTCGGCGTGCGCTACGTGCTGGAGGGCAGCGTGCGAAAGGCCGGCTCGACGCTGCGCATAACCGGGCAGCTGATCGAGGCCGAGACCGGCTCGCATTTGTGGGCCGAGAAATTCGATGGCCCGATGGACGACGTGTTCGAGCTGCAGGACAAGGTCGCCTCCAGCGTGGCGGGAGTGATCGATCCCCTGCTGCTGGATACCGAAATCATCCGCGCGCTGGAGCGTCCCACCGCGGACCTGACGTCGTACGATCTGTACCTGCGTGCGCTGCCGCTGATACGGGCGTGGGCGCGCGAGCCGATCGCACGCGCCATCGTCCTGCTCGGGCAGGCGATCGAACGCGATCCGAAGTACGGACCGGCGCTGGCGTCGCTGGCGCTTTGTCATTCGCAGAATTTCCTCAACGGCTGGGGCGACGCCACGGTCGAAAGCGAGCAGGGCAGGACGCTGGCGCGACGGGCTCGCGAAGCCGCACCCGGCGACCCCCTGAGCGTCACCAGTGCCGCCGGCGCCTTGTTGAATCTCGGCGAAGACGCCAACCTCCTGAAGCCATGGGTCGATGGCGCGTTGGCGCGTAATCCGAGCCACGCCTTCGGCTGGCTATGGAGCGGCTGGATCCGGACCGTCGCCGGTGAAGCCGATGTCGCGATCGAGCATTTCGAGATGTCGCTGCGGCTCGACCCGCGCGCCTCGCGGCGGGCCTTTCATCTGACCGGCATCGGCATTTGCCGTTTCTGGCAACGGCGCTTCGATCAGGCCGCCGACGCTCTGGAGGCCTCGTTTCACGAGTTGCCGAGCAATGCGATGACGATCTGGTTCCTCGCCGCCTGTTACGCACATATGGGCCGTCTTGCCGACGCGCGTGACTTCGCGGCCCGCCACGGCATTGTTCCCGGCGGGCAGTGGCTCAAGATTGGACTGCTGTATGGTGATCCCGGGCAACGCGAGTTGTTGCTGTCCGGCCTCCGGCTCGCGACGGCAGAACAGGCCTGAACTGGAATGCGCCGCTGACGCCCAGGGCCTGGAAGATTCGGCTTGGATTCTTGTTCTTCGTGCGGCCGGACGTCATCGATGATGACCTTCAAGTCGCCCCGTTTCCATCATGATCATGCTTCGCTTCAGTGGCTGTCTCTTCGGCCAGCAGCCGGATAAGCATTTGGTGTCGAATCGGATCATCCGCCACGTCAGGCTCGGCCAGCAGCCGTCGATAGTGCGCCAGATTTTCGCGGTGGACGAAGCGTTCCATGGCAGACCTCGAAGTCCATTGAGGCGGGGAGCGCGACCGAACTCTCCCAGTCACCGGAAGACGCCGCAGGCAGAACGATGATGCGGCGAACATGCAGGCTGCGACCGAAGAGTTGTGATCAATACGGCTCATGTCGTTGGAAATAAATAATCGTGGAGACATCGCTTTTACTGGAACCATTGACGTGATGGTGAATCGCTGCGCGCCGCCGCACCTGACTTCGCAACCCGCCTCGGCATCGTGCCGGCGGCCAGTGACCCGAGATTGGATCGCTGCATGGCGATCCGAAGCAGCGTGGACTCTCGCTGTCCAGTCTCGGGCTCGCGGATGTCGACCAACCTGCAGAATTTGAAGATTTTTCAGTTTAAGCCCCCCAGGCAGGCTGCTTCCTGGCTGGCCAACCCATGCCCCCAAAACGGCATCGCCAAGCCCTGCCGGTTTCCGCTATGGTCGCCCGGAAACTCACGGAATGATGCCGGGAAGCAAAGCGGGAATGAAGGGTGTGCCATCGCGGCCGGATCTGCGGACTGAACCAGCGCCGCTGCGCGGGCCGGAGTCCGCCATGATCGAGATCGATCATGTCTCGCAGACCTTTCGCACCTCCGGCCGTCAGGCCCATCTGGCGTTGTCCGATATCTCGCTGACAATCGAGGATGGCGCCTTCGTCTCGATCCTCGGCCCCTCCGGCTGCGGCAAGTCGACATTGCTTTACATCGTCGGCGGTTTTGTCAGCCCGACCGAGGGCCAAGCGAGGGTGAAGGGCAGGGCGATCACCGGGCCGGGCCCGGATCGCGGCCCGGTGTTCCAGGAATTCGCGCTGTTTCCCTGGAAGACCGTGCTCGGCAATGTGATGTACGGCCCGCGCCAGCAGGGCGTTAAGGCTGCGGAAGCCGAGGCGCAAAGCCGCCGGCTGATCGAGATGGTCGGCCTCAAGGGTTTTGAGAATTTCTACCCCAAGGAGTTGTCCGGCGGCATGAAGCAGCGGGTCGCGCTGGCGCGCACGCTGGCCTATCACCCTGCGGTGCTGTTGATGGACGAACCGTTCGGCGCGCTGGATGCGCATACCCGCACCCGGCTGCAGAACGACCTGCTCAACATCTGGGAACGCGACCGCAAGACGGTGCTGTTCGTCACCCATTCGGTCGATGAGGCGGTGTTCCTGTCCGACAAGGTCGTGGTGATGACGCGGGCGCCGGGCCGCATCAAGGAGATCATCGATATCGAGCTGCCGCGGCCGCGCCGCCGTGCCGAATTGCTGCTCGATCCGCGCTACCAGAAATACGTGGTCGAGATCGAGCGCATGATCGACGACACCAGCGAAGACGGGTTGCGGCCATGATGGCGCGCGCGCTCTCGCATCTGGCGCCACTGCTGGCCTGCCTCGGCCTGCTCGCGATCTGGCAGGCCGGGTCGTTGATGCTGAATACCGAGAGTTTTCCGACCGCGATCGAAGCGGTCCGCGCGGTGCCGTTGATCCTCGGCGACAGGGAATCCGTGATCAACATTCTGGATTCGCTGCGACGCATGGCGATCGCCTTCGCCGCGGCGCTGCTGTTCGCAGTCCCGCTCGGGTTGATGATGGGCCGCTCGCGCCTGGTGGCGTCGTTCTTCAATCCGCTGTTGATGATCACCTATCCGGTGCCGAAGGCGGCGCTGATGCCGATCATCATGTTGTGGCTCGGCGTCGGCGATCTCGCCAAAATGCTGGTGATCTTTCTCGGCGTCAGCCTGCCCGTGATCTATCACAGCTTTCAGGGCGCAAGGGCGGTCGAGGAGAAGATGCTGTGGTCGGGCGCTGCCATGGGCCTCTCGGCGCCGCAACGGATGATCCGGATCGTGCTGCCGGCGGCCTTGCCGGAAATTCTCACGGGCTGCCGCACCGGCCTCGTGCTGGCGCTGATCACCATGGTCACCTCGGAGATGATCGCGCGGCAGTCCGGCGCCGGCAACATCCTGTTCAACTCGCTCGACATGGGGCAGTACGACACCGTCTACGCCATGATCATCATCATCGGCGCGATGGGGATCGGCCTCGATGCCGCCTTCGAGAAATTACGCAGCCGGCTGGTGCGGTGGTCCGAGCCCGGCTTCGACATTCCCCTGAGTTTCGCATGAACGCCCGCGCGCTCACATCGGACGTCCTGCTCGGAATCATACCGATCGCGCTGGCGGTCGCCGTATGGCAGGGAATTTCGTCGTTCGGCTACGCGCCGGTGACGCTGCTGCCGCCGCCCGGAATGGTGTTCACGCGGCTGGCGCAACAACTCCTCACCAGCACGTTTCAGCATGAGATCGCCTCGACGCTGTTCCGGCTGTTCGCGGGATTTTCCATTGCGGTGATCCTGGGCGTCGGCATCGGGCTCGCGGCGGCGGCAAGTCCTGTTGTCAACGCCGTGGTGCGCCCGATCGTGCGCGTGCTGGCGCCGTTGCCCAAGGTCGCGCTGTACCCGGCGCTGCTGCTGCTGCTTGGCTTCGGTCATGAGTCCAAGATCACGCTGGTTGCCGCGGATGCGCTGTTTCCAATCCTGCTCTCGACCTACTACGGTGCGTCGATGGTGGAGCAGAAGCTGATCTGGTCGGCAATGGCGGCCGGCACGCCGCGCCGCCAGATCCTGTTCAAGGTGGTACTCCCGGCCGCGGTGCCGTCGATCCTGACGGGCTGCCGCATTGGCCTCGTGATTTCCTGCATCGTGGTGTTTCTCGCCGAAATGATCTCGTCGACCGACGGCCTCGGCCACATGCTGGTGAAGGCGGCGCGGACCTTCCAGGCGGTCGACATGTTCGTGCCGCTGATTACAATCTCGCTGCTGGGGCTGATCCTCAATGGCCTGCTGCAGGGGTTGAGGTCTTATCTGCTGCGCGGCTTTCCCGAAGTCTGATGCAATTCCTGAAGTGGAGATGGCTATGTTGGCGGATCGCATAGAAGCTAAATGGATCGATGCGTTCTGCGAGGTTTTCGAGCGCTGCGCGGTCAAGCCGGGCGACACCGCGGCGATCCTGTCGGAAACCCAGTCGCGCGCGCTCAACGTTCACCTCGCCGAACTCGCGCTGCTGCGGATGGGCGCAAAGCCGTTTCACATCGTGGTGCCGACGCCGCGCAACCGCGAGGTGGTTCCGGTCCGCTCCACCGGCGCCAGCATCGCCATTCAGAAGCTCGGCCCTGTCGTCAGCGCGCTGCAGCAGGCGGGTTTCGTGGTCGACTGCACCATCGAAGGGCTGATGCATGCGGTGGAAACGCCGGAAATTCTGAAAGCCGGCGCGCGCATTCTCAATATCTCCAACGAGCATCCGGAAGCGCTTGAACGCATGGTGCCTGATACCGCGCTGGAGAAACGCGTGCGCGCCGCCGTGAAAATGCTGCGCGGGACCAAGCGGATGCGCGTGACCTCGAAGGCGGGCACCGAGCTCGACGTCGACATGGTCGGCGCCCAGACGGCCGGCGTCTGGGGCTGGACCGACCGGCCGGGCACGCTGGCGCATTGGCCGGGCGGCATCGTCGTCAGCTTCCCCAAGAGCAAGTCCGTCAACGGCACCATCGTGATGGCGCCCGGCGACATCAATCTCACTTTCAAGCGCTATCTGGCGACGCCGATCAAGATGACGCTGAAGGACGACTACGTCACCGACCTCGAAGGCGAGGGCGCGGACGCTGCGATGATGCGGTCCTATCTCGCGGCCTGGGGCGACCGTGAGGCCTATGCGGTGTCGCATGTCGGCTGGGGTATGAACCCCGGCGCGCGCTACGAAGCGCTGACCATGTACGACAAGAACGACACCAATGGCACCGAGCTGCGCGCCGTCTCCGGCAACTTCCTGTTCTCCACCGGCGCCAACGAATTCGCCGGCCGCTACACGTCCGGGCATTTCGATTTGCCGATGATGGGCACGACGATCGAACTCGACGGCGTCGCTGTGGTCAGGGAAGGGGTGCTGCAGGAGGTATTTGGATAGGGTAAAACGGCCGCTCGCTGCCATTGCATGGGGTTGTTTTCGATATTTTATGCCGGCGCCGTCAACATGGTCAGGGCGCTTTAGTCCCGATCAAGGACGGGCGGCCGCGCCAGTCCAAAATGCCTGAGCAACTCGACCATCTGCGCGAGGCGCTTCTCGCGATAGGCATCGACGTCGAGGCCGGAATAATCCAGGAAGCCGGCGCCGGTGCGCATGCCGATGCGGCCGTCGCGCATGTTGGTGGCGATCACGTCGGGGGCGCGGTAGCGGTCGCTGTGCAGCGCGCCTTCGAGATAGCGGCTGGCGTAATAGAGAATGTCGCCGCCGCCCCAGTCGATGAACTCCAGCAGGCCGAGCACCGCGTAGCGGAAACCGAAGCCGTAGCGGATCGCCTTGTCGATATCCTCGGCGCTGGCGACGCCTTCCTCCACCATCCGCGCCGCCTCGTTCATCGCCAGCGCCTGGATCCGCGGCACGATGAAGCCGGGTGTCGCCGCGCACACCACCGGCACCTTGCCGATGCCCTCGAGCAACGTCTTCACCCGCGCGACGACATCCGGATCGGTGGAAGCCCCCGGCGATATCTCGACCAGCGGAATCAGATAGGCCGGGTTGAGCCAGTGGACGTTGAGAAAGCGTTCCGGATTTTCGACGGCGCTGGAGAGATCGTCGACCAAAATCGTCGACGTGGTCGAGGCGATGACGATCTCCGGCGCGACGCATCTGGAGGCTGCCGCCAGCACCTCGCGCTTGAGCTCGACCACTTCGGGCACGCCTTCGAACACGAGGCCCGCGTCGGCCAGCGCGGCAGCCATGTCGTGTGCCGGCACCACGGAAACCCGCGCGAAGATGGCCCCGGCGTCATTGCTGTCAAGCAAGCCGAACCGTGCCAGGCTCGCCAGCGTCTTGCCGACCTCGCCGCGCGCCTCGGCTTCGAGCGTCGAAAACTGTTCAGCCGAACGCGCCTTGACGTCGATCATGATGACGGCGTGGCCGGCATAGGCGAACGCCACCGCGATACCGCGGCCCATGCGGCCGGCGCCGAGACAGGCGATGGTGGGGCGGGCAGCGGTCATCGCTCAAAATCCCTCGCGCAGCAGCGCCTGTAACTCGGCGCGATCGAGGTGGCCGAGGCCGAGGGTCGCCAGGGTGCGTCCGCCTTCCAGAAAATCCTCGCCGCAGATTGCGCCGCCGATAGCGAGAAACGAGAATGCCAGCGGCGTTGCGACTCCCACCAGTTCCGCGACGGAGACGAGCAGCGACAGGCCGAGCCGCAGATCCTCCCGCATATAGCGGTGCTCGGTCAGCACAATGCGCTCGCGCCAGTCGCCGGAATCGGTCAGGCGGTCATGCGAGCCGCGGCCATACATCCACTGCTCGCCCTCGCTGGCGTAGTGATTTGCCAGCGGAAAATGCGGCCCGCCATAGCCAAGAGCTTCGCGCACCGCGATGCGTTCGGCATCGAGCGCGTCGGTGACGCGGCGGATTGCAGCCTGCGTGCCCTCCTTGTGAATGTCCCATTTTTCAAAATGCTCGAGCGGGCCGGCATTCATCACGATCAGCGGCGGATGGATGATCGGCCCGGCATTCATCAGCGCGCCCGACAGTGCGTCGCCGCAGGGCTCGATCACGCCGGGAAAGGCGTGGCCGATCACATCGAGCGCATGAGGGGCGGTATCGAGCGGAAACACGCCGACCGGCAGCCGCTTGGCACGGATGGTGATGGCGACCTCGAACGGGCCGTGCTTGCGGGTCAGCCATGGCAGCGTGCCGGTCTCGGCAAAACTGACGCGCGCGAGATTGCCGGCGTCGTGCGCAGCCTTGGCGAAGATCATGGAGCCGAAGGTGGCCGGCGGCAGGAACACGATTTGGCCATCGGTCAGATGCGGCGCGAGCAACTGCGCGATGTCGGGCTGCGCGAAGGCCGGGGCAGGACACAGGATCAGCTCGGCGCCATCAACGACCTCGGCGATGTCGGTCGTCACCAGCGCCAGCTGCACATCGTGCCGGCCGTTAGAGTCCTTGACGATGATGCGGGAGCCCGCCGCGAGATGCTGCGCGACCAGTGCCGGATCGCGCCGCCACAGCCTGACGTCATGGCCCTGCAGCGCAAAATCGCCGGCGGCCGCAAAGGAGCCATTGCCGCCGCCGAGTACCGCGATCTTCAAAGGGCATCTCCTTGCGAGGATTGGGGCATGTCGAGCCGGCGCAGCATGAAATGCTGCACCTTGCCCAAAGCGGTGCGCGGCAAATCGTCGACGAATACGATATCGCGCGGCACCTTGAAACGGGCGAGCTGAGTCAGCACATGCGCCTTCAAATCATCCGCCTGGACCGAACACCCGGTCCGCCGGATCACATAGGCCACCGGCACCTCGTCCCATCGGACATCGGGCCGGCCGATCACGCCGCACTCGACGACATCGGGATGTTCCAGCAGCACGCGCTCGACCTCCGCCGGATAGATGTTCTCGCCGCCGGAAATGATCAGGTTCTTCTTGCGGTCGTGCACGAAGAAGTAGCCGTCGGCATCGCGCAATCCGATATCGCCGGTGCGGTACCAGCCGTCGTGCAGCGCCTCGCGCGTGGCTTGCTGGTTGCCCCAGTATTCGTAGAACACGTTGGGGCCGCGCACCGCGATTTCGCCTGGTATCCCCGGCGGCAGTTCGGCGCCGGCGTCGTCGATGATAATGGCTTCGCAGCACAGGCCGGGCAGGCCCGTGGAGCCGACCCGCGAAAGATCGCTGCCGAGCCTGGTATAGACCGCGACCGGGCAGGTTTCGGTGGAGCCATAGACCTGCAGCACTGGCACCCCGCGATTGACAAAACGCTCGATCAGATGCGGCGGCACGATGGTCGATCCGGTCGAGATCGCCTTCAGCGACGACAGGTCGGTGGTGGCCCAGTCCGGATGCTCGGTCGCCGCCTGGATGATCGCCGGCACCAGCACCGTCAGGGTGGGGCGGTCGCGCTCGAAGGCGGTGAGGGTTGTGTCCGGCGTGAAGCGCGAGTGGATGGTCACGGAGGCGCCGATGTGCAGCGCCGGCGTGGTCTGGATATTGAGGCCGCCGACATGGAAGAACGGCAGCACCGTCAGCACGTGATCGTCGGAGGTGAGGCCATGCATGTGCTGGCTCATCATCCCGTTCCACAGCAGCGCCTCCTGCCGCAGCACCGCGCCCTTCGGCCGTCCCGTGGTGCCGGAGGTGTAGACGATCAGCAGCGGGCAGGTGAGATCGGTGTGGGGATTGCGGCCGTCGCCATGCGCCCGTGCCAGCAGCGCATCGAACGCGATTCCCGACGGCGGCGCGAAATCCAGCCCGACGACGCTGGCCTCTGGCAAGGAATGCTCCAGCGCGGGCAACACCCCCGCAAAGGCTTGTTCCAGCACCAGCAGCTTGATCGAGGCGTCCGACAGGATGAACAATTGCTCGGCCACCGCGAGCCGCCAGTTCAGCGGCACCAGCATGGCGCCGAGCCGCGCGCAGGCATAGAGCAGCACCAGGTAGTCCGGCCGGTTCAGGCTGAGGATCGCGATCCGGTCGCCGCGGTTGACTCCGAATTCGGCCTTCAGCGCGCGCGCCGTCTGTTCGATGCGGGCGCTGAGCGCCGCGTAGCTGAGAACGTCGCCCTCGAAGATGGTCGCGGGCTTGTCGGGCGTGAATGCCGCGTTTCGTTCAATGAGATCGGAGAGGTCCATTGCGAACTAGTCGTCCGTCTCGCCGGTCTCGTACAGCGCTTCGCGGCCGATGCGATCGAGGCAGAGTTCGGCGGTCCAGGGCAGCATCAGCGAGCCGCAGCGACTGTCGCGATAGATCCGCTCCAGCGGCAGCGATTTCAGCATCGCCTGACCGCCGCAGGTGCGGATGGCCAGCGTCGCGATCTCGTTGGCACCTTCCATGACGGAATATTGCGCGGCGTAGGCGCGCAGCACCTGTTCCTTGCCCGGATTGGGACCGGCCTCGGTGACCGCCTGAAACCAGATCGCCTTGATCTGCTCCAGCTTGATCTGCATCTGCGCCACCGCGATCTGCTTGGTCGGATACATCCGCCGCTTGACCGGCGGCGTGCCCGGCATCTCGCCGCGCAGATAGCGCACGGTGAAATCGTAGGCGGCCTGCGCGAGGCCCATATAGGTCGGCGACAGTGTCAGGAACATGTGCGGCCAGCGCATCGCCGCCTGAAAATACACCCCGCGCGGCATCAGCGCCGCATCGTCAGGCACGAACACGTCCTTGAACAGCAGCGTGCGCGATACCGTGCCGCGCATGCCGAGCGGATCCCAGTCCCCGACCACCGATATGCCCTGCGCCCCGGCGGGCAGGGCGAGATAGAGCGTGTTGCGGCGCGAGGCCTTCTCGCCCTCGGCGATCTCGGTACAGAGCACGCCGTAATAATCGGCATGGCCCGCCAGCGAGGCAAAGATCTTCTTGCCGTTGACGAGCCAGCCGCCCTCGACCGGCTTCGCCTCGGTGCCGAATGCGACGCCGCCGGCCGCAGCCGCGCCGCCTTCCGAAAACGGCTGCGAATAGATCGCGCCGTCGCCGACGATGCGCTTGTAGTGCACGGCGCGACGCTGCTCGTGCTCGTCGCGGGTAGCGGCGTCCATGTCGAGATCGTCGGCCAGCGGGCCGGACCACAGCGTCGAGCAGACATGCATGTTCCAGGTCAGCGCGGTGGCGCCGCAATAGCGGCCGATCTCGGCGGCGGCCAGCGCATAGGTCTGGTAGTCCGCGCCGAGGCCGCCGTGCCTTCTGGGGATGGCGATGCCGAGCAGGCCGGCGTGGTGCAGGTCGCGGTAATTCTCGGTCGGGAATTTCGCTTCGCGGTCATAGGCCGCGGCGCGGCCCGCGAACACCGCCTGGCCGAGCTGGCGCGCGCGCGCGATGATTTCGGCCTGTTCGTCGTTGAGGCGGAACGCGTGCGGATCGAAGATCGGCGCGTCCAGAACTACCCCGTCGATTGTTCCCACAGTCTTGTTGACCTGTACCGTCATCATGCCGTCACTTGGGTTGCAGCCACATGAGCCCTGAGGAATTGATCGAGCGCGGCGTTGAACGCGGCGGGCCGCTCCAGATTGGCGAGGTGGCCGACGCCTTCGAGCTCGACGTATTTGGCGCCGGGAATATAGGTCGCCATCTTCGCCATCATCGGCGCCGGCGCATTGTTGTCCTTCGAGCCCGACAGCACCAGCGTCGGGACCGCGATATTCTTCAGCGCGTTGCGCTGATCGAACCCCAGCAGCGCCAGCATGGTGGCGCGATAGGTCGCCTCGGGCACGGCGGCCATGCACTCGCGCGCCAGCGTCATGCCATTGGCGTCGGGATCGTCGCCGACCAATTCCCTGACCAGGTTCGGCGCCAGCGAAACCATGGTTTCGCCGCGATCGAGCGGGCCGAGCCGGGCGTCGATGAAGGATTTCTGCCAGCCGCCGTCGGGCTTGCCGAAAGCGGGGCTGGTCTGCGCCAGTACCACGGCGCTGGCGATCTCTGGGCCGGTCGCCAGCAACTGCTGGACGATCATGCCGCCGATCGAATGTCCGACCAGGATGGGCCTTGTGGCGCCGGTCTGCCGCAGGAAATCGCGCAAGGCGTCGGCAAGGGAGGCGATGCTGACGGTGGTCAGCGGCGCCGAGCCGCCATAGCCCGGCATGTCCCAGGCGATGGCGCGATATCGAGCGCTGAAGGCCTCGATCTGGCCGCGCCACGCCCGCGCCGCGCCGCCGATTCCATGCAGGAACACCAGCGGCGGCGAAGCCGTATCGCCGGCCGCCTGATAGCCGAAGCGGCCATCGCCGGTTTTCATGGGCGCAGAATCGGGCAAGCCGGACCTCCGGTATTGTGGAGCCTGCCGATGCCAGCAGGCGCGCATGCGGTTGACCGACGCTACCTGCGGGGCCCGCCCTGTCAAGCTTATCGGGCCGCGGTTTCTTGCAAAAGCTTGAAGTTTAAAATATATCGGAAAAGGCACGTCGAACAATCGTTCCGGGGAGACCGCTGATGTCTGGATTGCCGCATTCCCCGCATGCGCTCGTCACCGGGGGCGGACGCGGTATCGGGCGGGAGATCGCGTCAGCTCTGGCTCATGCAGGCGCGACTGTCACCGTGCTCGGCCGCAATCGCGCGACGCTGGATGAGGCCATTGCCGCCGGCGCCGCGCATTTCGCCGGGGTTGCCGACGTCGCGGACCAGGCCGCCGTCTGCGCCGCCATTGCGGAGGCCGCGGCCCGGCAGCCGATCGATATCCTGATCGCCAACGCCGGCAGCGCGGAATCCGCGCCGTTCGGCAAGTCCGATGTGGCGCTGTTTCAGCGGATGATGGACATCAACTTCATGGGGGTGGTTCACACCATTCAGGCCGCGTTGCCGTCGATGAAGGGCCGGCCTTACGGGCGGATCGTCGCCGTGGCGTCGACCGCGGGTCTCAAGGGTTATGCCTATGTCAGCGCCTATAGCGCGGCAAAACATGCGGTAATCGGCCTCGTGCGCTCGCTGGCGCGGGAACTTGCGGCAACGCGCGTGACGGTCAATGCGGTGTGTCCCGGGTTCACCGATACCGACCTCGTTGCCGGAAGCATCGACAACATCATGAAGAAGACCGGCCGCAGCCGCGAGCAGGCGATATCAGAACTTGCCAAACACAATCCGCAGGGCCGTCTGGTGACGCCGGCGGAAGTCGCCGACACCGTACTTTGGCTGTGCGGCGAGGGATCGAGCGCGGTCACCGGACAGGCTATCGCGGTTGCGGGCGGAGAGGTTTGAGCTAATCCCGATACCGTCATTGCGAGAGAAGCGAAGCAATCCATCTTACTTCGTGTGACAAGAAAGATGGATTGCTTCGTCGCAAGGGCTCCTCGCAATGACGAACCTTAGCAACGGCAAGAGAACAGGGAGAACCCATGAATACCCCAGCCAATCCCGTCACGCTGCCTCTGGCGCAGTACGCGCCAAAGCACTTTCTGCTTGGAGTGACGGACGGCGTCGCCACGGTGACGCTGAATCGTCCCGAGCGGAAAAACCCGCTGACGTTCGAGAGCTACCGCGAACTGACCGATTTTTTCCGCGCCTGCGCCATGGATGATGACGTCAAGACCATCGTGGTGTCAGGGGCCGGTGGCAATTTTTCGTCCGGCGGCGATGTGTTCGAGATCATCGGCCCGCTGGTCAAGATGGATACCAAGGGCCTCACCGCCTTTACCCGCATGACCGGCGATCTCGTCAAGGCGATGCGGGCCTGTCCGCAGCCGGTCATCGCGGCGGTCGAAGGCATCTGCGCCGGTGCAGGCGCGATCGTCGCGATGGCGTCCGACCTGCGTCTGGCCGCCACCGGCGCCAAGGTCGCATTCCTGTTCAACAAGGTCGGCCTCGCCGGCTGCGACATGGGCGCCTGTGCGATCCTGCCCCGCATCATCGGGCAATCGCGCGCCTCGGAGCTGCTGTACACCGGCCGCTTCATGACCGCGGAGGAAGGCGAGCGCTGGGGCTTCTTCAGCCGTATCGTGGCGCCGGCCGAGGTGCTGACGCAGGCGCAGCTGCTGGCCAGGCAGATCACGGAGGGTCCGACCTTCGCCAACACCATGACCAAGCGCATGCTGGCGATGGAATGGGCGATGTCGGTGGAGGAGGCGATCGAAGCCGAGGCGGTGGCGCAGGCGCTGTGCATGACGACCGAGGATTTCGCCCGGGCCTTCGAGGCGTTTTCCAACAAGGCGAAGCCGGTGTTTCAGGGGAATTGAGCGGAGGCGTCTCATGAAGATCGCAATCATCGGTGGCGGACCGGCCGGCCTCTATGCGGCGATCCTGCTCAAGAAGCAGCGGCCGGAGGCCGAGATCACGGTCCATGAGCGCAACCGCGCCGACGACACCTTCGGCTTCGGCGTGGTGTTCTCCGATGCGACGCTCGACAATTTCGAAAAGTACGATGCCCCGAGCTACCGCCGCATCACCGAGCAATTCGCCTATTGGGACGACATCGCCGTGCACTTTCGCGGCACGGTGCACCGGGTCGGCGGCAACGGTTTCTGCGGCTGTTCGCGCCGCACGCTGCTTCTGATTCTGCAGGAGCGGGCCCGCGAACTCGGCGTCATCTTGCTGTTCGAAGCCGATGTCGAGGATGAAGCCCGCTTTGCCGATGCCGATCTGGTAGTGGTGGCCGATGGCATCAACAGCCGCTTTCGCGAGAAGTATATCGAACACTTTCAGCCCGAGGTGGACCTGCGCTCCAACAAGTTCGCCTGGATGGGCTCGACCCGCCCGCTCGACGCTTTCACGTTCATCTTTCAGGAGACCGAGTGGGGCCCTTTCATCGCCCACGCCTACCAGTATGAAACGGGACGTTCGACCTGGATCTTCGAGACCGATCCCGCGACGTTCCAGCGCGCCGGGCTCGAGGGCCTGAGCGAGCAACAATCCGCCGACCGGATGGCGGAGATCTTCGGCTGGTTCCTCGAAGGGCATCCGCTGCTGATCAATCGCTCGATGTGGCGCAATTTTCCGATGATCCGCAGCAAGCGTTGGGTCAGGGACAAGATGGTGCTGCTGGGCGACGCCAAGGCGACCGCGCATTTCTCGATCGGCTCCGGCACCAAGCTCGCGATGGAAGACGCGATTGCGCTGGCAGACGCCATGCACCGCGCGCCGACGGTCGAGGCCGCGCTGCAGGGTTACGAAACAGGCCGCCGCGAGGAGGTCGAAAAGACCCAACACGCCGCCGACGTGTCGCTGGTCTGGTTCGAACACGTCGACCGCTTCTGGGATTTCGATCCCGTGCAGTTCGCCTTCGGCGTCATGACGCGCGCCAAGGCGATCACCTATGACAACCTCACCCTGCGCGCGCCCGGTTTTGTCACCGAGGTCGACAAGGCGTTCGCAAGACAGGTTCGCGCCAATGGTTTTGCCGTCGATGTCGACAAACCGGCGGTGCCGATGTTCCAGCCGCTGCGGCTGCGCGAAATGGAGATCGCCAACCGCGCGGTGGTGTCGCCGATGTGCATGTATTCCGCCAGGGAGGGCGTGCCCGGCGATTTCCATCTGGTGCATTACGGCTCACGCGCGATCGGCGGCGCCGGGCTGATCTTTACCGAAATGACCTGTGTCTCCCGCGATGCCCGCATTACGCCCGGTTGCGCCGGTCTGTGGAGCGACGAGCAGGAGGCCGCGTGGCGGCGTATCGTCGATTTCGTCCATGCCAATTCCGGTGCGAAGATCGCGCTGCAGCTCGGCCATGCCGGTCGCAAGGGCGCGACCAAACTGATGTGGGACGGCATGGACCGGCCGCTGGAACAAGGCGCATGGGATACCGTGTCGGCGTCGCCGGTCCCGTATTTTCCGGACAGCCAGGTGCCGCGCGAGGTGGACCGCGCCGATATGGATGCGGTCAAGGCGGCTTTCGTCCAGGCTGCCGAACGCGGCGAACGCTGCGGCTTCGACATGCTGGAGCTGCATTGCGCGCATGGCTACCTGCTGGCGAGCTTCATCTCGCCGCTGACCAACCAGCGTAGCGACACCTATGGCGGCTCGCTGGAAAATCGGCTGCGCTTTCCGCTTGAGGTGTTCGAGGCGTTGCGGGCGGCGTGGCCGGCGCAGAAGCCGATGTCGGTGCGCATCTCCGCTACCGACTGGGCGGAAGGCGGCATCACCGGCGACGATGCGGTCGAGATCGCGCGCGCTTTCGCGCAAGCCGGCGTCGATCTGATCGACGTCTCCACCGGACAGACCGTGCGCGACGCCCAGCCGATCTATGGCCGCATGTTCCAGACGCCGTTCTCCGAGCAGGTCCGCAACGAGGCCCGCGTCGCCACCATGTGCGTCGGCAACATCACCACGCCGGACCAGATCAATACCATCCTGGCGGCGGGCCGCGCCGATCTGGTGGCGCTCGGGCGCCCCCATCTGATCGACTCCTCGTTTACGCTGAAGGCGGCGGCCTGGTATGGCGCGGAGATTTCGTGCCCGCCGCAATATCTGCCCGGCAAGGAG
Organism: Bradyrhizobium sp.; assembly: GCF_030693485.1. Lineage (GTDB taxonomy): Bacteria > Pseudomonadota > Alphaproteobacteria > Rhizobiales > Xanthobacteraceae > Bradyrhizobium. Next base: position 4,182 of record NZ_JAUYAN010000014.1, on the reverse strand, counting down.
CAGATTTTCCGCAATAGCGTGCGTGACAGGCAGGATTTCGACGATCTGAAAATTAAGGCTAAGCCGAAGACCCGGGCCGAGCTGAAAGCGGAGGCGACAAAGCCGCTTGCGGCAGAGTGACCCTGCATGCGAGGCTCAGGGCCTTCGCAAGGCGTTTCGGTTTCAGTGGAGTAGGGCGATGAAGGCAATTATCGTCGGCGGCGGTATTGGCGGCCTTACCACCGCGCTGATGTTACAGGCCCGCGGCATCGGCTGCGAGCTGTTCGAGCAATCGGACTCGATCCGCGAACTCGGCGTCGGCATCAACACCCTGCCGCATGCGATCCGCGAACTCGCCGGGCTAGGCCTGCTGCAGGCGCTCGATGACGTCGCGATCCGCACCCACGATCTCTATTATCTCAATCGTCATGGCCAGGAAGTCTGGCGCGAATCCCGCGGCATCGATGCCGGCCACGACGTCCCGCAGTTCTCGATTCACCGCGGCCGGCTGCAGAGCGTGATCCACCGCGCCGTCGAGGAGCGGCTCGGCCATGATGCCATCCACACCGGTTGCAGGCTGGGAGCCTTCACCCAGGACGAGGGCGGCGTGACCGCGTATTTCTTCGATCGCACCGGTGCGCATACCAGAACCGTTCGCGGCGATATTCTGGTCGGCGCCGACGGCATTCATTCGCGGGTGCGCGAGACGCTGTTTCCCGCGGAAGGGCCGCCTTGCTGGAACGGGCTGATGCTGTGGCGTGGCGCGCGCGACTGGCCGGTGTTTCTGGACGGTCGATCGATGATTGTCGCCGGCGGCCTGAACGCCAAGGTCGTGGTCTATCCGATCGCGGAGGGATCGAGCCCGGCGAGCCGGCTGACCAACTGGGCGGTGCTGGTGAAGGTCGGTGAAGGCAACACCTCGCCGCCGCGCCGCGAGGACTGGTCGCGGCCCGGCAAGCGTGAGGAACTGATGCCGCATGTCGCGCGGTTCTCGGTGCCGCATGTCGCGGTGCCGAACCTGATCGCGGCGACACCGGAGTTCTACGAATATCCATGCTGCGATCGGGACCCGCTGTCCTGTTGGTCCAGCGGCCGCGTCACGCTGCTCGGGGACGCCGCGCATCCGATGTATCCCGTGGGTTCGAACGGCGCCTCGCAGGCCATTCTCGACGCGCGGTGTCTCGCCGACGCACTGGCGCGCTCGGAGCATCCGCGGCAGGCGCTGCTGGCGTACGAGCAGAAACGATTGCCGATGACGGCCGACATCGTGCGCGCCAACCGCCGCGGTGGACCGGAAGGCGTGATCGACGCCGTCGAACAACTGGCGCCCGATGGTTTTGACGATATCGACAAGGTGCTGAGCTACTCCCAGCGCGAGGCCATCGTGCGCGGCTATGCCAGCAAGGCCGGTTTTGCGGCGGTGCCGGGACTGGCGGCGGTGAGGGCGTAGGCCAGCCGCGTACACAGACGTCATCCTGAGGTGCGCGCGCTCTTCGCGCGCCGCGAAGGATAGCCGCTTGTACCGTCGTCAGTCATCCTTCGCGGCTCGCCGAACAGGCTCGCACCTCCAGCGATAACGGCGAAGCCGTTACGCAGGGAAGACGGCAACAGCGGCGTCCCTCACGCGCCCGGCGGCGGCGGCAGGAAGTGGATGTTGTATTCCGCGGCCATCGCCACGACGTCTTCCGGCTTCTGCTCCTTCATGTTGTGGAGCCCCCAGAACAGGTCGTAGAGTTTCCGGGTCGGCGATACCCAGAACAGGACTTTCGCGGTTTGATCTGATTTGTTGAAGATACCGTGGGGAACGCCCATGCCGAGCCTTATCAAGTCGCCGGCGGTGGCCTGAGCCTCGCCGCCGCCGAGCATGAAATCGAGCTTGCCTTCCAGCATGTAGAGATATTCGTCCTGGTCCGGATGGATATGCGGCGGCACGAAGGTGCCCGGCGGCAACGTCGCGTGCCACGAGAAACTGTGCTCGGTGCGGTTCTTCGGCACATAGGTCTGGCCGAGAATATTCCATGAAATGCCCTGCATGCCCTCGTTGGCCCGGGTGATGCCGGTGATCTCGCTTGTCATCGTGTTGTTTCCTCCCAAATCATTATTGCTTTCGGCCGCCTATTTGGCCGGCGCGCAATCCTTGGCGTAGCGGTCGCCATAATTCTCGAACACCTTCTCGGAGATTTCGGTCTGGAATTTTCCGTCCGGCCGTTTGGCGACCTTCGTGAGGTAGAAGTTCTGGATCGGGTAACCGTTGGTATTGAACTTGAAACTTCCGCGCAGCGAGGTGAAGTCGGCCTTCCTCAACGCGGCCGAGACGGCTTCCTTGTTGGAAAGATCGCCCTTGACCGCCTTGACGGCGCTGTCGATCAGCATGGCGGTATCATAGGCCTGCATGGCATAGGTGCCGGGCACCATGTTGTAGGCGGCCTCAAAGCCGGCGACGAATTTCTTGTTCTGCGGATTGTCGAGATTGGGCGCCCAGTTCGAGCCGCCGAACATGCCGACCGCGGCGTCCTGCTGCGCCGGCAGCGTCGACTCGTCCACCGTGAACGCCGAGAGCACCGGAATCTTGTCGGCGAGGCCGGCCTGCCTGTATTGCCTCACCAATGTCACGCCCATGCCGCCCGGCATGAAAGTGAACACGGCGTCGGGCTTCAGCGACGCAATCTTGGAGAGCTCGACCTGAAAATCCAGGGTGTTGAGCGGCAGATAGGACTCCTCGACGATTTCTCCCTTGTAGTCGAGCTTGAACCCGGCGACGGAATCCTTGCCGGCCTGATAGTTCGGCACCATGATGTAGACGCGCTTGTAGCCGCGATCCTGGGCAACCTTGCCGAGAACCTCGTGCACCTGGTCGTTCTGATAGGAGGTGGCGTAGAAGAATGGGCTGCAGTTCTTGCCGGCAAAGCTGGAGGGGCCGGCGTTCGGGCTGATCAGGAACGTCTTGGTGTCTGTCACCGGCTTGTGGATCGCCTGCAGGATGTTGGAGAAAATCGGTCCCACGACGAAGTCGACCTTGTCGCGTTCGAGCAGGCCCTTCACCTTGGTGACGGCGCCATCCGGTTTGAGTTCGTCGTCGACCGCTATCACCTCGACATCCCGGCCGGACATCTTGCCGCCGAGATCCTTGACCGCGAGCGTGAAACCGTCGCGGACCTGCTGGCCGAGTGCCGCCGGCGGACCTGACAGCGTCACGATCACGCCGATCCTGAGTTTTTCCTGCGCGACGGCTTGACCGGCTGCAACGCTCAACAGGACCGACAGTCCGGCCAACTTCAAATGCTGTTTCATGAACTCTCCTTGATCGGCGACGTTCGCGCCGCCGAAACCCACGCCAAACCGGATCCAGTTCTTGCTGGTCCAAGCCCATTCGTCCAAGCCTATTCCGATGATGGCCCTTGCCGCAAGCAGGGTTGCGACAGGTTGAGGCCATGCATGACAAACCATGCAAGCCGCGCGCCAATTGCTTGAAGCCTAAAGAAATGTAACAATTGCCACAGGCGCCGCAGCCGTTCGCTTCCGGCGCGCGTCGCCGGGCAGGCAAAAAAAGAGACAAGATCACATCATGATCCTTGATTCCGAGACCAAGGCGGTCGAGCTTCCGGAAGATCACGGCGACGAACTCAGACTGTGGCTGCGCCTCTTGACCTGCACGACCCTGATCGAGGGCGAGGTGCGCGGACGGCTGCGCGAGCGGTTCGATGTCACCCTGCCGCGCTTCGATCCGATGGCCCAACTCGACACGGTTCCTGACGGCATGACTCTGTCGGATGTCTCGAAGCGGATGATGGTTTCGAATGGCAACGTCACCGGGCTGGTGGAGCGGCTGGTCGAATCCGGCCACCTCGACCGGCGCACCTCCGACACCGACCGGCGCGTCCAGGTGATCCGCTTGACCAAGGCCGGCCGCGCCGAGTTTCGCCGGATGGCGGCGGAGCATCAGCTCTGGATATCGGATATATTTTCGGACCTTTCGCCGAAAGACGTTCGCGAATTGATGCGGCTGCTGGCCAAAACCAAGGGCTCGGCGCGAAAGGCTGCGCAGAAGCGCGCACTCCAGGCGTGAGTGCGCCGGTCGACTATGAGGCCGAGTACAACAACCGGGCGCGGGTCCCGGAGAACCCTGCACTTATCGCGGGCTGGGCGAGGGACGCGGCGGCCTATCGCGGGCGGCAACCCCCACGCCTGATCCGCTATGGAGCC
>NZ_JAUYAN010000004.1 GCF_030693485.1 Bradyrhizobium sp. | reverse complement strand
AACAACCAGACCGCGACCATCGACTCCGGCGGCAGGCTCACGATCTCGGCCACCAACGACTACGCCTCCACCACCCTCGGCACCGTCGGTTCCGGCGGCGTCATCGGCGGCAGCATCACCGCGTCGTTGAGCTTCTCCACCCCCTCGGCGCCGGTCGTTGACGGCGCGGCGCAGGCCGTCCGCAGCAACCTCGTTAAGCAGTACAACGACATTCTGGCCCAGATCACCACCACGGCGCAGGACGCTTCGTTCAACGGCGTCAATCTGCTGGCGGGCGACCAGCTCAAGCTGACCTTCAACGAGACCGGCAAGTCGACCTTGAACATCACCGGCGTTACCTTCAATGCGGCCGGTCTCGGTCTCGCCAATCTCGCGAGCGGCACCGACTTCATCGACAACGCCGCGACCAACAAGGTTGTTGCCAGCCTGAGTGCCGCTTCCACCAACCTGCGTACCCAGGGTTCGGCATTGGGTTCGAACCTCTCGATCGTGCAGATCCGTCAGGACTTCTCCAAGAACCTGATCAACGTACTGCAGACCGGCTCGTCCAACCTGACGCTGGCCGACACCAACGAGGAAGCGGCGAACAGCCAGGCGCTGTCGACCCGCCAGTCGATCGCGGTGTCCGCGCTGTCGCTGGCCAACCAGTCGCAGCAGAGCGTGCTCCAGCTGCTCCGCTGAGCTCGCTTGCGAAACCTCAGATCAAGACGGCGGGGGAAACCCCGCCGTTTTCCTGTTCAGGCCTTGTTCAACGCAAGTCGTATTCACGGCCAATGCAATTGGCAGTGTCGATTCAGTTCTGGGTATTTGTACTGACTGCCAATTTAACGCCCGGGTAGTCCTAACGGAACAGGGTGACCCCGTCGCCGAAGAAAACTCGCGACGTTGTGTTCATAGCGTCTACCCAGAAGGGTCTCATCATGTCCGGCATTGTTCTCTCGTCCTCCGTCCGCCAGAATTTGCTTTCGCTGCAGTCGACCGCCGATCTGCTCGCCACCACGCAGAGCCGCCTCTCGACCGGCAAGAAAGTGAATACCGCGCTCGACAACCCCACCAACTTCTTCACCGCCCAGTCGCTCGATGGCCGCGCCAGCGACATCAGCAACCTGCTCGAC
>NZ_JAUYAN010000003.1 GCF_030693485.1 Bradyrhizobium sp. | reverse complement strand
CGAAGTCCAGCTGCCCTGCCAAGTGTCGCCGCCATCCAGCAGCAGCACCTTGTCCTGGCCGCGCTCGGCTCGCACGGCGCCGATCAGCGCTGCGATGCGATCCATGCCGCCCATGCGGCCATAGTTGCGCGCCAGCGCCACGAAATCGTCCGATGTCAGCGCGAAGGCGTCCGGCGATCCGGTCGCGATTTTGAAGTGCTCTCGGAATTCGGCATCGGTCACATGCGGCGGTTTTCCCTTCGCCTCACCGACGCCGAGATTGATGGAGGGCTCGCGGAAATGCAGCGGCATCAGTTGCGCGTGGATATCAGTCACATGCAGAATCGTGACCGTCCCCAACGGGTCGAAGCGCGTGATGTCGGCCTGCGACAGGCGCTGCTGGGCGGCCAGTCTCCCGAGTTCGCCGAGCCCGCTGCCGACCAGCAACGCTGACGCCGCCGACGTCGCCTGCAGGAATTCCCGCCTCGATATCATCGATCCACCCTTGCTTGCCCAAACCGGCTCATTGAACCGCAGGAAGGCTCTAGGGGCCTCCTCGAATGCCGGCGCATTACACCGTGGCTGCGGCAATCACGCCGCGACGGTCAGCTTGTTCTTGGAGACGTAATCCGAACCGTCATCGTCCTTCCAGGTGAAGGTGAATTCGCCGCTTTCGACCGCCTTGTAGAAAAACGACTGATAGGGATTGGCCGAAATCGCGGGATTCCAGTCGGCCTCGAACACCGTCTTGCCGTTGAATGCGGCCACGAACTTGTTGATGATCTTGCGCGGGATGGTCTTTCCGGCGGAATCCTTGCGCTGGCCCGATTCCATCTCGTGCGAGATCAGGGTCTTGATTTCGAAGATTTCGCCTGGCTTCACCTGGGCCGGGACGCGAACGCGCGGGGTTGGCTTTGTGGACATGATGAATTCCTGTCAATTTGGATTTTTTCGAGGACGACCGGTCAGCCGCCGCAGCCGCCGATGGTCACCTTCACATTGGCCTTCGCCATATGGAGGTTCCCGTTCGACATTTCCGCTATGCAAATGATGTTCTGGGTTTGCGCCAGCCGCATCCGTGTCGACGCGGAGGCCTTGCCGCAAGCGGGCGTGAACTTGTAGCTGACGATACCAGGCAGCGGATTGCCGTCGGCGAACACATGCACCGCCTTGACGTAATCAGCCTCGGTCATCGGGCTCTCGACCTCGACGTTGACTGGCACCACGAGACCGTTTTCGGCGATCTCGGGCACATCGAGCTTGATCTTGCCGCTCTCGGTTTTCTTGTCGCCGTAAAGCTTCTTGATTTCCGCGGCGACCGCCTGCTCGTCCGCAAAGGACATCTTCGGCGCGAGCAACGCCGCAAACCCGAAGATGGATGCGAGCGCGAGCGCTTCGCGGCGAGTCGTTTCAACCGAATTCCAAACCATATGGGTATCCTCCCGCCGGATCTCTTTGATGCATCCCTGGACGATGAAATCTCTTGACGATTTCAACTTTGATCTATCATGATCCGCAAATATCATTATATCGTTTTTTTTGAATGTAAAGATGCATGGCCGGCAAAAGGCCGCCAGGACCGCACAGACGGTCGTCGAAGGGGAGGACGAGGATGAGACGGGCCGCAATCGGTTCAGTGCTGACCGCTTTTGTGCTGTGCACAATTTCTTTCCATGCGCGCGCGCAGGACGCGAGTGAAAAGGAGATCGAGCGTTATCGCGCCATGATCTCCGACCCCATGTCCAATCCGGGATTTCTCGCGGTCGATCGCGGAGAAATCCTGTGGAGTGAAAAGCGCGGCAGCAAGAACGTCGCGCTCGAAGGCTGCGACCTCGGTCTCGGCGCCGGCAAGCTCGAAGGCGCCTTCGCGAAACTTCCCCGGTATTTCAAGGATGCCGACAAGGTCATGGACCTGGAACAGCGGCTGCTGTGGTGCATGCAGAACATCCAGGGGCTCGATACCAAGGATGTGATCGCGCGCCGGTTTTCCGGACCAGGTCGCGCCTCCGACATGGAAGATCTGGTCGCCTATATCGCCAACAAATCGAATGGCATGAAAATCGACGTGCAACTCGGTCACCCCAAGGAAATGGAGATGGCAGCCGTCGGCGAAGCGCTGTTCTTCAGACGCGGTGGCGTGATGGATTTCGCCTGTGCCACCTGCCATGCCGAGGAAGGCAAGAGAATCCGGCTACAGGGCTTGCCGGACCTCGCGAAGGCCGGCAAGCAGCCGCAGGAGACCATGGGATCGTGGCCGACCTACCGGGTATCGCAAGGCGCGTTGCGCACGATGCAGCATCGGTTGTGGGACTGCTACCGTCAGCAACGCTGGCCGGTTCCGGAGTATGCTTCCGATAGCCTCACCGCGCTGACCGTTTTCCTGAACAAGCAGGCGCTCGGCGGTGAAATCAACGTACCTTCGATCAAACGCTGAGGGAGCGCGCCATGAAATCGATTCTGAAAACCGCTGCGCTCGCTTTCGTTCTCGCCGCCGGGACGGTCGCGCTGCCGCTGACGGCATCTGCGCAAACCGCGAAGAACGCCGTTATCAAGCAACCCGATCCCGCCGTGATCGATGCCTATCTGAAGTCGACCTTCGGCAAGGCCCCGCCCGAATGGCAGGCGAGAATTGAGCCCGATGAGGCTCTGAAGACCTGCAATCAGTTCCGCAACGACGTGCCGTCCGCCGAAGCCGACAAGATCATCCAGCGCGAACTGGCCAAGGTCGTATTTCCCGCGGATGGCAACCTGCTCGGCGACTGGAAGGAAGGCAAGAAGATCGCCAACAATGGCCGCGGCGGGCAGTTCTCCGACGACGAGAAAACCGTGAACGGCGGCAATTGCTATGCCTGCCACCAGTTGGAGCTCAAGGAAGTCAGTTACGGCACGCTCGGCCCGAGTCTGAATTCGTACGGCAAGGACCGCAAATTTGACCCGGCGGAAGCCAAACAGGCTTACACGAAGATCTATAATTCACATGCCGTGGTGGCATGTTCGAACATGCCGCGCTTCGGCGCAAACAAGTTCCTGACGGAAAAGCAGATCAAGGACCTTGTCGCGCTGCTGTTCGATCCGGAATCCCCGGTCAACCAATAGCCGTATCCGGGCCGCCGATCGCTCGGGCCTGCGCCGGCGCATGAAGGAGGACGTAGCCATGGCGTTTCGAAGCTTGGTGCTGGCATCGGCCATTGTCGCGCTGACGGTGCTGCCCGTCCACGCGCAGGAGGCTCTGGTCACCTACAAATTGCTGAGTCCGGAGATCGCGCTGGATTCCGCCCGTGCCGCCCTCGCTGAATGCCGCAAGCGCGGCTACCAGGTGGCGGTGGCGGTCGTCGATCGCTTTGGCGTGACCCAGGTCATGCTGCGCGACCGCTTTGCCGGCGCGCATACCCCCACGACGGCCGCCGGCAAGGCCTGGACCGCGGCGTCCTTCCGCACCGATACGACCGCGCTGATGGCGATCAGCCAGCCGGGCATGCCGCAAGCGGGTCTGCGTAATCTGCCGGGCGCCGTCATTCTCGGCGGCGGCATGGTGATCGAAGGTGGGGGGTCGATGGTCGGCGCCGTCGGCGTTTCGGGCGCGCCGGGAGGCGATGCCGACGATGCCTGCGCCAAGGCCGGGATAGACGCGATCAGGGACAAGCTGGATTTCTAGTCCAGAGCCACCACGGCGCCGAAGAATGGCTCAGGCCTGCTTCCCGAGCCAGTCGGGGAACGACAAGGTGTCGTAGCCCCTCTCCCGCACGTAACGGAACATCGCGAGAAACTCCCGAGGTTCAAGCAACCCCGGCATGCGCACGACCTCGCGCGCTTGTCCGCGCAGGGCAGAAAGCCCCGACGGCTTGTCGGGGAAAAACTGGATCGTCGGCGTAAAGCGAATTCCATAGGCTTCACCGAGCGCTTTCTCGCCCAGCTTGCGGCCATCAAAGTCCGTGACGGTACGCGATCCAATGTGGTTGAGATGCAGAATCTCGAAATTGTCGCGGATATAGTTTTCGATTTTCGGATCAGCCAGATGGACCTCGTGCATCTTTTTGCAGGAAGGGCACCCCTTCAGTCCCCACATGATTGCGAAGCGCTTGCCCTTCCCGGTAGCGGCGGCGAGATCCTCGGAAAGATCGAGGAAACTCTCCAGATACCAATTCAGATGATAGAGTCCATCTTCGCCCAGCTTCGCCGCCGCCACGGCGGGAGCAGCATGAAAACCGATGGCGCCAAACCCCAGTATGGCGAGGGCGTTTCTTCGGTTCAGGCTTTTTCCAGGTTTCAGCATTGCAGCATCCTCTTGCTATCGTTCAGCCGATCGTTCCCAGCGCGGGGAAGGTCTGCAACAGCCAGCCGGCGATGCGCGGCATCGCGCCAGTCAGAAACAGAACGCCCGTCAGCACAAGGCCGGCGCCGATCACCTTTTCGATGAGGTTCATATGGTTGCGCATCCGCCCCATCAGCCGGATGAAATGGCCGGCAAAGAAAGCCGCCAGCAGGAACGGAATCCCGATGCCCAGCGCATAGAAGCCGAGCAACGTGGCTCCGCGCGCTGCTGATCCCTCGACCCCGGCGACGACGAGGATCGCTGCCAGCACAGGCCCGACGCACGGGGTCCAGCCAAAGGCAAAAGCGAGTCCCACGACATAAGCGCCGAGATAGCCGGCGCCGCTGCGCGAAGTCTGGAAACGGGCCTCGCGGTACAGGAAGCCGATTCTGAAGACGCCGAGGAAATGCAGGCCAAGGATCAGGATGACAAGGCCGGCAATCATTCCGAGCGTTTCGAAATGTGCGGTGACGGTTTTCCCAATCAGCGAGGCGGAAGCGCCGAGCGCGACGAACACGGTGGCAAAACCGAGCACGAATGCGAAAGACAAGGCCACCACGCGCCAGTTCCGCCGCGTGACCTGGCCCTGCCCGGATCGCGTCAAATCGTCGAGGCTGATCCCCGCAAGAAAGCAGAGATAGGGCGGCACCAGGGGCAGGATGCAGGGCGAAAGAAAGGACAGCAGACCCGCGCCCAACGCTCCGACCAGGGAAATATTTGAAATCACGGCGTTACCGGCTCTGGCAGATACATGCGAATTCGTCTATATGTAGCACGATGATCGCGAAAACGCTCCTGAAACTTCCGTTGCTTCGTCTGTCCCTGCTGGCGGCGGTGCTTTGGCCGGTGACGTCGGATGCGGCCGAACTCCTGGTGTTTGGGCGCGATGGCTGCGCCTGGTGTCAGAGGTGGGATCGCGAAGTCGGCTCCAGCTATGGCAAGACCGACGAGGCCAGGGTGCTTCCATTGCGTTATGTCAACATCGACAGGCCGCCGGCATCCGGTATCGCGCTCGTTGCGCCGGTGCGTTACACGCCGACTTTTGTGGTGGTGAACAACGGCCGCGAGATCGGACGCATCACCGGCTATGTCAACGACGACGCGTTCTGGGGGTTGCTGAGCATCATCGTGAGCAAGATGGAAACTCCACGACACGAGAACAATCCGAGTTGGGCGATAAATCCCTTGGCAAATTGAAGGCACGCTGACGCCATGACATCGATCCTTTCGGCCGACCTCGAGACGGAACTTCGCGACGGGGCGGAGTATTCACCCGAGCTCGATCAGCTGATGCGCAAGGCGAGAAAAGCCAGCAATTTCCTGAAAGCCCTCTCGCACGAGAACCGGCTCCTGCTGCTTTGCCTGCTGGCAGAGCGTGAACGGTCAGTGACGGAGCTCGAGAACATTCTTTCATTGCGCCAGTCCGCCGTTTCCCAGCAACTGGCGCGCCTGCGCTACGACGGCATGGTCGACACGAGACGCGACGGCAAGACTATTTACTACAGTCTTGCCAACGAGGATGTGCGTCGCGTGATTTCGGTCGTTTACGACATCTTCTGCGCAACGGCGGTTGCTGACGCCAATAAATAGACTGCCGCGCGGCAGTGTGGTGATCTGGCCGCGCGGTAAATGCCGAGCGAGCCATGCGCCGGATCCGGGGGAGACGCCATGCAGAACCTGTCTGGCTGGATGCTCGTGCTGGCTGGATTTGCCATCGGCGGAGCTGCAGGATTTGCCGTACGCCACGCCAGGCTATGTTCATTTGGAGCCATCGAGGACGCGCTGATGGGCGGCGACAGCCGTCGCCTGCGAATTTTCGGGCTCGCGCTCGGGATCGCAATTCTCGGAACGCAGGCGTTGATCATCGGCGGCCTTCTGGACCCGGAACTTACAAGCTACGCGCCGGCGGCCCTTCCCTTGATCGCGATTCTGATCGGCAGTGTGATGTTCGGGACCGGAATGGCATTGGTCGGGACCTGCGGCTTCGGTTCGCTGGTGCGACTGGGGACAGGCGACCTGCGCAGCCTGATAGTGATCCTCATCCTCGGCCTGTCCGCCTATGCCACGCTACGCGGCGCGTTCGCCAGCTTTCGCATTACAGTTCTGGAAGGCATTTTCATTGCCATGCCGGACGGCGCGCGGTCCGACGTGGCCTCGCTGACGACGCACGCTCTGGGCCTGGATGTCCGAGCCGCGATCGCTTTGATCGCAGGTGGCGCCCTTTGCTGGCTTGCACTTAGCGACCGGAGGTTGAGGCGCACGCCGCGCCTGCTGTCGGCCGGAATCGCCCTGGGTCTTCTGACGGTGGCAGCATGGGTCGCGACTTCCTGGCTCGGAGACGATCTCGACCATCCGGTTCGTCCGCAAAGCCTGACGTTCGTGTCGACGGTCGGAAAGGCGATCTATGCGGGACTGCTGAATACCACGAATTTCGTGGATTTCGGAGTCGGCAGCGTGTTCGGTGTCGTCACGGGATCCTGGCTCGCGGCGTGGAGAGTGGGCGAACTACGATGGGAGGCCTTCGACGATGACCACGAAATGCGTCGCCATCTTTGCGGCGCCGCCCTGATGGGAATTGGTGGAATCCTCGCCGGAGGTTGCACCATCGGTCAAGGCATCACTGCCGGATCGATGCTGTCGCTGTCCTGGCCGTTTGCCGTAGGCGGAATGGTCCTCGGCGCGCGAATGGGCATCGCCACGCTGGTCGACAGCACGCCGAAAGAAATGATTCGACGCGGCTGGGCTCATTTGCGCAGCAGAACCTATTTGCCAAAATAGGAGCGCGCACAAGCGTGGCCCGCTCTAGCGGTGATCGCCGAAGCCAGACGGAGAGGTGCCGGGTAGCCCGAGTGAATTGATGCGGCCCGGCTGTTGAGTGTAGCCGACCCCGAGTGACAGGCTGAGATTCGATGCCGGCTGGAATTCGATGCCCGCATTCACGCTGTAGCCAGGCAGCGTGCTGGACCTGGAGTCGAAGGAGGCAAAAGGATCGCCGATGCCGGCGCTGTATTTCAAGGTATTGAAACCGGCATAGACCGTGACGGGCAGATTGCCGACGGTTTGGAAGTTATAGCCGAACTGCACGCCTTCGTAATGAAGCGAGCGGGCAGTACCGAACGCGCCATCCCGATTGACGCTCAAGCCCATGGCGCCACTCTCGGCGCCGATGAACCAGCCGTTCGGAAAATTGTAGCGCATAGGGGAAAAGCCGCTGCGGGCACCACTGCGGTCAAAGCTCGGAAAGTTGCCGTAGGTGTTCGGACCCGCGCCGTCGGTCAGATCGCCACCGAAGCCGAGCGGCCAGCTTGGGATCCAATATGTTACAGGGGTGGCTTGGGCGTGAGCGGTTCGCGTGCCCAGGCAGAGTGCCGCCAAGAGCAACGTCGAGAGCAACGTCGAGATCAACACGACACCTAGTCTGATTGATAAACTGGACATCCGTGCTACCGCCAAGTGTGATGAAACCATACCCGCCGGATACCAAGAACGCCAGAGTGCGGCGCTGATAGCTGTCGCAGGGCGTGGCAAGTTTACCTTCGTTGCACGTCACGCGGGAAATCATCACCCCACGCACTCTGAAATACGCGAGCTCTATTGGTCGGCGGCCATGCTCAACGGAACAATGATCGTCGTATCCGTGAAGCGGCCACGCCACAGCGACTGCGTGATTGCGATCACATCGCATGGCATCGAGCCGGTCTAGGTTTCGATCACAGCAGGGCGATCCTCGCGCTGCATGAATCGGGAGATGACCATGACAAGCACCAGGAAGTTCATTTTGTCGGCGATTGCCGTTCTCGCGCTAAGCACGGCCTCGCTGTCGATCAATAGTGCGGCGATCGCCGGTGGCCACGGCCACGGCCATGGCCATGGGCACGGACATAAACATGGTCATGGCCATCACCATCACTTCCACGGCCACGGCCACGGCCACCACGATCACCACCACTTCTATCGTCGCGGCAGCTGCTGGAAGCTGACGTCGTTTGGCTTGGTCAATTTCTGCTCGATCTATTGATCGGGTGCCGCGCAACGGAACTCGCCCGGGCCTTGAAGCGGGCGAGTTTTCAAAACCAACCGAATTGATGGTTGATTCAGGCCCGCAGGGTCCTTGATGTCGGTCGCAGGGTTCTTTCCTGCCGCAACGCTCAATCCAGCCAGCCGACGGTAATGGAACCCTGACCAGCTCGGTAATACCGACATCGTCCATTGTTTGGTTAACGCCCCAGTCCGTTCCAGCAATCCGCGAATATGTAGAAACATCAAGATAATCAGCCGGTTCCCCGCTGTCCGGGCGGTCGCGCCAGGCAACGAAGTTAGTTGCGTTTTTGACCCATTGCGCCTAAAAGCCCGTTCTCACCGGAAAAATCAGGCGATGGCCCACAATTACGCAATCAACGACGATGTCCACCACCAGTTGCAGGGCCCGCAGGGCCGCGCCGTGGTGAAGCAGCGCAGCATCTATACCATCGTCACCTGTCTGCCGATCGAGGCTGACGGCCGGCCGCGCTATCGCATCAAGAGCAAGACCGAGAACGTCGAGCGTGTCGTGACCGAGGAACAGATCAGCCGACTCGGCTGATTTGATCCGCGGCCGTTGCTTTCGTTAGCGTTTTGTCATGTTGGCGGGATTCGCTTGCTATTTCGGGCAGAGCCGTGTAAACGCCTGCCATTCGAACAATCGATCTGCCTTGTTGAACGCGCCGAACCGGCTCCACTCCCCAAGACATCGCTGAAATCGGATTTACGCTCGCGCGAAGGTCGTGCGGGCATCTCGCGCATTCGCGCATCTTGGAGAAACTCAAATGTCTACCGGAACAGTTAAGTGGTTCAACGCGACCAAGGGCTTCGGCTTCATTCAGCCTGACGACGGCGGCAACGACGTGTTCGTGCACATCAGCGCCGTCGAGCGCGCCGGCATGGGCTCGCTCAACGAAGGCCAGAAGCTTTCGTACGAAGCGAAGGTCGACAGCATGCGCGGCAAGACCAGCGCGGAAAACCTCCGCGCCATGTAACGCAGATCGATCCCGCCGATTTCCGCGGATGTACCGGAATCACAGGGATCGTTAGGCGATGCCAGCGACATGAAAATCAGGGCCCGCCGGTCAAACGGCGGGCTTTTTCGTGGGCGGCGGGGTGACACGACAAACTGACTTGACGATCAAAAAGCCGGTATCGGCGCTTCAGCCTGCGCCGACCAGCTTCCGGCAAAAGGCCGCACCGCCGGCGAGGGCATCGCGTCCCTTCCAGGCCAGATAGGTCAGGCGGCCGGAGAGCGATTGATGGCCGCGCAGGCTGCGCGATCCCAGCACGTGGCCGACATTGTCGGGAAACCGGCTCACTTCCGCCTCGACGAGGGTTGCCGTCGCGCCGATGAGATCCTCCAGTCTTTGTCCCCATTCGGATTGGTCAAGCTGATCGATGCGGACCCGCAGGGCGTATTCGGTGTCGTAGATCTCGGTCAGGATTTCCTTTGCGACCAGCACCCGGTTGTTTTTCAGGGCCACGCGCAACGCCGTTCGGCTGTTGTCCAGCCGATCCAGTACCATCGAGACCGTGATCGCATAGGGCGCGGCGGCGATGTCGACGGCGTTCTTGCTCGGCGCGGCCTTGGTGGCGAGGCGGATCAGCTGCCATGGAGTCTTCAACCGCCTGGCCACCAAAGCCAGCGCAAAGGGCAGCGCGTCGGCGTGCTGCTTTTCGAACAGCTTCAGCAGGGATTCAACCTTGGCGACGAGTGTATCGCTGAATTCCGTGATCTTGACCGGAAGGGCATCGTTGAATTTGGCCAGCGCGACGCGTGCGCGCATCGCGCAAAGGATCTTGGGCAGGTCGTGAGGGGCCGACCGCGCCGTCGTATAGGTCGCGAGCTTGACCTGGGCCTGAATGACCGCGTCCGGCGAGCCCAGCGTGTTCTCCAGCGATTTCACCACCTTGGTCTGGAACGTATCCACAACCCGCTGGGCCTCCCGTTGATTGTCGGAGGAGATCAGCTTGTTCATCGCGGTGGCATAGTCGCGCGTCATGGTCGGCAGCAGATCCCGGCTGATCCATTCCCAGATCGGAGACAACGAGCCGCGCGATATTCGCCCTGAATTCGCATGGTCCGGATCGGCGTCGATCAGCAACGGCTCCAGCGGAGCAAAAAACAATCGCGAAGGATGGCTGGCACGACTTGCATTCGACCCATCCGCGCGGAACTCGGCGCGCAATTTTTCCAGCACCGGCGCGGCACCTGGAATCTCCGAGCCGCAAACTTCCAGCCGCTCGAGCTCGGTCAGCAGGCTGCCGCGCGTCACCGGCGTCAGTCGCTGCAGGAACTCCTGGATCCGGTCGCTCAGTGCCATTGCAGTCCGGGTTTTCGCGCGCGATTAAAATCTGTCTCAGCGATTGGCCTGTCGCGTGCAGGCGCAAACGTGGTGACATGGAACCATGAAAACAGTTGGCGTCAGATTAAGAAGTAAAACCGATACCCGTGTTTCTACGGGCCAAGCGCCCGTACCGACGCTACTGTTTCTCTCAGTATAACTACTGGGATTCTAACGGGCATCGCGCGTTTACGGCGCAATTCGCGCGATCTGACGCAGAATCGTCGCATGCGTCGACCGTGGGCTCTCGTAAATTCACCGTAGTCTTACTAGGTACAAAATTAACCATCAAACAGCAGAGGGTTGTTAAACAAATTGCATGTCGCAGCAGGAAAACCGAATCGCTGATTCGCCCCTTTCAAAGTGGGCGGAAGGCAATGAGCTGATCGGCAGCGAGGATCTTGAAATCGTCCGGCTGTCGGCGGCGCGAACCAAGGCGATGGATGAAGCGGGAGCTGCGATCGCGCGCCAGCTCAACGGGCCATTGACCGCGCTGCTGCTTTACATGGGCGAAATCAAGCAACACAGCCACCAGCTCACGCAAACCGATGGTAATCGGGCTTACCTGCAGCAAGTGGTGGAGAATGCGCTTCAGCAAACCGAGCGCGTCTGCGCCATGATGAAGCAGATGGCCGGCCCGCACGAGGAATCCGTTACCGTGCCAGGCCGCGCAACTGGCTGGGAGATGCGTACCAGCCGGTCCAAGAATCGGACACCCGGTGTCATGTTCGCATCGGAGCCCGGTCAGAAGCCGCTGACGAAGCGGGAGCGCGAGGTCTTGAATTTCATCAGTGAAGGGTGCTCCAACAAGGAGGGCGCTTTGCGGATGCGCATCAGCCCGCGGACTTTCGAGAGCCATCGCGCTGAGGCGATGCGAAAGCTCGGCGCGCGAAACACCGCGGATCTTGTCCGCACTGCGCTGCTGCATCCGAGTGGTGTCTGACACCGGACCACGCGGCGTGCCGATGATCCGTCATCGCCCGTACGCGATCATGCGCCTGACGGCTTCAGTTCCGGATTTTTCGACAAAGCTGTGAGGCTGGCGATGCCCTGGCCGGCAAGTCTATGGCCGGCAAGTCCATGGGACGATGATGCCAGGACATCGATGACTTGAAATACCCGGGCATTCTGCCGCTCAGTAAAAGTCTTCCACGAAGGCATGAACGCGAGGCGCCGGTCGCAGCGTCTCGGCCTTGATCTTGGGTTCGCTCGGGACGATCGTGATGGTCCACTGCGTCGGGATGCTCGACTTGCTCTCCAGCACCGAGCGCACGTGGCCGGTGATTGTCGATCCGGCGGATCGGATCGTCGCGGTTCTGCCGTTGAACTGCGCGATACGAAAACGCCTGACTTCTTTCTGGTCGGTCGTTTCAAACGTAAACATGAAGTTCTCCTCTGTTCACGCAATATCGCCGCTTATTGTTATCCGTGTATGAAAATCCCACGCCGTAGTAGTACTGCCGCGCCGCACCGGTGGTGCGGCGGCGGGGAGCGCGACAGGCCGTTGGGATCTATTCGCGCAGGGGCAAGAAGGGCCCGCAAATGGCGGGGGAGCGCACGAACCCGCTGCCGTCGCGCCGGTGAGGGCCACATCGACGAGGATCGCGGCCTGTTCTTTCGTCCTGAAAATGCCGATTGGATCGGGTGCGGTGTGTTACCCGGCCGACCCGGGAAATACCGCTTCCATCTTGGTCTTCAGCGTGGCGGCATTGAACGGCTTGACGATGTAGTTGCTGACGCCGGCCTTCTTCGCGGCAATGACGTTTTCGGTCTTCGACTCCGCGGTGATCATGATGAAGGGGGTCTGCGAAAGTTCGGGGCTGGCGCGAACTTCCCTGAGCAGGTCATAGCCGGTCATCGGCTCCATGTTCCAGTCGGAAATCACCAGGCCGTACTTCTTGCCCTGCATCTTGGCGAGCGCGGCCGATCCATCGCTGGCGTCATCCACGTTCTCGAAGCCTAGCTGCTTCAGAAGGTTGCGGATGATCCGGATCATGGTGTTGTAGTCATCGACCACCAGGATCGGCATCGATAAGTCAAAGGCCATGTGGTTGCTCCGCGCTATCAGTAAATCGCCGGCACAGGTGAGATGTCCGCAGCATGCGAAGGAAACTATCCGATGCTTTTCTAGAATTCACGCCCGTCAGCACCGTGACAACTACCAGCGCTCATTGAACAGCCCGTTAATTCCGGCTGAATTAATATTCCAGGCCGCCAGGCTTCCTTGCGGGATATCCCGTAATTATACGGATTCGGCCACGATCGTCATGCGCGAGGCCCCGCGGCCCCCTCGCAGATCGGACAGGACCATTCGCTCCCGGCAAGCCGTCTAGATGCGCTCACGCCCGCAGCGCGGATGAATCAGCCTCTCGTACTGGGCCTTCACGGTGGCATAGCATTCGCAGGAAGTCTTGCTGAGGCCGTCGAAGTCGGTGATCTCGATATGCCCCCGGCTATAGTGGATGAATTTGGCCTGCTGCAGCGTGTTGGCCACCAGCGATACGCTGTTGCGGCGCGCGCCGATCATCTGCGCCATCGATTCCTGGGTCAGGACGAGGTTGTTGCTGCCCGACAGGTCGCGCGTGTGCAGCAGGCATCGCGCCAGCCGGGACTCCACCGTGTGCGCGGCGTTGCATCCGGCGGTCTGCTGGATCTGCGCGTACACCGCCAGTCCATGCCGCACCAGCGTCGTCCGGAACGTCGCGCTCTGCTCGGCGGCGGTCCGAACACGATCGATATCAAGCGTCGAGGCGGTGCCCGGCACCAGCACGACGGCGCCGTTC
Source organism: Bradyrhizobium sp. (assembly GCF_030693485.1). Classification (GTDB taxonomy): domain Bacteria; phylum Pseudomonadota; class Alphaproteobacteria; order Rhizobiales; family Xanthobacteraceae; genus Bradyrhizobium. The sequence continues at coordinate 2,376 of NZ_JAUYAN010000003.1, read as the reverse complement.
AGCGCCGTCGGTTCGCCCAGCGCAGAGAACGTGCCGAAGATGCTATCGCGGCCGACCATCGCGATCTGAACGCTTTCTCCCTTCGAAAGCTTCACCACAAGGGAGATCACGCCCTTGTGCGGAAGGTATGCACGCTTGAGTGTTTCGTCGACCTCCACCAACACGGATTCCTGAACCAGATCGACGGTACGCAAATACGGACGGATCAATTCGAAATCGTCTGCGGCCAGCGATGCCAGGAAGCCGTTGGGTGAACGATAAGCCGAGTCCAAAAGACCCTCCTGCCCTGAGGGGGAGCGCACCGGTCTCAGGGTCGCCGACGCCTATGTACGGTATCCGACTAAAACATAGGCCGCAACTACTGGTTGGTTGAATGCGGGACAGACGGCAAAGGCAGGCGCCACTTGATCATCCATTCGTCAGTGCGCCGTTGCTGTCTGATCATGCATGAAAGGTGAGCCAGGCATTTCGCGTCGGAAAGTCGCCCACGGGTTCCTATACACGGCAAGGGGCAGACGGCCGGCTGCATTGAGGCGGAAATAAGAATAACGCGCTGATTCGCGGTGGCGAAATTTACAGTACGATCAATACAGAAGTTGGTTGAACACGTAATGCCTGTCGGAGGCCGAGCCTCATCGAAGGTACGTTGCCACGCTGGCCGCAGTTACCGACGCGGTGTCGGAGAAGTCTACACACGGATCGAAGGAGGGCGTTTTTGCAGATTGAGGCTTTCAGGCTTCGAACGTCGACAAGGCGTGATGCGTGGTGTCCCTAAGAAAATTCGAGATTGAAGTGGCGTTCGTCTCGCGACGTCGGCCGGTTTGCGTTTCAACTCGTAACGGGAGAGACCCGCTTGCATCACGATTCCGAAATTGCCGAAATATCGAAGATACAACCCAGCCTCAGGGGGCTCTCATGCCACGTGTTCTCGTTGTCGATGACGATCCAATGGTCTGCATGGCCATTGAGATCTATCTCGAGCGCCACAGCTTTCAGGTAACCATCGCTGACGGTGGAGAAGCCGGACTACGCGCGCTGGAAGGCGCGACATTCGACCTGATGATTGTCGACATCTTCATGCCGCATATGCGCGGCTTCGAGTCGATCAGGATATTCCACGAACGCGCACCTACGGTTCCGCTGATCGCGATGTCCGGTTACGCCTTTGCCAATCTGGCCTCGCCGGCTCCCGATTTCCTGAGGATGGCGCTCGAACTCGGTGCAACCCGCTGCCTGCGCAAGCCGTTCACGCCGTCGGCGCTGCTGGCGGTCATAAACGAATGCATGGCAGAAGCGCAGTCCCGCTTCGCGAGCGTCGTTCAGTTGAGATAGCAGCCCCTGCTTGTTGCAGCAGACAGGCGATGCCGGGACCAAACGACATGCTTCGGAAATCCCTGCCGGCTGAAGGCGCCGAAGCGCAAATTTGCCGAGCCAGGCGGATGGAGATTGTCGGTCAGTTGACCGGCGGCGTCGTGCTTGTCGTGCGACCAGCCCTCGCAGCCTCGCAACGTCGATCCCGCTTCACTGCTGGCCGACGCGCAGCGGTTGCTTCGGCCCACGCTGAGTGAGCAGATCGATATCAGCTCAGAGCCGGTGACCGGCGTGCACCTGGTTCTGGCCGATCCCTTTCGGCTGATGGCCGCGATGCTCAATCTCGCGATCCTGGCGCGCGAGGCCATGTCGGGTGGCGGCAAGCTCGGCTTCAAGGCAGGTCGCGCCGACCTGGAGATATCGGCGGAAGATTTTGTCATGATCGTCGTCAGCGCCTCCGGCCACGGCGTCGCAGGGCACCCGGAGCCGGCGTTCGCCGACCTCGGCATTGTCGAGGATATCGTCAGGCAATCCGGCGGCCATCTCGAAGTCCGCAGCGAGGCCGGTCGCGGATCGTCGGTCAGAATGTATCTGCCTCGCGCCAACGCCGTCGCTCGGTCGCCTCCGGTCGGCGCGACTGAATGATCTTCCCGATGCTGAAGTCGTTGTGATGCAACGGTTACTGCCGCGTCGTCATGGCGAAAATCGTTCCGCAGATCAATCGGCGCGGCGCCGTCTATTCGCGTTTCTGGGTATTTGTACGGAGTGGGTATTTAACGAACAGGTAGCACGCGGAGGAACAGTGTGGCCCGTTGCCGAAGAATAAGCGGCGACGTGTAAAAGTGTAAACATCCAGAAGGATCAAACAGTATGTCCGGCATTGTTCTCTCGTCCTCCGTCCGCCAGAATTTGCTTTCATTGCAATCGACCGCCGATCTGCTCGCCACCACGCAGAGCCGCCTCTCGACCGGCAAGAAAGTGAATACCGCGCTCGACAACCCCACCAACTTCTTCACCGCCCAGTCGCTCGATGGCCGCGCCAGCGACATCAGCAACCTGCTCGAC
>NZ_JAUYAN010000366.1 GCF_030693485.1 Bradyrhizobium sp. | reverse complement strand
CGACTTCTACGACCTGCGCGCCTTCACCGTCTTCGCGGTACCGACCGGCACGCCGAAGGAGATCATCGACCAGCTCGCGCCGCTGTTGATCAAGGCCGGATCCGATTCCAAGGTCCAGCAGATGCTGAACAACTTCATTCTGAGCTCCCCGGCGGATCTTGAAACGACGGCCCGCATTTTCAAGCGCGACAGCGACGTGATGCTGCGCATCCTGCGCGATCTCGGCGTCAAGCCGGCGGAGTAGCGGCGACCGCCTTACCCTCCCCTGGAGGGGGAGGGTCGGCTCGCATCGCAGATGCGAGACGGGGTGGGGTGACGGTCTATCAACTCGGGCACTGTTCGAAACGAGAGACTGTCACCCCACCCCGATCGCTGCGGACGATGCTGTGCATCGCCGGGCGCGATCGACCCTCCCCCTCCAGGGGAGGGTAAGAAAGCTTCTACTTCTTCGGCAACCGCGGCTTCTCGATCCCCGCGAGATCGCACAGCGCGTCCACCATCGCCGAAAAATCCCTGTCCCCGAAGCCGCGGGCGCGGGCGGTTGAGAAGGCTTCGCGGGCGGCTGCGGCCATCGGCATCGGAACTTTTACCGCATTGGCGGCATCGATGATCAGCGTCAGGTCCTTGTGGGCGAGATCGATGGTGAAGCCCGGTTCGATATCGCCTGCCAGCACCTTGACCGGCCATGCGATCTTGAGCTGGCCGTTGACCGCGGTGGTGCCGTAGAGCACGTCGAGGGTGCGTTCGAGGTCGAGCCCGAAGCGCTGCGACAGCGCGAGCGCCTCGGCATTCATCTGGCAGGACGATACCGCCAGGAAGTTGTTGACCAGTTTCGTCCGGGTGCCGCTGCCGACCTCGCCGCAATGATAGATCGTGCTGCCCATCGCCTCGAGCAGCGGTTTGACGCGCTCGAAATCCTTTACCGAACCGCCCACCATGAACAGCGATTCGCCGCGGTCGGCATGGCTGGCGAGCCGGCCGACCGGCGCATCGACGAAGGCGACGCCCTTGGCCGCGGCGGCCTTCGCCAGCCGGTCGGTGGTGCCGGGGTCGATCGTGCTCATGTCGAGGATCAGCGAGCCGGGCTTCGCGCTGGCGATGATGCCGTCGGCGCGGCTGACGACATCGTCGACCACGGCGGAATTCGGCAGCATGGTGACGATGATGTCGGACTTCTGCGCCACTTCCGCGACGGTGGCGGCGCTGCCGGCCTGCAGCAGTTCGAGTTCGGCAACCGCCTCCGGATTGATGTCGTTGACCGTCAGCCGAAACCCCTTGCGGCAGAGGTTGGACGCCATCGGCCGCCCCATCCGTCCCAATCCAATGAACCCAACCTTTTCCATGCGTCTCTCCATTTTGTTCTTGAGGGCAGCGATCATGCCCCGGCATCGATGTCAGGCGAGGTATAGGTTTTTTGCGATGGTGTAAAATGCTGCGCGCGCTCTTCTCCCCTCCTCCCACGCGCCCTTGCGCGTGGTGGGGAGGGGTCGGGGGTCGACCAATCCCCACCACTCGCGGCGCTCGCGGGGGGAGGGGAGAAGAAGAGCGCGCGCCGCTTCGGCTTTACTAAAACTCGCTGTGTCCCTGCGGATCGACCAGCCGGTTGATGCGCTGGGCTGCGGCCAGCGCGAAGCGCACGGTCATCAGCTTGCGGGTCGGCGCCGGCAGCCGGTGTTCCGGCGCCTCGCAATGCAGATGCGCGCCATAGGCGTCGGCCACGATCAGGCCGGTGTCCCCCGGGAAAATCTCGCAGGGCAGATCCCGGGTGAAGGCGAAGAACAGCCGGTCGCAATGCGCGCGGTAGTCCTGCCATTTCTGGTCGGCGCGCAGATCCTCCACCGAGGATTTGATCTCGACGATCCAGATCTCGCCGCGCTCGTTCAGCGCCACCAGGTCGGCGCGCCGTCCCGACGGCAGCGGCAATTCGCTGATGCAGGCAAATCCCAGCGAGCGCAGCAGCCGCGCGGTGCCGCGCGCGATCGCCAGCGCCGTCTCCGACTGGCGACGGTCCGGCGGCGGCGCGAGGCTGCCTTGCAGGCTCACTTTGCGGGCGGGCGATTCCATCGCCGCAGCCTAACCCATTTCGGCGCCGGCCGCGCCAGCCGATCAAACGGGGGAACCCTGCTGTTCGCCGGATTCGGCTTGGGGATGCCGCGCCGCCGGGGTATGAAGTGCCGCCTGAGGGGGCGGCGATTGTGACCGAGTTCAGCTTTTTTGCGCGCGATGCGGATTTCAGCGTTGCCGAGATTGCCGCATTGACCGGGGCCGAGCCGTGCGAGGGAGCCGATCTCGCCCGCCGCGTCAGCGGTATTGCGCCGGTCGATCAGGCCACCGCGACCGACCTGACCTTCGTATCCGAAACCAAATTCGTCGCTTCGCTCAAATCGACCCAGGCCGGGGTGATCCTGACCAGCGAGCGCTTCGTGCGCCATGCCCCTGAAGGCGCCGCAGTGCTGCGCGTGCGAAAACCGTATGACGCCTTTGTCGCCGTCGCCCGCAAGATCTACCGCGGCGCGCTGCGTCCGGCCTCGATGTTCGGCACCGTTGGCGTCTCGCCAAGCGCGATGGTGCATCCCACCGCGCAACTGGACGAGGGCGTCACGGTCGACCCGTTCGCCGTGATCGGGCCATCCGCCCACATCGGCGCGGGCACGCTGATCGGCGCCCACGCCGTGATCGGCCCAGACGTGCGGATCGGCAGCGATTGCGTGATCGGGGCCAACTGCACGGTGACCCATAGCCATCTCGGCGACCGCGTCATCATCCACCCCGGCTGCCATATCGGCCAGGACGGTTTCGGCTATCTGCTGAGCGCCGAAGGGCATACCAAGGTGCCGCAGGTCGGCCGCGTTGCCATCCACAACGACGTCGAGATCGGCTCGGGCACGCGGATCGATCGCGGCGGAATTCGCGACACCGTGATCGGCGAGGGCTCCAAGATCGATAATCTCTGCCAGATCGGGCACAACTGCATGATCGGCCGCCATTGCATCATCGTCGCGCAATCCGGCCTCAGCGGCAGCGTGACGCTGGAGGATTTCGTCGTGCTCGGACCGCGCACCGGCATCATCCCGCACATCACCGTCGGCAAGGGCGCGATCACGGCATCGAGATCCACCATCTACGCGAACGTGCCGGCGGGTGAATTCTGGGGCGGATTTCCGGCCAAGCCAAAAAAACAATGGCTGCGCGAAGTGGTGGCGCTGGAGCGACTCGCGGCGCAGGCCCGCAAGCCCTCCGACGAAAAGCCCGCCGGCGACCCTCCGGCCAAGACGTGATCGGCAAGGGACGCGTTCGGCATAAAATGCCCGAATCTCCCCTGAATCTTTTCCTTGGCGAGCCGCCAAAAATCGGCATTGTGCGGCCATGACCCAGCAAAGCGAAGCCAACCCAACAGCAGCCACCGCGAAAGCCGGCGGCCTCATCGTTCCGGTCACGCTGTTCGAGCAGAACTGCATGCTGCTGTGGTGCGAGACCACCCGAAAGGCCGTGGTGATCGACCCCGGCGGCGACGTCGACAAGATCCTGGCCGCGATCAAGCAAGCCAACGTGTCGGTGCAGGAGATATGGCTGACCCATGGCCATATCGACCATGTCGGCGGCGCCGCAGACCTGCGCGACGCGCTCAAGGTCGAGATAACAGGGCCCCACATCGCCGACAAATTCCTCACCGACAATGTGGTGGCGAGCGGGGCGCGCTTCGGCATGGAAGGCGTTCGCGATTTCGTGCCGGACCGCTGGCTCGACGAAGGCGATCAGGTCTCGGTCGGCGAATTGACCTTCGACATCCTGCATTGCCCCGGCCATTCGCCGGGCAGCGTCGTGTTCTACAACAAGGAAATGCGCTTCGCCCATGTCGGCGACGTGCTGTTCAGCGGCTCGGTGGGACGCACCGATCTGCCCGGCGGCGACCACGCCACGCTGATCAGGTCGATCACCGAAAAACTGCTGCCGCTCGGCGACGATGTCGGCTTCATCTGCGGCCACGGCCCCGGCTCCAGCATCGGGCAGGAGCGGCTGACCAATCCGTTTCTGACCGGGGAGATGTGAGGCCGCGCTATCCCGACACCATGCCGCGGATCCGCCGCGACAGACTGTCGAGGTCGAACGGCTTGGTGATCATTTCCATGCCGGGCTGCAGAAAGCCGTCGGCGATCGCGACGCTCTCGGCATAGCCGGTGATGAAAAGAATTCTCAGATCGGGACGGGTTTCGCGCGCCTGGTCGGCGAGCTGGCGGCCGTTCATGCCGGGCAGGCCGACATCGGTAACCAGCAGATCGATCCGCTCGCCGCTGCGCAGGATTTTCAGGCCCGACGGTCCGTCGACCGCCTGCAGCGTGCGGTAGCCCTGCTCGCCCAGCATCTCCAGAATGACCGCACGCACCACCGGCTCGTCCTCGACCACCAGCACGGTTTCGCCGGTGGCGGCATGTTCGGCCGCCCTGACTTCCGACGCCTGCCCGGTATCGATGTCGCCATGGTGCCGCGGCAGATAGAGCCGGACCGAGGTCCCCTGCCCGACCCTGCTGTCGATGGTCACATGGCCGTTCGACTGCCGCGCAAATCCATAGATCATCGACAACCCGAGGCCGGTGCCTTGCCCGATCGGCTTGGTGGTGAAGAACGGATCGAAGGCGCGCCCCGCCACTTCCGGGCTCATGCCGACACCGGTATCGGTGACAGCGATGCAGATATATTCGCCTGACGACAGCGTATTCGCGGCGGCGCTGTCGAGCCGCGCATTGCTGGTGGCGATGACCAGCCTGCCACCATCCGGCATGGCGTCGCGCGCGTTGATGGCGAGATTGAGCAGCGCACTTTCGAGCTGGTTGGGGTCGCACAGCGTGCCCCACAAATCCTGCGCCGCTGTTATCTCGAGATCGATGGTTTCGCCAATGGTCCGGCGCAACAGGTCCTCCAGCGACACCACAAGCGCATTGGCGTCGACGCTTTTCGGGATCAGCGGCTGCCGCCGCGCGAACGCCAGCAGGCGATGGGTGAGTGCCGCGGCGCGGTTCGCCGATGTCATGGCCGCGTTGATGTAGCGCGCGACGTTGTCGGTTCGCCCCTGGTTGAGACGGGTCTGCATCAGGTCCAGCGATCCGACGATACCGGTCAGGAGATTATTGAAGTCGTGGGCGATGCCGCCGGTGAGCTGCCCCACCGCTTCCATCTTCTGCGACTGCAGCAACGCTTCCTCGGTGGCCTTGAGCCGTTCGGCCGCGGCCTTGTCCGCGGTGACGTCGCGAGCCACGGCATAATTGTGGTCCCTGTCGGACACGCCGGTCCACCACAGCCAGCGGTAGGATCCGTCCTTGTGACGAAAACGGCTCTCGAACCTGATCGTGGTTTCGCACTCGGCGAGCTTATTGAACTGCTTCCGCGTAATGCCGCCGTCGTCGGGATGCTCCAGCCATTCCGCGGTGCGGTTGAGCAACTCGGCCGCGCTCCAGCCGAGCGTCCGGGTCCAGGCCGGATTGACCGTCTGCCAGACACCGTTGCGATCGAACACCAGCAGGAGATCCTGCGACACGTTCCAGATCCGGTCGCGCTCCCTCGTCTTTTCCTCGACGCGCTGGGCCAGCGTCGCATTCAGCTCGGCGAGCTGGTCGGCGATCAGTTTCTGGTCATGCACGTCGGTATTGGTGCCGATCCAGCGGGTAATTTGCCCTTGCTCATTGCGCGCCGGCACCGCCCGCGCGAGAAACCAGCGGAAGGCGCCGTCGGCGCGGCGCAGGCGGAATTCAATTTCATAGGGTTTGCCGACGGCAATCGCCCCGGTCCATGCGGCGTGCGCGCCTGACATATCGTCCGGGTGCACGATCTTGCCCCATTTCTCGCCGTCGAGTTCGCCGATGCGGGAGCCCGCATATTCATAGACACGCGGATTGAACCAGTTCAGCGAACCATCCGGCGTCGCGGTCCAGACATGATGCGGCAGCGCTTCGGCGAGGGTACGAAACTCCGCCTCGCTTTGCCGAAGTGCTTGGTCCGCCACCACCTGCTCGGTGACATCGCTGTGCGCGCCGACCAGGCGTGTAGCCTTGCCGTTCTCGTCGCGCTCGATGGTGGATTTGACTGAAATCCACCTGACCTCGCCGTCGCTGGGCCGGATGATCCGGTATTGCACGCTGTACTCTCGCACGTCGCCCGCGATGGCAGCGCGGAATTTCTCTTCGGCGGCTTCGCGGTCCTCGGGATGGACGCGCTGCACCCACTCCTCATGGGGTTCCTGGGCGGCATCGGGCGGCA
>NZ_JAUYAN010000361.1 GCF_030693485.1 Bradyrhizobium sp. | reverse complement strand
CACGTTGAATTTCGATGAGTCGACCATGACCGGTACGCGGGCGATGTCGGGCTCGGCGGCGACGAGGTTGAGGAACGTCACCATCGCGGCTTCGGAATCCAGCAGGCCCTCGTCCATGTTGACGTCGATGATCTGGGCGCCGTTCTCGACCTGGTCGCGCGCCACGGCCAGTGCCGCGGTGTAGTCGCCGGCGGTGATCAGCTTGCGGAACTTCGCTGATCCCGTGACATTGGTGCGCTCGCCGACGTTGACGAACGGGATCGCGGGCGTGAGTTCGAACGGCTCGAGGCCCGACAGCCGCAGCCGCGGCTCGATGACGGGAATCGCGCGCGGCCGGTGCGGCGCCACGGCGGCGGCAATCGCAGCGATATGATCCGGCGTGGTGCCGCAGCAGCCGCCGACGATGTTGACGAGGCCGGAAGCCGCGAATTCGCCGATCAGCCCGGCCATGAATTCCGGGCTCTCGTCATACTGGCCGAATTCGTTGGGAAGCCCGGCATTGGGATAGGCGCAGACCAGCGTGTCGGCGACGCGGCCGATATCGGCGATATGGGCGCGCAGATCCTCGGCGCCGAGTGCGCAGTTGAAGCCGATGGTGATGGGGCGGGCGTGCCGCACCGAATTCCAGAACGCTTCCGGCAACTGGCCTGACAGCAGCCGGCCGGATTTGTCGGTGATGGTGCCCGAGATCATCACGGGTACGTCGATGCCGCGGGCTTCGGCGATTTCTGATATCGCATACAGCGCCGCCTTGGCGTTCAGCGTATCGAAGATGGTTTCGACCAGCAGCAAATCGGCGCCGCCGTCCAGGAGACCGTTGATCTGTTCGCCATAGGCGATGCGAAGATCGTCGAACGTCACGGCGCGATAGCCGGGGCTCGACACGTCGGGCGAGATCGAGGCGGTGCGGTTGGTGGGCCCGATGGCGCCGGCGACGAAGCGCGGCCGGCCGTCTTCGGCAGTGACGCGAGTCGCGGCGTTGCGGGCGAGCCTGGCGCCCTCCAGGTTCATCTCATAGGCGATGCCGGAAAGGGCGTAATCGGCCTGCGCGATCGAGGTCGAGGAAAACGTATTGGTGGCGACGATGTCAGCGCCGGCGCGCAGATATTCGGCGTGGATGTCCTCGATCTCCTTCGGTTGGGTCAGGATCAGCAGGTCGTTGTTGCCCCTGACGTCGCGGTGGAAATCCGCAAAACGCGCGCCGCGAAACGCGGCCTCGTCATAGTCGAGGCCCTGGATCATGGTGCCCATGGCGCCGTCGAGCACCAGGATGCGCTCGCGGGCGGCCGCGAGCAACGCGGTTCGCTTTTCGGAAACAGCAGAGGTCATCGATCAAGCGGCTTTCTGGGCGCCCTGCGGGCGAATACCGAGCAAATGGCTGATCGCGAACACGAGGTCCGCGCGGTTCATGGTGTAGAAGTGAAAGGTGTCGACGCCCTGTTTGGCGAGCTTCTGCACCTGGCCTGCGGCAACCGTCGCGGCCACCAGCTTGCGCGTCTCGGCGTCGTCGTCGAGGCCCTCGAATTTTTCCGCCAGCCAGTCCGGCACCGACGTGCCGGCGCGGGTGACGAAGTTGCGCGCCTGCTTGAAATTGTGCATCGGCATGATGCCGGGCACGATCGGAATCGTGATGCCGCGCGTGCGCACCCGATCGAGGTAGCGGAAGTAGAGGTCGTTATCGAAGAACACCTGGGTAATGGCGCGGGTGGCACCGGCATCGACCTTGGCCGCGAGCACATCGATGTCGGCGTCGAAGTCGCGGCTCTCCGGATGCTTTTCGGGATAGGCGGAAACGGATACTTCGATGTCGCCGTGCTGCTTCTTGATGCCGGCCACGAGCTCGGCCGAGGTCTGGTAGCCATCGGGATGCGTCGAATAGGCGGTGCCGATGCCGGCGGGCGGATCGCCGCGCAAGGCGACGATATGGCGGACGCCGGCCTCGTGGTAGCGGCCGACGATCTCGTCGATCTCGCCGCGCGCCGCGCCGACGCAGGTCAGATGCGCGGCCGGCAGCAGGTCGGTTTCAGCCAGGATGCGGGTGATGGTGGAGTGGGTGCGCTCCCGCGTCGATCCGCCGGCGCCGTAGGTCACCGAGACGAAGCTGGGCGACAGCGGCGCCAGGCGCTTGATGGTCTCCCACAGGCTCTTTTCCATCTCCTCGGTCTTCGGCGGGAAGAATTCGAACGAGATCGCGGGCGATTTGAGCACGCGGTGCGCGTCAGGCGCGGGCGGCGTAACCTCGGTCATGTCACCACAAACTCCACTCGAAGCGTCGGGGCAGGCTTAGCTGCGAGATGCTAAAATAGGCCAAATAGGATCATTCCAACAGCCCATCGGAGGTGGGAAATTGCCCAATATTTGCCTATAGATATAAATTATTGTCGGATTGTTCATTGAGTGGGCTGACCCGGAGTGGCGAAGGCCGTCAATCGAGGTGCGGGTAATCGATAAAAATCTAGTGAATTCAGGGGTTTTCTCTGGATATTGGCGTCACGCGCTGGAGGACCCAGATGTGGGCAGAATGAAAATTATCGACATGATGATCTACTGTCCCACTATCCGTGTTGAAGCTGCCGTCGCCGCTGCCTTTGGACGCGCGCCTGACCTGCGCTCCCGGCCCCTTTGTGGGTCGGACAATGCACACTAGTTTACCGGCATGATTCCTCTCTCGATCCTCGACCTTTCGGTCGTCACCACGGGCACGAAACCCGCCGCGGCGCTGCGCAACAGCATCGATCTGGCGCGCCATGCCGACGGCCTGGGCTATGTCCGTTACTGGCTGGCCGAACATCACAACCTCGCCTCGGTGGCGAGCCCCGCGCCCGATTTGATGATCGGGCAGATCGCGGCGGTGACCAAAAACATCCGGGTCGGCTCCGGCGGCGTGATGCTGCCGAACCATGCGCCGCTGGTGGTGGCCGAACGTTTCAAGATGCTGGAGGCGCTGTTTCCCGGCCGGATCGATCTCGGCCTCGGCCGCGCGCCCGGCACCGACGGCGCCACCGCGCATGCGTTGCGCAGCCGGCTCGACCGCCGCGACGGCGACGACTTTCTCGAGCGGTTGCAGGAACTGATCCTGTGGGAGACCCGCGGCTTTCCGCCTGGGCACCCCTACAACAATGTGGTGGCGATGCCGGACGACAGTCCGCTGCCGCCGATCTGGTTGCTCGGCTCCAGCGATTACTCCTCGGAACTGGCGGCGCAGATCGGGATGGGTTTTGCCTTCGCGCATCATTTCGCGTCGCATGATGCCGTCGATGCCATGACCAACTACCACAACCGCTTCAAGCCGTCGGGCTGGCGTTCGACGCCGCACGGCATTCTGGCGGTCGCCGTGGTATCCGCCGAAACCGATGCGGAAGCCGAAAAACTCGCGTCATCGATGGACCTCAACCGGCTGCGCCGCGACCGCGGCCAGTTTCTGCCGCTGCCATCGGTCGAGGAGGCGCTGGCCTATCCTTACACCGAGAGCGAGCGCGCCTCGATCGCCCGCAACCGCTCGCGGCTGTTCGTCGGCAGCCCGGCGACGGTGATGCAAAAACTGCAGCCGATGATCTCGGCCAGCAAGGCCGACGAACTGATGATCATCACGGCGGTGTATGACCACGAGGCACGGAAGAAGTCGTATTCGCTGCTGGCGGATGCATTCGGGCTGGGGAAGAAAGCAGCGGCGTAGCCACATCCACGCTGTCATTCCGGGGCGCGCGAAGCGCGAACCCGGAATCTCGAGATTCCCCGATGTGCAATTGCACATCTGAGGCTTGGTCGGACCATCCCGGAATGACGTCTTATTCCGCTTCTTCCCTGAAAGTCGCCCGGAACGGATGTCCGGGATAAACGCCCACGATCCGGAACTCGCGCGAAAAGAATTTCAGCTCCTCCAGCGCGAAGGCCAGTCCCTTGTCGTCGGGATGGCCGTCGACATCGGCGTAGAATTGGGTGGCGAAGAAATTGCCGTCGACCATGTAGCTTTCCAGCTTGGTCATGTTGACGCCGTTGGTGGCAAAGCCGCCCATCGCCTTGTAGAGCGCCGCCGGCAGGTTGCGCACCCGGAACACGAACGTGGTGACCAGCGGTCCCGAACCCTGTTCGGCCCAGGTTGCCTCGCGCGCCAGCACCACGAAGCGGGTGGTGTTGTGGGTCTCGTCCTCGACGTCCTCGGCCAGAATATCGAGGCCGTAGATGTCGGCGGCGAGTTTTGAGGCAATCGACGCGCAGGTCCTGTCGCCGCGCTCGGCGACGATGCGGGCTGAGCCCGCGGTATCACCCGACACGATCGGCTTGATCCTGAGCTTGCGGATGATGTTGCGGCATTGCCCGAGCGCGTGGACGTGGCTTTCCACGGTCTTGACGTCGCCGAGCTTGGCGCCGCGCGGCGCCATCAGCTGGTGATGGATCGGCAAA
>NZ_JAUYAN010000358.1 GCF_030693485.1 Bradyrhizobium sp. | reverse complement strand
ATCGAGGGGCGGCTCGAGGTCATCAAGGGCGACACGGTGGTCGCCGCCATCACCGAACCCGGCGCGGTGCTCGGCGAAATGTCGGTGCTGCTCGATCAGCCCCACACCGCGACCGTGCGCGCGGCGGCGGTCGCCGTCGTTTTCGAGAGCAAGGACGCGGCCTCGTTCCTGCGTCAGCAGCCCGGCGTCGCGCTGCTGATCGCCCGCATGCTGGCGCAGCGGCTCAATGCCGCCAACACCTATCTCGCCGACATCAAACGGCAATATGCCGGCCAAGGGAATCATCTGGCGATGGTCGGCGATCTCCTGCAGAGCATGATCAACCTGTCGCCGACGCAGGTCTCGCCAGGCTCGGATCGGCAATCCGACCCAAGGATGTGAGCCACGCCGGCGGATCTTCGATCCGCGCCGCCGGCCGATGCAGCGGCGCCTTGAGGTCGATGCATTGCGCATCGGCGGCGGATAGCCAGAAGGCCCTGCCGTCATCGATATCGAGCACGATATAGACCGGCGGGCGGCCCGGCTGCAGGCCGGTATTGAACGCCCAGGTGTCGCCGAGGCGGTCGAACCACGAGCCATCGGGGATGAAGGGCGATTGATGCACATGGCCCGAAATCACCATCGATGGCTGATAGTTCTTGATCCACTGCACCAGTTCGACGTCGCCGAAAAAGCGCTTGCCGCCCCAGCTGGTCGGGGAATCCGCCGGCGGCGCGTGATGCACCCAGATCCATCGCTTCAGCCGTACTTGGGCCGCCTCGCGAAGCTGGTCGTCGATCCGCTGCCTGACCAGCGGTCCGTCCCACCATGGACAGACCGTGAAGAGCGTGTCGCCGATAACAAGGTTGTCGCCGTCGCAGGCGACGCCGAGTTCGCGGACGTCGCTGATCCATCGCGAGATCTTTTCGCCCTCGGGACTGCGTTCGTCGAGATCATGATTGCCGGAGCACAGGATCACCCGGGTAATGCCGGACAACAGCTCGAGATACTTCTTCACCACGACGATCTGGGCGCGGAAGTCGACGAACGATCCGACGTCGAGCGCATCGCCGGCGAAGATGACGAGGTCGAAATTCGGCGCGGCGCTGAGCAGCCAGTCGAGTTGCGGCAATGAATAATGCAGATCAGCTACGACAAGGCAGCGCATATCGATTTGTCCAAATGCTTAAGGATTGGGCAAGCGGGAGCGCCTGCATTCAAACAATATTGGCAACGCAAGATTTGTGCCGCGCCGCTGGGGCGCGACAGATTCCCGCAGCCGCGACCGTTGTCGCCGGCGGGGTCAATGCGCTGGCGGAACAGACCGTCAGCCAGGTCGTCTCGATCCAGGCCGCGACCAACGCTGCGCTGAGCACGGAGGTCCAGGATTTCCTGGCCGCCTTCCGCGATCACGGTGGCGCGACAGGAGATCCGTAGGAGTACGGAGTCCCGTTAGCGCAAATTGTTAATGGCTGTCCGGCGACAACCGAACAATTCCTGGTTGTGACCAAAGGAAAGACGATGAATGGTTTTTCGCTTCGCCTGACCCACAAGATTACGTCAATCGGCGTGATCGGCGTGATCGGCGTCATCATGGTCGGCGGCATCCACTTTTATGGCGAGTCGGCACAGGCCCCCCTTCGAAATGCCGCGGCCAGTGCGCGGGAGATTTCGGAGCTTTCCAGCAAGATCGAGGTCGAACTGCTGGAGGGCCGGCGCGCAGAAAAGGATTTTCTGCTCCGCAACGATCCAAAAAAGGTCGATAGCCAGATCGAGTTTGGCAAAGCAGCCGCCGCCGATATCGACGTGTTGCGCGGGAAGATCGCCGCAAGCGGAAAGTCTGATCTGGTGCGACAGGTCGATGCCATGAGTGCGTCGCTGAAGCAGTACCAGGCGCATTTCGCTTCGGTCGTCGAAGAGAAACTCCGGCTCGGCCTGGATGAGAAGTCGGGCCTCGAGAGCCGCCTGCGCTCGTCCGTTCACGGTATTGAAGCACAAGTCAACGCACTAGACGAAGCCGCCCTTTTAAACACCATGTTGATGATGCGCCGCCACGAGAAGGATTTCATGCTGCGGCGCGACCGCAAATACGGCGACGAGATGAAAAAGCGAGCTTCGGAGTTTGCCGCCGGGATCGAAAGCGCGAACTTTCCAGCAGCCGCGAAAGCTGAGCTGAAGCAAAAGCTCGCTGATTATCAGCGTGACTTCTTTGCCTGGATGGACTCCGCAACAGCAGTTGCCGGCAAGTTGAAGGCGATGTCGGAGTCGTTCGCGGCGGTCGAGCCGGTCATCGAGACGATATCGAAGGCCGTCAACGACATGAGGGCCGAGTCCGAGCGGACGAATGAAGTGGTGCGCGACAATATCCAATGGCAGATCCTAAGCGCCATCGTGGTGATCGCGCTTGCCGTCCTGGGAGCCGGATTGTTTATCGGCAGGTCCGTTTCGAAGCCGTTGTCCGCGATGACCGGAGCGATGATGGATCTGGCAAAGGGTAATCTTGGAATACTACTGGCGGATACCGGCCGCAGCGATGAAATCGGAGAAATGTCGAAGGCGGTCTTGATCTTCAAGGACAATGCCATCGAAAAAGTCCGGCTCGAAGAAGCACAGAGGGTCGATCGGACCGCCGCGACGCGACGCCAGGAGGAGATCGACCAGTTGATCGGCTTCTTCGGCCGTAGCATGAGCGGCTCGTTCGAATCCCTGTCGGGCGCGTCCGCCGAAATGTCGCGGACATCGGGCTCGCTTGAAATCGCGGCGCAGACCACGGGAACCCAGGCAACGCAAGTGCTGGGCGAGGTTGAGCAGACCTCCCTTAACATTCAGACCGTGGCCGCGGCATCGCAGCAACTTTCGGCTTCGATCACCGAGATCGGCCGTCAGGCCAGCGAATCCGCCCGCGGGTCGACCGTCGCGATGCAGCAGGCCGATGACGTGGTCGCCAAGGTCGAGGAACTGCGGCATGCGGCCGAGCAGATCGGTGCCGTCGTGAAGCTGATCAACAGCATCGCGGGCCAGACCAATCTGTTGGCGCTGAATGCCACGATCGAGGCGGCGCGCGCGGGCGAGGCCGGACGCGGCTTCGCCGTTGTCGCCGGCGAGGTCAAGGCGCTGGCGGAACAGACCGCCAGGGCGACCAGCGACATTGCAAGTCAGGTCGCCTCTATCCAGGGCGCGACCAATGGGGCGGCCGAAGCGATCCAGGGCATCACCGCGACGATCCGCGGTGTCAACGAGACCGCAGTGGCAATTGCCACCGCCGTGGAGGAGCAGAGCGCAGCGACCCAGGAGATCGCGCGCAGCATCGAGTCCGTGACGGTCAACGCCGCCAGCATGACGCAAAGCATGGAGCAGGTGCAGGGCGCGGTTGACGAGACCGGTGGAAATGCCGCAGAGGTGAAGCGAACGTCCGCGGTGTTGTCAGCGGACACCGCGGCGCTGAGCACGGAGGTGATGGATTTCCTGGCCTCGCTTCGCGATCTCGGTGAGCACCGCCAACTGCGCGCGCTGGATGTCGATCTTCCGGCTACGGCTGTGGTAAACGGGAAAAGCGTCGCGGGCCGGGTGCTGAAGGTTTCGCCGGGCATGGCGTTGTTCGACGGACCGTTGCAAGTCGCGGCGGGCACCCTGCTGGAGTTGCGCATCGATACACTGGATCGCCCGCTGCAAGGTCGCTTCGTCGATCGCGTCGCCGCCGGTTGCCAGATCCAGCTGCTGCTCAACCATGGCCATCTGAGCTTCATGGAAGGCGCCATAACCCGCCTCGCAGCGGCATGAGCGCGGTATCGCTGCAATCGAAGCCACCGCGCGAGGTCACGGCGCCTGAGGCCGAGACGCGCCGCCGGGAAGCCGCCGACCAGACCCGGGATAAGCTCGCTGCGCTGGGCCGCGTGGCCGGCGGCGTGGCGCATGAGCTGAATAACCTGCTGCAACCGATCATTGGCCTGACACAATTGGAACTCGACTCGCTGCCGAGCGAGGGCTCCCTCGAGCAGAATGAGTCTCGCGAGAGTCTCGCAATGATCCTGGAAAGCGGTAACCAGGCGCGCAATCTGGTTCGCCAGATTTCGATGTTTGCCCGAAAGGCAAAACCGGAACTGGCACCTACGGATCTTCCCGCAGCCGTGAGCCGGATAGTCGCATCGTGTGGTAAATCGCTTCCGCCGGGCGTGAGCGTCGATTTGGTCATCGATGGTGGTGCGGCTGGCTTCGCAACCATCAATGAAGCCGAATTGGCAGAGCTCATGACCAATCTGGCCGCCAATGCGGCTCATGCCATGGACGGAAACGGTACTCTGACGATCCAGGTCGATCGCCTTGAATTGACGGAGGCTGCCTGCACGCTAGCGATCCCGGCCGGCGCCTATTTCAGGATATCCGTCGCCGATACCGGCCATGGCATGGATGCCGCGACCAGGGAACAGATCTTCGAGCCGTTCTTTACGACCAAGCCGGTCGGCCACATCGGTCTCGGACTCTCGATGGTCTACGGCGTGTTGCGCGACTGGAAGGGAGCTATCGCCATCGAAAGCTCCATCGGCGTCGGCAGCACCTTCTCGCTTTATATTCCCGTCACTGAAACCAGCTAACCGAGGAAAATGCCATGGCGCAAATTTTGTTGATCGACGACATGAAGGGCGTGCGTCGCGCCGTCTCCGCGGTGCTGAAGCGGGCAGGGCACGCCATCGTCGAGGCCGACGATAGCGGGGCTGGTCTCGAACTTTTGAAGAGCCAGCGTTTCGACCTCGTGATTACCGATATGCTGATGCCGACCCACGATGGCATGGAGGTACTGCTTTTCCTGGAGCAACAGCCCAATCGCCCCAGAGTCTTGGCGATCTCGGGCGGTGGCAGCCAGGTTCTTGCTGAAGAGGCCCTTATGCTCGCGCGCAGCAAGGCCGACGCAACGCTGGCAAAACCATTCGACAACGCCGATCTTCTCGCCGTGGTCGACAGGCTGCTCAAGGTCAACGCGTAATCGCAGCTCGCGGCCTAAGCGCGACATCGCGTTTCGACCGCCAGATCGCTTGTCCAGGGCCTGTACGGCAGGTGCAGGAACCGCCGGGGCCTGCTCTGGGCTCGTCCATCGTGAGGACGCCTTGACTGATCATTCCGATGCCTTGCCCGCCGCGAGATGGCGAAACCGCGTATCGCCGCGCGCGACGATGATCGCGGCGGTGACATGCCAATGGTATCGGCGCCGCCAGTGGAGCCAATAATGGAAAAGCCGGACCGCAAACTCCATGTCCTGGTGGCCGAAGACAATGAGATGAACCGGGTTCTGATCTCCAGATTGTTGTCCAGGCGGGGGCACCTGGCAGACCTGGTCGTCAATGGAGAGGAGGCTGTTGCCGCCGTGCAGCGCAAGACCTACGACCTTGTCCTCATGGATATGCATATGCCGAATATGGATGGCGTTACCGCGACCATGATGATCCGCGGACTGACCGGCCCAAAGCGCCTGGTGCCGATCATTGCATTGACCGGCAATGCACTGGCCGGCCAGCGAGAAGGCTGCCTAGCCGCGGGCATGGATGATTACCTTTCCAAACCATTCGAAGCCGCCGATTTCCATGCCATGATTGATCGATGGCATGTAGCGAAACAGCGCCCTCACAGTCCCGGCGCGACGGTGAGTCCGAGCGAGTGACGACTGGATCGCTTGGCGGTCGTGGCGTAACGGGGTGTCTTCCGGCTGACGGCGACCGATCAGGCTTTCGCCACCGCGTGCGAGAACACCACTTCGATCAGCGTGCCGGAATGCGGGCCGGTCTTGATCTGGAATTGCGCGCGGTTGGCTTCGACCAGCGCCTTGGTCAGCGACAGGCTGAGGCCGGAGCCGTCGGAGGACTGATCCGACGGCGCATGGTTGCGGAACGGCTCCATCGCGGCCGCGACCTCGTTGTCGTTGAGCCCGTGTCCGGTATCGCGGACCCGCAACACCACCTCGCCGAAATCCGACAGCGCGGTGGAGACGATGACCTGGCCGCCGGCATTGGCGAGATGGATCGAGTTGCCGATCAGGTTCAGCGTGATCTGGCGCAGCGCGCGGGCGTCGGCGATCACGGAAGGCAGCGCATGCGCCAGCGAGGTGCGGATGATGATGCGTTCGCGGTTGGCCTGCGGCTGCATCACCGCGACGCAGCTCTCCACCAGTTCGTTGAGGTTCTGGTTGACGAAGGCAAGATCGAGCTTGCCGGTCTCGATCCTCGAGAGATCGAGCAGGTCGTTGATGATGGCGATGACGCGCTCGCCGGAAGCGCGGACGTCCTTCATGTATTCGACGTAACGCTCGTTGCCGAGCGAGCCGAAGCGTTCGCCGATCATGACCTCGGAAAAGCCGATGATGGCGTTGAGCGGGGTGCGAACCTCGTGGCTGATCCGCGCCAGCATGTCGGCCTTGGCGTTGGCGGCGCGCTCGGCCAGCCGCCGCGCCTGCTGCAACTCGCTCTCGTTCTTGCGGGCCTGCGAAAGATCGCGAAACACCGCGAAGAAGTTCGGACCGTCGGGCCGGGTCCGCCCCATGGTCATCGACAGCGGGATGATGCCGCCGCCGCGCACGCGGCCCAGCATGTCGCGGCCGTGGTCGAGCAGGCTGGCGACGCCGGCGCCCTTGATGCTCTCCAGGTAATCCTGCACCACGCGCTGGCTTTCCGGCGCGAACATGTCGGAGAGATTGCGTTGCACGAGATCGGCGCCGTCGTAGCCGAACAGCGCCTCGGCGCTGCGGTTGCACGAGTTAATGTTGCCTTCGCCATCGAACATCACGATGCCTTCGGCGGTGGTGTCGAGAATGGCGCCGAGCTCCTCGGCATTGGCGTGACCGACGGCCGAAGGCTCGCTGGCCGGGACCGCTTGGGTGATGGCGGCGGCAATCGCGGCGCCTTCGCCTGCGGCGCCCGCGCAGATCAGCGCCAGCGCCGAATCTTCGTCCCACGCAATGGTGTAGAGGCGGGCGTCGGTTGACGGCGACGGCTCCCGTTCGGCCGATGGCTGGCTCGCGGAGATCGTCACCGGCGTGCCGGTATCGGACGTGCTTGAGGCGCTGGAGACGCCGGGTTCGACATAGAGCGCGTCGAGGCCGCCGGCCTCTTCGAGGGCGTACAGGCTGTCATAGCCGATCCGCGCCAGAAACGCCGAATTGGCATAGAGTAGCCGGTCAAGCCGGTAGATCAGGACGCCGACCGGTACGAGGTCGAGCAGCATCCTGTCGCGCCGGGTCTCGCCGCGCGCCGGCGGCTCGGGCTGCGCCAGCCACTGCGGTGCTTCTGCCGGCGCTACAGCTGTCGGTTCGGGCGCCGGGAGCGGCTCGACAATTTCAACAATATCATTGGGGGCGTCGTCAGGCATCGCCGCCGCGCCGGTTTCGCCCTCGAGCCGCGCCGATAATTGCCGGGCGAGCTCGTTGAAGGCGCTGTTTTCCACCGGGGTCAGGACAGGCGATTTCGGTTCGCTGATCGGGCGAAACGGCAGGACGTTCTTGAGCGTTTCGGAGCTTTCCACGGGCGTTTCCAAATCGGTTTGGTGTGAAGTCGGAGTGTCAATCAACGCTGGCAATTCAGGCGTACCTGACGGCGCAACAGCCTGGATGTCCGTTGGCTCCGCGGGCCCGTCGCCGGCGGGACCGGGCTGGACGATATCGGCGGAAAGCGGCTGCGGTGGCCGCGGGTTAAGGAATTCGTGGCGGCGCTGCGCTTCGAGCCGGGTCAGTCCGTCGAGATCGCGGCAAACCCCAAAACCGCGATAGCCCGCAAGCCTTCCGGTGTGATCGTAGATCGGCAGTCCCGTCAGCTCCACCGGCAACCGGCCGCCGCCATCGACCGGCCAGTCCAGGACGATGCCGCTCCAGGTGCTGCCGGTGGCGACCGCCTTGTCGACACGGCCGTCGGGATCGAGCCCGAACGACGCGGCGATGTCGCTCCAGCGCCGTCCGAATCCGGCGGCGGTGCGGGCGCCGATCAGGCGGATGAATTCATCTGAGCCGAGCGAGAAGTGGCCTTCGGCATCCATCTGCCACATGAAGCGCAGCGGGTGCTCGCGCGCGGTGGGTAGCTCGCCGGGCCATGACGGCGCGCTGGCGGGTTTTGGTTCGATTGCAGGTTCAACGACGGGATCAGGCGTCGCGGCTTCCACCGGCGCTTCGATCGGCGATGCCTCGACAGGGGGCATTTTGAGCTGCAACACCGACTGCAGGTCGATATCTTCCTTGAGCGGATCTTCGACGACAGGCGCGGCGGCCGGCGTCTCGTCAGGCTCCGCAAACTCGTCGATCAGCGCGAACTCGGCCGGAGCTTCGCCCGAGAGTGCCGGTCGTTCGTAGTCCGGTGCCGGCAGCTCCGCCGGCGGTGCGAACTGCTGCACGGGCTCGGGTGGCAGGGCAGCAACCGCCTCTGCTGACGATGCCTCGTCGATCAGGACGAACCCGGCGGGAGCCGCGTCCGAGATCGCCGGCTGTTCGTCATCAGGCACCGCTACAAACTCGGGAGCGACCGGGGCAGGCGCCGGCACCATCAGCGCAACCAGCCCGACATCCGCGCCGGTGCCGACGCGCTGCAGCACCATGTGGCCGATGCCGACCGGCGTCTCGACGCGGCCTTGGACCAGCGCGTTGCTGCGCGCCTCGTCGAGACCGGCTTCGGAGAGATTGCGGAAGCCGAGCAGCGGCCGCGCGGCGTCGCTGGCGCCGACGAACATGCCGTCACGCGCGAACGCCGCGATCGGCGAGTCGATGCCCTCGACCAGGCGCTGCAGCCGTTCGACCAGCGGCATCGCGCGGCCGGCCGATTCGGCGGCCGCGATCAGGATGCCGTGGTTGCCGTCGGCGAATTCGAGCCGCGCGCAACCGCAGGTCATCAGGGTGCCGAGCGGCGCACCGAAGCCGCGCAGCCGCTCCAGCCGGATCGCGCCGGTGGGCGACAGCCGTCCGGCGAGCTGCGCCACCTGGCGCCGGTGCTGGTCCGCAGGGCCGAAAATCCTGCCGGCCAGCACGGCGCCGTTGATTGCGCCGAACAAGCTGGCGCCGACCGGATTGGCCCACCAGATTCGCGTGCCGTCGATCGACCACAGCCAGACCGGCAGCGCGCTGGTGGCATGCACTGCCAGCCTCGGATCGCCAACGCCTCGCAACTGGAATTCCGCATTGTTCATCGTAGTGACATGGCTGACTGGTTGGGCCTTGGCTAAGACGATGGCAAAGAGTTCGGCGGCCAAACGATGACAGCCTTAACGAACCCTTAGTATCGCCCGCCGGCAAGGTCAGGTCCACGGTTTGCG
Organism: Bradyrhizobium sp.; assembly: GCF_030693485.1. GTDB lineage: Bacteria > Pseudomonadota > Alphaproteobacteria > Rhizobiales > Xanthobacteraceae > Bradyrhizobium. The sequence continues at coordinate 11,467 of NZ_JAUYAN010000358.1, read as the reverse complement.
GCCGCGGAGCCGCGCAAAGCCGAGATAACCTTAACCTGGCTGAACCTTGCGCCGGGCTTTGGCGTTGGACAGTTGCAAACGGCGTCCAGAGGTCCACGATGGGAACAGGCGGATGCCGTGTCATATCGGCAAGGCTAGCTGCGGATACCGGAACAGGGAGTAGGACCATGAGCGAACAAGGACGTGACCCTTTCGAGATTCCCAAGGAAATGCGATCGATGGCCGAGGCCGGCTTCGATCAGGCCCGTCAGGCCTTCGAGAAGTTCCTGAGCGGCGCGCAGGCGACCGCCGGAACCATCGAGGAGAAGCGGGAGGCGGCTGCCGCCGGCGCCAAGGACATCGGCGCCAAGGCGATGTCCTATGCCGAAAAGAACGTCCAGGCCTCGCTGAACTATGCGCAATCGCTGCTGCACGCCAAGGATCTGACCGAAATCATGCGGCTGCATACCGAATATGTGCAGGCGCAGATGCGGTCGCTGGCCGAGCAGGCCAGTGAGATGGGCCAGATCGTCAGCAAGGCGGCGATGGATGCCGCCAAGCCAAAAAGCTGAGCAAATACCGTCGGTTAGTTGATTTTTTTGGGTTCCGCAGCCGGAACGTGCGTTCGGCTGGGTACTGCTATGCGGCATTGCACTAAAAGTCGCGTTGCAATGCACCAAAACGGCATGCTAAGAGTGTCATATGTTGCCCAACGAAGGGCATTCCCGTTCTGCGTGATCAGTTCGACGTTTCTCCGGTGCGCGCCAGGAACGTACGAGGGGTCACATTTTTTCACCCAAAGCGAAGGATACAAGCATGGCCAATTCCGATCCTTTCTCTGCTTCCGTGATCCCGTTCGAAGTCCCCGAGCAGATGCGTGCGTTCGCCGAAAAGGGCGTCTCGCAGGCCCGCGACAGCTACGCCAAGTTCAAGGACGCCGCCGAGACCCATAACGGCACCATCGAGGCGGTGTTCACGACCGCCAGCAAGGGCGCCAGCGAATATTCCGCCAAGCTGATGGAAATCATGAAGGCCAACACCACCGCGAGCCTCGACTTCGCGCAGGAGCTGTTCAGCGTGAAATCGCCCACCGAGGCGATGGAGCTCTGGACCTCGCACGCGAAGAAGCAGTTCGAAACCTTCACCGCCCAGACCAAGCAGCTGGCCGAACTGAGCCAGAAGGTTGCGGCGGAAACCGCCGAGCCGATCAAGGCCAGCGCGTCGAAGCTGTTCAAGCCGGCCGCCTGACAGGCCCGTTTCGTCGTCCAGAAAAGCCCGGGCGGTCAGCCCGGGCTTTTTGTTGTGAACGGCGCTCAATCGGCGAGACTCGCGGGCTTTTTGCCCGGCAAACGCTGCAAAGCGTGAACTTTTATCGGTTCAGGACCGACCACCGCCGGGCATCCCACCGGCCTTGCCAAAGGGCGGCGTTGCACCTAGTTTCCGCCACGTTCGGCGACCCTGTTTTCAGGGCCCGCCAAGGATGCAGTTGTAGCTCAGTTGGTTAGAGCGCCTGCCTGTGGAGCAGGAGGTCGGTGGTTCGAGCCCACCCAACTGTACCAAGACGCATCACCAAGACGCATCCGGGCCTACGCCTCTTGTCCACGGCGACCTCCCACCCTGCGCTCGACCCCTGCTTGCCAATCCCCCGCGGTTCACCCACAATTCTGCCAATGCCTGTGGGGATTCCTGAGGGAATTTTTGGGAGGATTCATGTTTGCGCTCCGGTCCGGCACGTTTCAGTTTGGTTTGATGCTCGCGACCGCGCTTGCGGTTTCGACGTTGCCTGCCGCGGGCCAGGGCTATTCCCAGGAGCAGCAGCAGGCCTGTACCCCCGATGCGATGCGGCTGTGCAGCGCCTACATCCCGGACGTCGACCGCATCACGGTCTGCATGATCCAGAACAAATCCCAGCTTAGCCCGCCGTGCCGGGGGCATTTCCGGCCCGCGCCGTCCGCATTTGCCCCGGTCCATGCGGGAAGGCCTCTCGGCATCACGCCGGCAAAGGCGCGAAAGCCGGTGGCCGCCAAGGCGAAAAAGAAGCCCGCGAAGCCCGAGACAAGCTGATACGTGCGGATCGTATCGGATGGTCAATAAGCTGAAGTGAAGCAGCGCCTGCATGCCGGTGCCGCGCCGCTGGTGTGCCTGCTTGCCGATTGTTCCCCAGGCCGGCGTAAAAACCGACCCTTGCGACACCGTTGATCGTGCACATCTCCAATCTCAGGGGTGAGGAGAGATTCTGTGAGCAAACATTCCAGGAGAGAGCTCGATCGGCATTTTGCCTGGTTTCAGGACAAGCTTCCGCCGGGGCCGGCGCGATTCATCGGCTGGCTGCGCAAGCCGTCCTCGATCCTGGTGCGGATTCCGCTGGCGATCCTGCTGATGGTCGGGGGCATTTTCAGTTTTCTGCCGATCCTGGGACTCTGGATGCTGCCGCTCGGACTCGTTTTGTTCGCGCAGGATGTGCCCTTCCTGCAAACACCGATGGCCAATGCGCTGGGATGGATCGAACGCAAGTGGGATGCGCGGCAGCGTGCGAAAGCCGAGCGCGAACGCGTAAAAAATGCGCAATGACTCGGGTTCTGGCACCGTCGGGATTCGATTGTTGCCCCTGCTGCAGCGCATGGTGTGACTCAAAAGCCCACTCGGCCGACTAATCAGGGGCTTCCGTCCATTTGACGGTAAATTTTTCTTCCACGAATCAGCGCGCTGATTCATTTTCGCCATCTGGGGTCAATCTGGAGGCGAAGGTATGAACGTTATCGTTTTCGCATCGCGTAAAGGCGGCTCGGGAAAGAGTACCCTTGCCGCCCATCTCGCTGCGCATGTCCATAAGGTTACGAAGCCGTGTCTGCTTGTCGATGCCGATCCGCAGGGGTCATTGACACTCTGGCACAAGCTGCGCGGCACCAACGAACCCACGATCAAGACCGCCGTCAATTCCGTCAGCGGGATCGTGGCTGCCGCCAAGCGCGACGGCTTCGAATGGGTATTCATCGATACGCCGCCGAATTTGTCGGCCGTGGTCGACGATGCCATCAAGAACGCGACCATGGTGATCATTCCGGCGCGGCCGGGTGTGTTCGACGTCAACGCCGTGCAGGAAACCATTCAGACCTGCCGCGCCGCGCGCAAGCCCTATGCCGTCGTGATCAACGGCGCGCCGGCACGCCGTGACGAAGCGGAGAGCCCGATCGTCACCATCGCGCGCGAAGCGCTGGCCAAGTTCCGCGCGCCGGTATGGGGCGGGCAGATCACCAACCGCGCCGATCTCCTGATGGCGCTCAGCCATGGCGAAGGCGCGCGCGAGTATGATGCCGAGGGTCGCGCGGCGGCGGAAATCAGCCGGCTATGGGCTGCGATCGAACGCTCGGTGAAGGCCATTCGCGGCAATGGATCCGCGACCGGCGCGATGCACAAGCAGCAGGCGGCATAGTTCTGCCGCACTGCCAGGTTGACAAAGAACGCGCGGCCTCCGCGCGTTTTTCTGTTGCGCTTACCTTCCCCCTCCAGGGCAGGGCGAAGATCGCTTCTTCACGCCACCATCAGCATGTAGAAAATGATCACCGGTGACAGGCACAGGATCACCGACCAGACGCCGACCGCCCAGAGAATGTCCTGGACAGAAAAACCCTGGACGGAAAAGCCCTGAGGTTCAGGAAAAGTATTGTTCTCGATGTTCATGACGCCCCCGCGTTTTTTGCTTTTGTGGGGGTTATTGATACAGCCGGAATTTTAAAAAGCCGGCCGCGATTTCGCTCGCATTTGACCACAAGTGCTACCGTCGATTAACGACGATGAGCACTTGGGGGCTTCAGCTCATCAGCAGGCGGAACGCCAGCACCGGCGACAGGCCGAGGATGGCGGCCCACAGGCCGAAAGACGACACCAGCCAAACGTCCTGCATTCGCCGGGCCCGCGCGCAAACCGGATATTTGGTATTCGTGATGGATTGAGTGGTCATTGGCTTCCCCCGTTTTTGTTATGGGGATTCAATAAGCCTCAAACTCTAAAAACGGCGCCTCGCTATCTGCTGAATTTGAACGGTCGGTTTCACCTGATATTAACCAGCGGAATTGAACGGGTTCATTGCGGGGCTGCGGCGCCTTCAACGCACGCACCTTGCATCCCTCTCCGCAAGGCCGAGATTGCAGATACGCGGCGCCCCAGCTAGGCCGCGCGGGTTGCCGCCGCCGCTCGTCGCTGGATCTCGGCGTCGAGCCGCGCCGCCAGGGCGATGCTCACTTCCACCATCGGCAGGCGGATTTCGGCGCGCTCGATCAGCCCGGTCCGTGCCAGCCAGTACTTGGCCGGCGCCGGGCTCGGCTCGGCGAACAACAGGCTGGTGAGCTCGGAAAGGCCTTGCCAGCATGCGAGCGCGGCGTCGCGGTTGCCTTCGCGCCAATGCGCCTGCACCGCCGCGAAGCTGGCGGTCTCGATGTGAGCCGACAGCAGGATGGCGCCATCGGCGCCGTCGGTGAGCGCCTCGTGATAGTGCGCATCCTCGCCGGTCAGGACCCGAAAGCCGGCCGGCCGCTGCCTGAGCAGTTCGATCGACCGCGCGCGGTCGGCGCCGCAATCCTTCAGGCCGACGATGTTGCGATGTTCGGCGAGCCGCAGCAGGGTGTCGTTGTCGATACTGACCGCGGTCCGGTAGGGGATGTTGTAGAGCACGATCGGCCACGCGGCATGGTCCGCCAGCGCGGTAAAGTGCTGCAGCAGACCGCGTTGCGACGGCCGCGTGTAATAGGGGCTGGCAATCAGGTAGCCGTCGATCGGCCAGTCCGCCGTCTCATCCAGCGCATCCAGCATCTTCGAGGTGCCGGCGCCCGACAGCCCGAGGCAGACCGGCAGCGTGCGTCCGCCGTCGGCGATGCCGTCGCGGACCAGTGCGACGACCCGCTCCAGTTCGGCCATGCCGAGCGTCATGCCTTCGCCCGAGGTGGCCGCCAGGATCAAGCCGTCGACCGGTCCGGCCGCGTAATGTCCGGCCAGCCGGCGCAGCGATGCCTCGTCCAGTTCGCCGTCGCGGAACGGCGTCACGAGGGGCAGCCACAGGCCCTGCAATTGCGATCGAAGGTCGGTCATGGGTCCATCTCCTTGGGGTGAGCCGGAGACGGGACAATAAAAAAACCCCGTCCAGACGGCGGGGTTTTGAGGATCGTGTGAGCGTAATGTCTATCGCGCCCGTCGATCTCCAGTCCCCGGAAGGGAACCGTTTTTCGACAGCGTCAGCTTGCACGAAATCGCGATCATCGGAAGATGATGATCGGCAAACGCAAAACTGTCAACGACGAGAGCTGCAACCGCGTGTGAACGTCGTAGGCAAAAAAAAAGCCGGGCTCGAACGAGCCCGGCTTAAGGTATTGGCCACGTGAGGCCGACACAATCACCTTCCAAGAGGGATTACTGAGCGCTCGCGCCACTGGAGGAGGGGGACAAATGCGCAACACGAATTCTCAGCGTGTAGACATTATGATCCGCGTTGGTGCCTCGCAGCAACCGTCCCAGTCGCATGTCAGTCATGCGGAGTCCGGGGTTCAAGAAAGCCGGCAGACTACGACGGCCAGCGCTGCGCCATGCTGACCACGAAATCGCGGAACACCTGTACCCGCGCCACCGACTTCAACTCTTCGGGATACACAAAATAGGTATCGAGCTGGATCGAGTCCGACTCGCCGAACAGCTGCACCAGTCGGTTGTTTTCCTCGACCAGATAGTCCGGCAAGGCGGCGATGCCGAGGCCCTGCTGGCAGGCGCGCACCAGACCGAGGATGTTGTTGACCTTGAAATACGACTCGCGCGGGCCGGCGCCGTTGCGGCCGGCCTCGACCAGCCAGTTGCGGTTCTGCAGATGTGGCGCGATCTGGCCGTCGGTCAGCGTGATGATGCGGTGCGCATCAAGCTCGTCGAGGGTGCGCGGGGTGCCGAAGCGCTTGATGTATTCCGGCGAACAGTAGGCGTGGAAGCCCATCGCGAACAGCTTGCGCTGGATCAGGTCGGGCTGCGTCGGCTTGCGGGTACGAATCGCGACGTCGGCCTCGCGCATCGACAGGTCGAGTTCCTCGTCGGTTACGATCAGCTGGATCCGGATCTCCGGATAAAGCGCGGTGAATTCGCCGAGCCGCGGAATCAGCCAGTTGATGCCGACCCCCGGGGTGGTCGTGATCTTGAGATCACCGCTCGGCCGCTCGCGGCTGTCGGTGAGCTTGGCGCGCGCCGCCTGCAGCTGCATAAACACGTCATGCGCGGTGCGAAACAGCAGGTCGCCCTGCTCGGTGAGGATCAGGCCGCGCGCATGGCGATGGAACAGCGACACCGAGAGCTCCTGCTCCAGCGCGCTGACCTGCCGTGATACGGCCGATTGCGACAGCCCAAGCTGCTCGCCGGCATGCGTGAAGCTGCCTGCTTCCGCCGCCGCGTGAAACACCTTCAGCTTGTCCCAATCCATATCGGTAAATCCATCGCGGGGTCGAGATCTGGGCATGATTATTCCGCCGCCGCGCGGTCGCTGGCGCGTAGCGCGAGAAAGCGTTCGGCCTCGAGGGCGGCCATGCAGCCGAGGCCGGCGGCGGTGACCGCCTGCCGCCAGGTTTCGTCGGCGACATCGCCGGCGGCGAACACACCCGGTACCGAGGTCGCGGTCGAGTTCGCCGCCACCTCGACATAACCCGAGGGTTTCAGCTTGACCTGGCCGAGCACCAGTTCGGTCGCCGGTGCATGTCCGATCGCGATGAAGACGCCGTCGGCCGCAAGCTCGGTCAGGGTGCCGGTCTTGACGTTTTTGAGCCTGACATGGGTGACCTTGCCCGGGTTCTCGGTGCCGCAGATCTCGTCGATGGCCGAGTCCCACACCACCTTGATCTTGGGGTGCTTGAACAGGCGATCCTGCAGGATGCGCTCGGCGCGGAAATGATCGCGGCGGTGCACGACGGTCACCTGCGACGCGAAGTTGGTCAGGAACAGCGCTTCCTCGACCGCGGTGTTGCCGCCGCCGACCACGATCACTTCCTTGCCGCGGTAGAAAAATCCATCGCAGGTCGCGCAGGCCGAGACGCCAAAGCCCTTGAATTTTTCTTCCGACGGGGTGCCGAGCCAGCGCGCCTGCGCGCCGGTGGCGAGAATGACGGTTTCGGCGAGATAGACGTCGCCGCTGTCGCAGGTCAGGCGGAACGGTCGCTCTGCCAGTTCGAGCCTGGTGACGAGATCGGTGACCATCTTGGTGCCGACATGGGCGGCCTGCTTTTCCATCTGCTCCATCAGCCACGGCCCCTGGATCACATCCGCAAAACCCGGATAGTTCTCCACGTCGGTGGTGATGGTGAGCTGACCGCCGGGCTGCATGCCCTGAATCAGCACCGGTTCGAGCATCGCGCGCGCGGCATAGATCGCCGCGGTGTATCCGGCCGGGCCGGATCCGATGATGACGACTTTGGCATGGATGGGCGCAGGCATAGGGCAGGTCCACTCTTAAGGGAGTTTGGCCAGCGCTCGAGCGAAAAGTGCCTTGAAAGGCGTCACGCCGTCGCTGAAAGTGTCAAATCCAAGATAGGGCATCTGGCAAGCTATGCAAGAATTGCAATCCATATCCGCGAATTTTCCCTGTGAGGTGGAATAATGATGCACTGCACGCGCAATAAAATTGCGCAAGCCGCGCAACCTGCGCTAAGAGTGTTGCCGATACTCATCCCACCAGCCGCATCAGCCAGGACCAGGACCCGCGTGTCGAAGAATCTTGACGAAATCGACCTCAAAATCCTCGCCGAAATCCAGGCCGACGGCCGAATCACCAATGTCGAATTGGCCAGACGCGTCGGCATTTCGCCGCCGCCCTGCCTGCGCCGGGTTCGGACGCTGGAGGAAGCCGGCTATATCCGGGGTTATCGCGGGCTGCTGGATCCGCGCCGGCTCGGTTTCGATGTTACGGTGTTCGCCTCGGTGCACCTGTCCAGCCAGACCGATGCCGACCTGCGCGCGTTCGAAGAATTCGTGCGCGCCGAGCCTTTGGTGCGGGAATGCTGGATGCTGTCGGGCGAGGTCGACTTCATCCTGAAATGCGTCGCGCCCGACATGTCGACGTTTCAGGATTTCGTCACCCGCCTGACCGCCGCGCCGCATGTCCGCAACGTCCGGACCTCGCTGGTGCTGCACAATTCGAAATACGAAGCCGCGGTGCCGCTGGAACTGAAAGTGCCGGGCTAGGGCACATCGGTTGAGGCGTCGTCATTGCGAGGAGTGGAGCGACGAAGCAATCCCCTTTGTTGCAAGATGGATTGCTTCGCTTCGCTCGCAATGACGGATCAGAACGCCGTTACGACTTCTTCCGCATCATGGCGTCGAGGCTGTAGGGTCCACCGCCTGAAGTCGATAGATAGAGGCAGGCGAAGCAGAACAGGATCGCGAGTGTGCCGCCGTTGATGAGCGGGAAAAATCCCCTCGGCGAGTGACCGATGAAATAAGCAAAGGCCATCTCGCCGGCAAGAATGAAGGCGACAGGCCGTGTGAACAGTCCGAGCATCAAAAGAGCGCCCAGGATCAACTCAATTGCACCGGCGGCGCCGGATAGCGACATCAATTCCACCTTGTTGAGGAAGGCGTAAGAATTACCCTGCGGAATGACTGGAAACTTCAGTATCTTCGCGACGCCGAATTGAAACAGCAGCAAGCCGGTGATGAAGCGAAACAGGCTGAGCGCCGTCGACTGCCATTTCGCAAGCATCTTGTCGATTTGGTCCATGATGTATCCCCCAAAGTTTGAGCCGCGAACAATTCGTATCGCGTCGCGGCGTCGAGGGAAAGCGCTTCGCGGCAAGAAATCCACGACCTATCGCAAAGCAGCATCGGACTGATGCCGGCCGGGCGCGGGATCGCTCACGCGAAATTGTGTTGCCGACCGGACAATGAAAAGGCCGGGAAATATCCCGGCCTGTCTCAACTGTCAGAATTCGAAAACGCGCGATCAACGCCACTCGACCTTGGTGATCTCGTAGGCCTTGGCGCCGCCGGGGGCGACGACTTCCACCGACGCGCCCTTCTTCTTGCCGATCAGCGCGCGCGCCAGCGGCGAGGTGATGGAGATGCGGCCCTTCTTGGCGTCGGCCTCCGGCTCGCCGACGATCTGCCACACGGCTTTCTTGTCGGTGTCTTCGTCGACCAGCGTGACGGTCGCGCCGAACTTGATGGTGTCGCCGGAGAGTTTCGAGATGTCGATGATATCGGCGCGCGCGAGCTTGTCCTCGAGCTCGGCAATGCGGCCCTCATTGTGCGACTGCTCTTCCTTCGCGGCGTGATATTCAGCGTTCTCCGAAAGGTCGCCATGCGAGCGCGCCTCGGCAATGTGCTCGATGATCCGCGGACGGTCCACCGACTGGCGCTGCTTCAACTCGACTTCGAGGGCGGCATAGCCGCCCGCGGTCATCGGAACCTTTTCCATCATAGCTCTTCGTCCTTCAACTTCATGCGGACCAATCCGCGGCACGCATAAACGCCGAAACAGAACACCCTCATGGCTGGCGAGTTCCAGTCATGCCGGATTCATTACCGATCCATTGCCGGGCGCGGGCGCCCGGTCAAACGATCAGGTTTCGGAAAAGTAACTCTGCAGCGTGCGGACCTCAAGGTCCCCGCCCAGATAGGCGCGGATCCCCTGCGCGGCTGCCACGGCACCCGAAAGAGTGGTGTAATATGGCACTTTATGCAAGAGGGCAGCGCGGCGCAACGACCGGCTGTCGGCCAGCGCCTGCGGCCCTTCGGTGGTATTGAAGACCAGCTGGATGTCGCCGTTCATGATGGCGTCGACGATATGCGGCCGACCCTCCAGCACCTTGTTCACCTTCTCGGTCGGCACCCCGCTGTCGGCGAGAAAACGCTGGGTACCGGAGGTCGCCATCACCTTGAAGCCCAGCGAGTGCAGCAGCCGCACCGCCTCCAGGATCCTGAACTTGTCGATCTCCCGGACCGAGACGAACACCGTGCCCTTGCGCGGCACACGGGTGCCGCCGCCGAGCTGGCTCTTGGCGAACGCCACCTCGAACGAGCGGTCGATGCCCATCACCTCGCCGGTCGATCGCATCTCCGGGCCGAGCACGGTATCGACGCCGGGGAAGCGGGCGAACGGAAATACCGATTCCTTGACGCCGACATGGTCGAGCTTGCGCTTCTTCAAATTGAAGTCCGCCAGCTTCTCGCCGGCCATGATTCGCGCCGCGATCTTCGCCACCGGCATGCCCATCACCTTGGCGACGAACGGCACGGTGCGGGAAGCCCGCGGATTGACCTCGAGCACATAGATGTCGCCGTCCTTGATGGCGTATTGCACGTTCATCAATCCGACCACGTCGAGGCCGAGTGCGAGTTCGCGGGTCTGCCGCTCCAGCTCCGATATCATCGCTGTATCCAGCGAATGCGGCGGCAGCGAGCAGGCGCTATCGCCGGAGTGGATGCCGGCTTCCTCGATGTGTTCCATGATGCCGACGATGAAGGTGTCCTTGCCGTCGCACAGGCAGTCGACGTCGATCTCGATGGCGTCGGAGAGATAACGGTCGAACAGCAGCGGATTGGTGCCGAGCACGGTATTGATCTGGCCGGTCTTGTCGTTGGGATAGCGCGCCTTGACGTCGCCGGGCACGAGCTCCGGCAAGGTGCCGAGCAGATAGTCGCTGAGCTGGTTGTCCTCACGGATGATCTGCATGGCGCGGCCGCCGAGCACATAGGACGGGCGCACCACCAGCGGCAGGCCGAGATCGGCCGCCACCAGCCGCGCCTGCTCGACCGAATAGGCGATGCCGTTCTTCGGCTGCTTCAGTCGCAACTTGTCGAGCACGCGCTTGAAGCGGTCGCGGTCCTCGGCGAGGTCGATGGCGTCGGGTGAGGTGCCGAGGATCGGCACATTGGCCGCTTCCAGCGCGCGCGCGAGCTTCAGCGGGGTCTGGCCGCCGAACTGCACGATCACGCCGTGCAGCGTGCCGTTCTTGCGTTCGGTGGCGATGATCTCCAGCACGTCTTCCGCAGTCAGCGGCTCGAAATACAGCCGGTCCGCGGTGTCGTAGTCGGTCGACACCGTTTCCGGATTGCAGTTGATCATGATGGTTTCATAACCGGCATCATGCAGCGCGAAGCAGGCGTGGCAGCAGCAGTAATCGAACTCGATGCCCTGGCCGATCCGGTTCGGGCCGCCGCCGAGAATGATGACCTTCCTGGCGTCGGTCGGCGCGCTCTCGTCGGCCATCGCGCCCGCGAACGGCGATTCATAGGTCGAATACATATAGGCGGTGGGCGAAGCGAACTCGGCGGCGCAGGTGTCGATGCGCTTGAACACCGGGCGAACCCCGAGCGCCTGGCGCTGTGCCGTGACCTCGGCCTCGGTGGCCTGGGTCAGCACCGCCAGCCGTGCGTCGGAAAATCCCATGGCCTTCAGGGTCCGCATGCCGAACGCATGTGCGGGCAGGCCGCTCTGCTTGATCTTGCTTTCCATCTCGACGATGCCGCGCAT
>NZ_JAUYAN010000354.1 GCF_030693485.1 Bradyrhizobium sp. | reverse complement strand
CCCGATGGCGTCTCGACATCGACGGCGAGTTCTTCATGCGATGGATAAAGTGGCGTGACGCCGGGTCCCAACGCTTGCGCTTCAGCAAGGTTGGACGGCAGCGCCGCACATTCGGGATCTCGGAAGAACGGACGGTACAGTAGCATGTCGCTGCGGCCGCGTGCGGTCAGATAGGGGAAGGCCTTTGGAGCCGCCGAGTTGTGCACGGCATAGAGCCGGTCACCCAGAATTCCGGAAAAACTCACAAACGCTTCCGGCAATGCCTCCCCGCGCATGCTCTTGACGGGATAGCGCCACAGACTTTCGACATGTCCGATGAGGTTCGGCTTCATGGGTCTTCGGCTTTCCTGGTTGACCATTCGGGACGTGGTAGCGAACCTTCCCCTGCCCGTCGATTGATCCAGGACTGTCGCATTTACAGTCGAGCGATAGAAGATCGGAATTCCAGATGACCTTCGTGCTGAACACGTTGTATCCTCTTGCCATTTCTATTAAAGCGGGTATCGTTCAGACGTTTCAGAATTGGGATTTTTGGCAGTTCCCCGGAGCGAGTTCGACGGATCTGTCGCTTGCGAGAATGTCGTAACGAATTTCGGCGCCGCCCTGGAGCGGCCTGGCGAATAACCGACGCAACCATCGACGAAGGCACGATCATCGGCGGCCTGCTGTTCAGTCTCTCATCGCGCAGCGACCGCCATCCTGTCACGGAGGTGCAACATGGCCGCTCCGATCACGTTCGTCGTTCCCGGCGTCCGCGCAGACCGCGGCGCCACGCGCGGCGCCGGCGCCACAGCATTTCCCGTCGGGCGCACGAAGGACTCCATCATCATAACGGCACAGCGTGCCGCCGGGGAATCGGAAGTCCGAACCAGCGCGATTCCCGGGGAAGACGTGATTGTGATCGAGGTCGCCGGAGGACCCGATCTGTGGCTACATCCCGACACCGCCCGGGAATTGCTGCAATCCCAACAGGACGACCCGCTTCTATCGCGCGGCGGGACGACGCTCGCGCCGGGCGAGGTACGTGTTCCCGCCCGCTTGCAGTGGCGTCTCGAAGAGGGCGCAGCCGTGCCTGGGGCCACACGCGGTTTCGTCAGCGACGTGCTGGTTCGGGGAATTCAGGTCCTCACCGGTTTTGCCGAGGACAAGGCGGCGGATTTCGTGGCTTCAAAGGTCGTCCAGGCGTTCGATTCTAAGGTCAAGGCGGGCGTGTACCGGCTCGATCGTCAGCCGCTCGGATCGCTCAAGGACCGGCCGACGTCCACGATCGCATCTGGCGAAACACCATCGCTGGTGCTGATTCACGGGACCTTCAGCGAAACCTCCGGGACGTTCGGAAAGCTGTGGAGCGAACACCCGGAGCTCGTCGATCAGCTCTTCGAGAGGTTTCAGGACAGGGTGTATGCGCTCGACCACCCGACGCTTGGCGCAAGCCCGATCGCCAACGCCATCACGCTGGCCGAAGCCGCGCCCGAAGGCGCTCGGCTTCATCTGCTCACGCATTCGCGCGGCGGATTGGTCGCAGAAGTGCTGGCGCGGGTCTGCAGCGAGCCGGTGACGTCCGGCATCGAGTTGTTCGAAAATGACGGCTCGAGCGCGCAGGACCTGAAGAAGCTCGCCGGAATCGTGGCCAGGAAGCGCATTTCGATCGATCGGGTTGTCCGCGTCGCCTGCCCGGCGCGAGGCACTCTGCTCGCCTCCAAGCGTCTCGACGCCTATGTGTCGGTGGTGAAGTGGGCGCTCGAGCTCGCTCAGGTTCCCGTCGCGGACGAGCTGGTCAAATTTCTGGGCGAAGTCGCCCGTCGCCGCGCGGACCCGGACATGGTTCCGGGTCTCGCGGCGCAGATCCCGGATTCGCCGCTCGTCAAATGGCTGCATGCGACCGACAAGCCTATCAAAGGGGACCTGCGCGTCGTGGCCGGCGATCTCGAGGGCGATTCGGTCGGCTCCTGGGTCAAGACCCTCTTGTCCGATGCCTTCTTCTGGACCGACAACGACCTGGTGGTGCAAACGCGATCGATGTATGGCGGGTCGCCGCGGGAGAAGGATTCGACATTCGTCCTCGATCAGGGCGGCAAGGTCTCGCACTTCAGCTATTTCAGCAACCCGCGGACTGCGAATGCGATCGTGAACGCGCTGGCGCTCAGCGCCGATCCGCCGGACGAATTTCGCGTTATCGGTCCGCTGTCATGGAGCGGGGATTCGTCGACGGGGGTTCGGGCGGCACTGCCCTCGCGCGGCGCGGCCGAGGCCGCCGAGCTGCCTGCGCTCTTCATCCTGCCCGGCATACTCGGCAGCAATTTGAAGATCGGCAACGATCGCATCTGGCTCGGATGGCGCCTCGTCAACGGCTTGAACAAGCTCGCTTACGATCCCAAGGGCATCAATATCCTGCCGGATGGACCGATTGGCATCTACTACGACGACCTCGCGACGTTCTTCTTCGACGACCACGACGTGAAGCCGTTCGCCTTCGACTGGCGGCGCCCGATGGCCGCCGAGGCCAAACGTCTTGCCGACGAAGTCGCCGCCGCCCTTGACGCCCGCAAGACGTCGAAGCAGCCGGTGCGGATCATCGCGCATTCGATGGGCGGCCTGGTTGCGCGGATGATGCAGATCGTCAGCCGCAGCACGTGGGACCGGATGATGGCGGCCGACGGCGCGGGCCTGTTGATGCTGGGGACGCCGAACGGCGGCTCCTGGGCACCCATGCAGGTCCTGTCGGGCGACGACACCTTCGGCAATCTCATGGCCAATGTGGGGGCACCGTTTGGCGGCAACGGCGCGCGCACGCTCATGGCCAGTTTCCCCGGATTCATGCAGCTTCAGGCCAGCCTGCTGAACGGTCTGGGCACCGCGAAGGCGTGGGAAGATCTCGCAGCCGCCGATCTCGAGGCGGCCCGCCGGCACAGCCCATGGCACCATCTGGCGCTGCAACTCGATCAGATGAGGTGGGGACTCCCCGCGCAAAGCGTGCTCGACGAAGCGGTCGAGTTGCGGCGTGCGCTCGACCGGCAGCGGGACACGGATCTCGCCTCGTTTGCACACAAGCTCATGGTCGTCGTCGGCAAGGCGGACTCCACACCCGCGGGCTACAAGAAATCCGACGACGGCGTGATTTATCTGGACGCGCCGGACCAGGGCGACGGCCGGGTGCTGTTCGAAAACGCCGTGCTGCCGGGGGTGGCCACCTGGGTCGTTGACGCCGATCATGGATCTCTGCCCCGGCACAGGGAAGCCTTCGGTGGATACCGCGACTTGCTCAGCATGGGCCGCACGGATCGCCTCTCCACGCTGAGCGCCGCCCAGACCGCGCGGGGACTGGCGGGACCAACTGCCAAATTGCTGGTGCGAAGCCGTCCGTCACGACTGCCGGGCGGTGAAACACCGCCACAGCGCGAAATCGACGTGCTGGCGCCCGCGGCCACGACGTCCGAGCCGCAGGCGAAATCGCGGGCTGCGGGCCTGCACATCACCGTCATAAACGGCAATCTCACTTTCGTCAGCGAGCCGTTGCTGATCGGCCACTACCGCTCACTCCGCCTCACCGGCACGGAAGCGGCGATGGACGGTGCGATTGGTGGCGCCATGACCGCGTCACTCCAGCGGGGCCTTTATCCCTCCGCTCCCGGGACACATCAGGTATTCATCAATATCAAGGCCGCTGCCGACAATCCCTGGCAATTGCCGCGGCCACATGCCGTTGTCGTGGCCGGTCTCGGCGCCGAGGGTGAGCTGCGCGGATCGGATCTCGTGGATACCGTTCGGCAGGCTGTCATCGGATGGGCGCAGCGCCTGACGGAGCAACGTCCCGTGCCGCCCGAATTCACGCTCGCGACGACGCTGCTCGGCAGCGGCGGCAGCGGCATCACGGCGGGACAGGCGGCACAGCTCATCGCACAGGGCGTGCGCGAGGCCAACGAACAGCTCGCCCGGGACGTCACCGCGCCGCCGCGCTGGCCGCGCGTGAGCGAGCTCAGGATCATCGAGCTGTTTCTCGACCGCGCCAGCGAAGCGTGGAACGCCCTCCGGGCGCTCGCGGCGGCGGACAGCGCCCGCTTCACCGTCAACCCGACCATCACCGAAGGCACCGGCGCCATGCGCCGGCCCGCGGATGCCGGATACCGCGGCGCCGACTACGATTTCATCAGCGCCACCATCCAGAAAACCGAGAACGAGCCGGTATCGATCGTCTACACGGTGAATTCCAAGCGCGCGCGCAGCGACGTGCGTCCCCAGCCCATGCAGGTGGGGCTGGTTCAAAACCTCGTGCTGATGGCCTCCAACAACGCCAACATCGACGCGCAGATCGGACGCACGCTCTTCAGGCTGCTCATCCCGGTCGATCTCGAGCCGTTCCTGGGCAGCAGCACGGAGACGGTGCTTGAGCTCGACAAGGGTACCGCCGCCATCCCCTGGGAGGCGCTCGAGCCTTCCAAATCGGACGGAAAGTCGAGCGAACTGCCGTGGTCCATTCGCACCAAGCTGTTGCGCAAGTTGCGGTCGCCGCCACCGCCCATGCGCACGGTCACGGACGCCTCGGCCGACCACGACATTCTCGTGATCGGCGATCCCGCATGCGACCGATTGGTCTATCCACTGCTGATGGGCGCGCGGCGGGAGGCGACGAAGGTCGCGGACTGCCTGGCGGAATTGATCGACCCTCGCCACGTCCATCGGGTCATCAGCGGGCCCAGGCCCGGCGACGAGGAGCCCGATCTGGGGAGAGTGATCACGGCCTTGATCGACGGGGACTGGCGCATCATCCATATTGCCGGCCACGGCGAGCCGCCGACCAACAGCGTCACTCGCGGCGTCGTGCTGTCCGACGGCGCGTTCTTCGGGGCGCAGGAGATCAAAGCGCTGCGCGTCATCCCCGAACTGGTGTTCGTCAATTGCTGTCATCTGGCAGCCGACGCCCCGAAAAAGCTTTTCGCGCCCGTCAATTACAATCGCCCAGAATTCGCCTCGGGCGTGGCCCACGCGCTGATCGAAGGCGGCGTGCGCTGCGTGATCGCGGCCGGCTGGGCGGTGGACGACGATGCGGCGAGCGTATTTGCCACGAGCTTCTACAAGGCCCTGCTCGGCGGCGACCGCTTCATCGACGCCGTCGCAACGGCGCGGGAGAGCGCTCGCAGCAGCCACAACAACACCTGGGCGGCCTATCAGTGCTATGGCGATCCGGATTGGCGCTTTCGGGCACGGACCGGCGATGCCCAGAAGCCGACGCCACGACCCGCTTTGCAGGAGTTTTCCGGCGTCGCGTCGGCTCCGGCCCTGATTGTCGCGCTCGAGCGGATCGCGGTCGAAACCGAATATCAGGGCAGGAAGCCCGAGGATCAGGCCGTCCGCCTGCACTACCTGGAACAGAAATTCGCCCCATGCTGGGAGGGGCGCGGCAACGTTGCCGAAGCGTTCGGCACCGCATGGCTGAAGGCCAAGCGCTTCGACGAGGCGGTCAAGTGGTATCAACGCGCGCGCGAGGCGCAGGACGGGACGGCGTCCTTTGTCTCGATCGAACAATTGGCGAATGCCAGGATCCGCCTTGCGTGGGAGCGCGCCGAACGCGACGGCAGGACGATCGACCAGGCGCGCAAGGAGATCGAGGACGCGATGGCGCTGCTCGCCGGGCTGATTGCGCTCGCGCCGACCGTCGAGCGGGAAAGCCTCTATGGCTCCGGCTACAAGCGGCTGGCCCTGCTCGAAGCGGCAGCGGCCGCCGCCGCGGCGAAGGCCGATGACCCGACCGCGAAGGCGGCGGCCGAGGCCGCTGAAGCGGCCGCCATCGGAGCGATGCTGACGCACTACGAAGCCGCGGAGACGATCGCCCGCAAATCGCCTTCCGCTTCCACCCAGTCGTTGTTCTACCCCGCGATGAACCGCATTGCCGCGCAGCTCGCGAGCAATGCAGGCAAGCAGGCGATGGACAACGATACCATCACCCTGGTGCGCAGCTCGATGGGCACTGTCCCGCCGACTTTCTGGTCCGTCGTCGGGCAGAATGAACTCGAC
>NZ_JAUYAN010000351.1 GCF_030693485.1 Bradyrhizobium sp. | reverse complement strand
GGCGTCGGACTTGCTGAAATCCAGTTCCTCGATCCGGCCGGCGCGCTTTTCGATCTTGTCGGCGGAGATCAGGATCTGGCGGACGTCCTCGTTGACGTCGCCGAAATGCTTCTGCAGCTTCAGCACGCGGTCGCGCAGCCGGTTGAGGTCGTCGCCGAGGTTGAGCACTTCGGTGCGGATCTGGTCGGCGGCGTCGCGCATCCGCGCGTCCTTCAGGATTTGCTGCATCACCTGGATCGCCAGCATCAGCAGCGACGGTGACACCAGCACGACGCGGGCGCGGTAGGCCTTCTGGATCACGTCGTCGAATCCGTCATGGATTTCGGCGTAGACCGATTCCGACGGCACGAACATCAGCGCGGTGTCCTGTGTCTCGCCAGCGATCAGGTATTTCTCGGCGATGTCGCTGACATGCTTCATGACGTCGGCGCGCAGCCGCTGCGTGGCGTATTTCTTTTCCTCATCCGTGCGCGCGTCATGCAGCGCCGTCATCGCCTCCAGCGGAAACTTGGCGTCGATGCAGAGCGGGCGCTGGTCGGGAAGGAAAACCACGCAATCCGGCCGCTTGCCGGTGGAGAGCGTGTGCTGGAATTCGTAAGACCCCGAGGGCATGCCGTCCTGCACGATGGCTTCCATCCGGGCCTGGCCGAACGCGCCGCGCGATTGCTTGTTGGCGAGCACGTCGCGCAGCGTGGTGACCTGCGAGGTCAGGTCGGTGAGGTTCTTGTGGGCGTTGTCGATGATGCCGAGCCGCTCATGCAGCACACGCAGGGAATCCATGGTGTTGCGCGTGGTCGCTTCCATCGACTGGCCGACCCGGTGGGTCACCGAATCCAGCCGCTCGTTGACCGCGCGCGCCATGTCGGCCTGGCGGCCGGCCAGCGCCTGGCCCATCTCATGGACCCGGCCGGTGGCCTCAGACTGGGCGCGCAGCATTTCACTGACCCGTTCCTCCAGTTCGTCGGCGCGGATGGCCTGCGCCATCGCCAGCGCCGCGCCCCGGCTGCCGGAGCGCGCGATGATGATGGCGATGGTCAGCAACAGCACCAGCGCCAGCGCGCCGAAGCCGAGCAGCGCTTCGCCAGTGTGGACCGGCGTGTCGCCGATCATGAAAAGGATCTCGTTCATGCCGCCCTTGTAGCCGATTCGGCCGCAAACGCGAACGAAGAGGGAACATTTGTGGTTAACTGAAGCTTAATTTTCGTGGTTAACTTCAGCTGAGGATTCATGGTTAGCAGGGGGTTAACAGGCTTCCTCGGTGCATTGACCCCGGCAGATCGGCAGCTTAAATCGCCCCACCATGGCACTCCGAGAAATCATCATCCTGCCGGACAAGCAGTTGCGGCTGGTCTCCAAACCTGTCGAAAAGGTCACGGCAGAGATCCGCCGGCTGGCCGACGACATGCTGGAGACCATGTACGACGCCCCCGGGATCGGGCTGGCGGCCATCCAGGTCGCGCAGCCGCTGCGGCTGATCACGATGGACCTCGCCAAGAAGGACGAGGACGGCGAGACCAAGCCGCGGCCGCGCGTCTTCATCAATCCGGAGATCGTGTCATCGTCGGAAGAGTTTTCGGTCTACGAGGAAGGCTGCCTGTCGATCCCCGAATATTACGAGGAGGTTGAGCGGCCGGCGCAGGTGCGCATCCGCTTCACCGATCTCGACGGCAAGGTGCACGAGGAAGACGCCGACGGCCTGTTCGCCACCTGCATCCAGCACGAGATCGACCACCTCAACGGCGTGCTGTTCGTGGACTATCTGTCGAAGCTGAAGCGCGACCGCGTGCTGAAGAAATTTGCCAAGGCCGCGAAGCGGGCGGGGGAGTAGGCCCGACCTCGCCGTCACCCTGAGGTGCGCGGCGCCGCCTGGCGCCGGGCCTCGAAGGGCGACGGCAGTCACAAGCGACGTTCTTTCTTTCCTGCGCATCCTTCGAGGCTCGCAAGCGCTCGCACCTCAGGATGACGCTCGCTATCTGGATGCTTGGTTAAAGGACTTCCGCGAACATGCCGCTCCGCCTGATCTTCATGGGCACGCCCGACTTCGCGGTGCCGACGCTGCTGGAACTGGTCGCCCATGGCCACGATATCGCGGCGGTCTATACCCGTGTGGCCAAGCCAGGCGGCCGTCGCGGTCTGCAATTGCAGCCGACCCCCGTGGAGCAGGAAGCGCGGCGGCTGAACATCCCCGTATTGACGCCCTCCACCCTGAAGACACCGCAAGCGCTGCAGGAATTCGGCTCTCACGAGGCCGATGCCGCCGTGGTCGTCGCCTATGGCATGATCCTGCCAAAATCCATTCTCGATACGCCGCCGCTCGGCTGCTTCAATCTGCATGCCTCGCTGCTGCCGCGCTGGCGCGGAGCGGCGCCGATCAACCGCGCCATCATGGCCGGCGATGCCGAGAGCGGCGTGATGGTGATGAAAATGGATGTCGGCCTCGACACCGGCGACGTCGCGATGGCCGAGCGGCTGGCGATATCGGACGCCATGACGGCCGCCGATCTGCACGACGCGCTGGCGCCGCTCGGGGCCGACCTGATGGTGCGCGCGATGGGCGCGCTGGAACGCGGCCGGTTGCAGCTCACGAAGCAGAGCGATGAGGGCGTGACCTACGCCGCCAAGATCGAGAAGGCGGAGGCGCGGATCGACTGGAACCGGCCCGCGCGCGACGTGCTGCGCCACATTCACGGGCTGTCGCCGTTTCCCGGCGCCTGGTGCGAGATGACGATCGATGGCGAGCAGGTCCGGGTCAAGATCCTGCGCTGCGAACTGGCCAGCGGAGCCGGCGCGCCGGGCGACTTGCTCGACGACCGGCTGACCATTGCCTGTCAGGGCGGCGCGATCCGCATTCTCGACCTGCAGCGCGCCGGTGCAAAGCCGATGAAGGCGCAGGAGTTTTTGCGCGGCACGCCGCTCGCACCACCGATACGGCTCGTCTGATGCCCCGCTACAAACTCATCATCGAATATGACGGCGCGCCGTTTTGCGGCTGGCAGCTGCAGGACAATGGCGCCACGGTGCAGGGCGCGCTGGAAGACGCGGTCAAGGCGATCTGCGGCGAGCGGGTTCGCGTGCACGGCGCCGGCCGCACCGACGCCGGGGTGCATGCGCTGGGACAGGTCGCGCATTGCGACATTGCCAAGCATTTCGTGCCGGGCCGCTTTCGCGACGGGCTGAACGCGCATTTGCGGCCGCATCCGATCGGTGTGCTCAGTGCGGAGATCGTCCCCGACAGCTTCGAGGCGCGGTTCTCGGCCAGGAAGCGCCATTATATCTACCGCATCTCCAATCGCCGGGCCAACCTTGCGCTCGACATCGGCAAGGTCTGGCGGTTGCCGCGGCCGCTCGACAGCGATGCGATGCATGACGCGGCGCAGCGGCTGGTCGGCAAGTTCGACTTCACCACCTTCCGCGATACCGAATGCCAGGCCAAATCGCCGGAGAAGACGCTGGACCAGCTCGACGTGGTGCGAGACGGCGACGCCGTCAACATCGTCACCTCGGCGCGCTCGTTCCTGCACAGCCAGGTACGCTCGATGGTGGGATCGCTGGTCTGGGTCGGCGAGGGCCGCTGGAGCGCCGACGAGCTGCAGAAGGC
>NZ_JAUYAN010000011.1 GCF_030693485.1 Bradyrhizobium sp. | reverse complement strand
GGCGCCGTGGCGTTGCCGGATGCGGGCGTGGCGGCGGGAGCAGCCGTCGGGGCGGCAACAGCGATGACAATCGGTACGGCGACCGGGTCCGGCGTCGTCGCGGCCGGTGCATCCTGCGTTGGCGGGGCGGCCTGATCGGCTGCGGAATCGGCGGTGGAAGCCTGGTCGGACGGCTGATCCTCGGTTGACTTGGCCGGCGCGGCCTTGGAGTCGACGGGCTTCGCAGTGGCGCGCGCAGGCGCCTCGGCATCGGCCGCGGTATCGGCACGCTTTCTGGCGCTGGCGTTGCGATCGTCTGAATCGCTCTTCGCCGCCCGGTCGGCAGCCGCCGAGTCGCGCGATCGCCTGGCGTCCGCCGCGTCCGCCGCGCTCGCCGCGTTCGCCGCGCTCGCCGCGTTCGCCGCGGCGTCGTCGGAGCGGCGCTGCGAACTGGTCTGCGAGGCGGCTTTCTCCTGGGCGCGTGCGTTATTGTCGGCGCGGGCGTTTTGGCCCTCGGCCGGCGCGGCGGTGTCGACCAGCGCCGCGAAATTGTCGTTGCCGCGCGATCGGTCGGATTTGCCGGATTTCGTTGGCGGCGCGCCCTGGAAAGACACGCTGGATGCTGGATCTGTCGTCACGCTGGACACGGGCGGCCTTTCGCGGATGAAGGTGGAGACAGATCAGCAAGGACCGGGCCAGCTTCGGTTCCAAAAAATACCTAGTGATTACATATACTTGAAGGTTGGCTCGGTAAAACCACGGAGCGCGCCGGAGCCGCCTTTTGTGCCCGGCGGCAAGATTTGCCGTGGTGGGTGAGCAAAACGGGCTGGCGTGATTGCTTCACGCGGATACGGCCTATATTAAAGAGCTGCCTTCGGTCGCTTCCGAAAAAGCCGCCGCGCTTTCCCGGTCACGCCCCCGAGGACTCGCCGCAAGGCGCTCTAACTGCAAGGCTTTTTCTTTGGTCGCGCAATCCACCCTGCCGCGATCGCATCGATGACCGGAACCATGCTCAACAGTCTGGACCTGCAAGGCCGCCCACAGGACACCAGGATCGTCGTCGCCATGTCGGGCGGCGTCGACTCCTCGGTGACGGCTGCGCTGTTGAAGTCCGAGGGCTATGACGTCGTCGGCATCACGCTGCAGCTCTACGATCACGGCGCGTCCACCCACCGCAAGGGCGCCTGCTGCGCCGGGCAGGACATCCACGACGCCCGTGATGTCGCCGAGCGGATCGGCATCCCGCATTACGTGCTGGACTACGAGAGCCGTTTTCGCGAGTCGGTGATCGACAATTTCGCCGACAGCTACGCATCAGGGGAAACCCCGGTGCCGTGCATCGAGTGCAACCGCTCGGTCAAGTTCCGCGATCTGCTGGCGACCGCGCGCGAACTCGGCGCCGCGGCGCTCGCCACCGGCCATTATGTCGCCTCGCGCCGTCTCGCCGACGGCGCGCGCGCGCTGGTATGCGCCGCCGACGCCGATCGCGACCAGAGTTATTTCCTGTTCGCGACCACCCGCGAGCAACTCGACTTTCTGCGCTTTCCGCTCGGCGACATGACCAAGCCGCAGGCGCGCGAACTGGCGCGGCGTTATGATCTCACGGTCGCCGACAAGCAGGACAGCCAGGACATCTGCTTCGTGCCGTCAGGGCGTTATACCGACATCATCGGCCGGTTGCGGCCCAACGCCGTCGAGCCCGGCGACATCGTCGACCTCGGCGGGCGCGTCATCGGGCGGCATCAGGGCATCATTCACTTCACCGTCGGCCAGCGCCGCGGCCTCGGCATCGCTTCCTCGGCGCCGCTCTATGTGGTGCGGCTCGACGCCGCCAGCCGCCGCGTCGTGGTGGGGCCGCGCGAGGCGCTGCGGATGGATCGCATCCAGCTGCGCGACGTCAACTGGATCGGCGACGGCGCGCTTGAGTCAGCTGTCGGCGACGGCCTCGAGATGTTCGTGCGGGTGCGATCGACCCGCCCGCCGCAGCCGGCGTGGCTGCGCGCAACCGATGGCGGCTATGAAGTCGAACTGGTCGCGGGCGAGGAGGGCGTCTCGCCCGGCCAGGCCTGCGTGTTCTACGATGCGCCTTCCGGGCAGGCGCGCGTGCTCGGCGGCGGATTCATCAAGAGCGCATCAGCCAAGGGAACGACCAAGGCAGCGTTGCGCGAAGCCGCCGCGCCGCGGCCGCTGGTCGAGGCCGTGCGCGGATAACAAGTTCGGGCAGATAATTTTCAGGCAGATAATTTCAAGGGCTGGCATGGCTGCAGATATCGACCGCGCGGGTGTCGCGAAGGCTTACGAGCGCTGGGCGCCGGTCTACGACCTGGTGTTCGGCAAGGTGTTCGAAGAAGGCCGCAAATCGACCATCGCCGAGGCCGACAGGATCGGCGGACGGATCCTCGATGTCGGCGTCGGCACCGGCCTGTCGCTGTCGGATTATTCCTCCACCACGAAACTGTGCGGCGTCGATATTTCCGAGCCGATGCTGCGCAAGGCGCAGAGCCGCGTCCGCGCGCTCGGACTTCACAATGTCGAGACGCTCGCGGTGATGGACGCCAAGAACCTCGCCTTCGGGGATTCGTCCTTCGACGCGGTGGTGGCGCAATATGTCATCACCGCGGTGCCCGATCCCGAGGCCACGCTGGACGACTTCATCCGCGTGCTGAAGCCGGGCGGCGAACTCATCCTGGTCAACCACATCGGCGCCGAGAGCGGCCCGCGCCGCGTCTTCGAACTGGCCTTCGCGCCGCTGGCGCGCCGGCTCGGCTGGCGGCCGGAATTTGCCTGGGCGCGGCTGACCAACTGGGCCGCGAAACATGGCGGCGTCACCCTGACCGAGCGCCGCCCGATGCCGCCGATGGGGCATTTCTCGCTGATCCGCTACCGCAAATCCTGACGCGCTGCGGCGCCAGGGTTGGCCGTCATTCCGGGTTCGCGCGTTCGCGCGCGCCCGAATGACGACGCGTGTTCGGCTCACGCCGAAAAAATTCGGCTTGCCAATCTCCCGCGAGCCGGGAACCTTTTGCATCCGCGGGCCGTTTTCCCGTATGCGAATGAAATCCACACTCTTTCTCTCATGCGTGCTGATCGCGGCCTCCGGCGTTGCAGGCGCACAGGCACCGCCGTCGCCGGCCACGCCTCCTGCACGAACCGCGCCGCCGTCGCCCGATCGCCCCGTCAATTGTGCCCCGATGCCGTCGCAGCAGGGCGCCACCATTGGCCAGCGGGCCGAGCCGCTCAGCGACAGGCTGGCCCGTTCCGACGGCGTGTTGTGTCCGCCCGCCGGCATCGACCCGGAAATCCGCGCCCCGACCCCCGAAACCGGCAGCAGCATGCCGGTGATTCCGCCGCCCGGCAGCCCCGGCGGCGACCCCACGGTCCGCCCGAAATAGCCCCGCTTTGGAGGCACCTGGCAGGTAGTCGGGCCACGATGCGGGTTTGCTTGACATGCCCCTGACCGGCTTCTTATATGCCGCGCGTTCGCGACTGCGGCATATTGAGAGCCGTAACGTTGAATCGTGGCGAGGTAGCTCAGCTGGTTAGAGCACGGGAATCATAATCCTGGGGTCGGGGGTTCGAGTCCCTCTCTCGCTACCAATAACGATCCCAGTGGGTTAGCACCTGTTTCAACTCTACCCGTAGAAGCCAGATTTCGTGCTGGTTACAGGCTGGGTAGCGAGGACGCATCAGCCTCGGCAATGCACGATGTTATTCACCATTTGCGGTAGGATGATTCCGTTTAACAGCGATGTCCTTCGCTGGGCCCGAGAGCGCGTCCGGCTATCGCCTGAGACCGCCGCGCATGGCGCGGGTGTGACGCCTGATCAGATCCAGAAGTGGGAAGCCGGTTCAGCCAGACCGACCATCAAGCAAGGCCGGAAGCTCGCCCATTTCTACGACGTGCCATTCATGGAACTCCTGTCCCAAACAATCAAAGATCGCAAAACTCGAACTCGTCTCGGACTTCAGGATGCATCGAGAAGTCGAGACTCCAACTGAGCAATACGAGTTAGTGCTTATCCAGTCAGAGGCTGAGGAGACTCGGCTCAACGCACTCGTCCTTTACGATTTCCTTGGAATAAACAAATCTAGACCAAGCGAGCGATAAGAGGCAGAAGATTCCTGACATCTGCGGCCAAGATGGCGTCGTTCACATGAGCTTCAACGAACTTCTTCGTGCAGAGGAGATCAGGAGTTAGATTTGCACGGATCACCCGTCGAGCGATAATGGCTTCACCACTTCTTCAGCCACCAGCAAGTACAACATCAGTCCGCTGCAACGATTACGTCAACGCCGCTTTCCGGCACGAACGATCTTGGTCTCGCGCGCAACCAAGCTATGCTTCGCGAAAAAAATCACTCCATCCCCTGCAAAAACTTCCGCGCTTCGCCCAGCAGGTCCTGAATCCGCTTTCGCTCGGCGATCGCCTCCCCGGTGAACAGCCCGTGCTTGCGCGCGTTACGGTTGCCCCTTGGCGCGCCGGACCCCGGCGCACCGCCATGCATGCGGCAGCGCTTCTTGCCGTGTACAACGTGCGCGCGGCACGCGCCGCCAGAACGGATTTTGGCGCCGCAACGCGTGTCGTGCATCTGCACTCGCAATCAGCGGCGCACCGCGCCGCTTTTGTTCTGTCGGGCCAGTTCGAGGAATTTGGCTTTGATCTGCGCGAACAGGCCGGGTGGAATGAAGCCATATCCGAATGCGCCCGGCTTCCCCGGAACCGGTGAAAGACCGGCGTTGGGCCATTCGTCGACGGTGTGCTCGGATATGATTACCCAGCTTCGTGCATCGTCGAGACCGAGTGCCTGTTTGACCTTCGCCGGAATTTCGATACCGACCGTGTCGCCAACGGGTGGCGTGTGGGTGATCGGCAACAGGACCACAAAACGTGGCCGCGTTTGGCTGTCGCTCGCGGCGACGAGACAGGCCGGACGGTCCTTTCCCTGATCGCGTCCCGCTGCCGCTTCATGGGTCCAGAGATAATCATAGCGAACGACCAAGCCCGGCTTAGGCTCGGGGAAGGCCACTTGGCCTGCTTACTTGAGCAGTTCGTCGAGCGCGGCATGCTCAGGGTCCATCTCGGCCCGTTCAACAGCGTCGATCACCACTTGGGCAGCATCGGCTGTTCGGGTGGTGCGCCTGGCAGCCGCCGTCAGCCAGTCAAAATGCTCAGCCGACATCAGCACGAGTTCCCGCCGGCCGTGGCGCGTAATCTCGACAGGCTCTCGTTGCGCCTGATGCTGAAACTCGCCGAATTTACGCTGGAATTCCAGGGCGCTGATCTGAACCATGACAGGGATCTCACCGGAGTTAGTAACCTGCATTATACGTATAATACAGATTCCGGTCAATCCCTCTGTTGTATTGGTTAGCCGGTTTCCCGGACCCGGTCGGAAACGTCCGGCTCCGGGGCCTACCGCGCATCGGCCGCCGCGGGCACCGGACTCCTGTCCGATACGATCACGTTCGCATGCTGCGTGACGTTGCCCACGATGGCCTTGCCGCCGTCCGCGACCGACACGTTCTGCACGGTGATGGCTGGTTCGCCACGACTTCGATAACGGCTGAGCGCCTCGATCTGGGCGGGAAAGGTGCGGGCGAGCCTGCCCAGCGAACGCGCGGCGGTGTCTTGCTGGGCGAGATCGTCCGCATTTGCGAGCTGTTGCGAACATCGCATCGCCATCACATGAACGGAAACCATCTGCGCCACCAGCATGGCCTCGACGCAATCCCTCGGCTTGATGCCTTGCATCATCGAAATCATGAAGCCGAGGTTGACCTCGTCCGGCCCGTCATCGTTGATGCTGGCCCTCACCAATTGCCGCAGGATGCCATCCATCGCATCGCGACCGACGACGCCGAGCGCCTCCGCCATCAGCCGTTCGCCAAGCACGTTGTCCGGATGGTCGATGGAAAATCCCTGCGGCAGGAATTTTATCCGCGGCGTCGCGGCAGGTTGGGTTGAATCGGCTGTGGTTATTGCTGGTGCCGTCATGATGTCCTCGGTGCGGTTTCAGGTCGATGGCCGGCGCACGCCGGTCGCGCGCATGGTTCGGCCACGCGCCGGCGATCACGCGCTGCGGCGTGGCCGTCAAATTTCAACTATGGGGATGATGTTGCCGGAAATCGCGACGGAGGCCCGCTGTTGCGGTGGGCCCCGGTCCAATATGCGCGACGATGAGGGAATGCCCCTGATTTGCCCGACGTGTCAACTTCTATTTTCCCGAAATTTTGTTCAGGTGACCGGTTGACATTCCATTGCATGGGGTTGTTTTCGATATTTTTGATCGCAGCCATCCGGCGCGGCGCTGCGAGCCGCCCGCCGCGGAGCCTTACCGCCCTGCCGGCACTCAATCCTTCCTGTCGCCGCTATCCTCGTCGTCCTTGACCAGCGGCAGCAGCCTCAGCGTCAGAAACGTGAAGACGGCGACCGTCACCGCCACGTCGTAGCTGCCGAGACCGACCGACACGCCGATCGCGCCGGTGGCCCACAGGCTCGCCGCGGTCGCGGTGCCGAGCACGGTGGTGCCGTGTTTGAGAATGGCGCCGCCGCCGATGAAGCCGATGCCGGTGATCAGGCCCTCGATGACTTTCGCCATGCCGTCGGGCGAATGCACCAGCAGGCTCTCGCTGGCCTGCACGAAGCCGCAGCTCGCCAGCGCCACCAGCGGAAACGTCCGCAACCCGGCGCTGCGGGCCTTCTTCTCGCGATCCCAGCCGATCGGAATTGCGAGCGCAAAAGCTGCCGCCATGGCAAGGATGTGGGCGCCGATCTGAAATTTGTCCAAGGTGCGCACTCGCTGGGTCAGGGGAGGAAATCAAGCCAGAGCCGGCCTTTTGGTTTCATCTAGCGCTTGCCACCCCTTCAACTGATCTGGTTAGGTGCGGCGCCGGCCGTGCCGGGCGTGAGGGAAACACATGAACAACAATGGCGCAACGTCGCCCAAAAACACTTCCGAATTCGACTACGTCATCGTCGGCGCCGGCTCCGCCGGCTGCGTGCTCGCCAATCGCCTCAGCGCCGACGGCAGGCATTCGGTGCTGTTGCTGGAAGCAGGCCCCAGGGACAGCAATCTCTGGATCCACGTGCCGCTCGGCTACGGCAAGCTGTTCAAGGAAAAGACCGTCAACTGGATGTACCAGACCGAGCCCGAGCCGGGCTTGAACGGACGCCAGGTGTTTCAGCCGCGCGGAAA
Organism: Bradyrhizobium sp.; assembly: GCF_030693485.1. Lineage (GTDB taxonomy): Bacteria > Pseudomonadota > Alphaproteobacteria > Rhizobiales > Xanthobacteraceae > Bradyrhizobium. Next base: position 3,734 of record NZ_JAUYAN010000011.1, on the reverse strand, counting down.
GGTGCTGGGCGGATCGAGTTCGATCAACGGCCTGCTCTACGTTCGCGGCCAGCACGAGGATTACGACCGCTGGCGCCAGCACGGCAACACCGGCTGGGGGTTTGACGACGTGCTGCCGTATTTCAAGAAGGCCGAAGACCAGCAGCGCGGCGCCGATGATTATCATGGCGCCGGCGGCCCGCTGCCGGTGTCCGACATGCTGCATGCCGATCCGCTGTCGGGGGCCTTCATCAAGGCGGCGGTCGAATCCGGCATTCCCGACAATCCCGATTTCAACGGCGCGACGCAGGAAGGCGCCGGCTGGTTTCAGACCACCACGCGGAATGGCCGGCGGGCGAGCACGGCGCGGTCGTATCTGCGGCCCGCCAAAGGACGCAGCAACTTGCGTGTCGAGACGGCCGCGCTGGCGCAGCGCATCCTGTTTGAGGGGCGGCGCGCTGTCGGGATCGAATACCGCCAGAACGGGGCGCTGCGCACCGTGCGGGCGAAGAAGGAAATCCTGATCTCGAGCGGCGCCTATAACTCGCCGCAACTGCTGCAACTCTCCGGCGTCGGACCGGCGGAGCTGTTGAAGAGTCACGGCATCGACGTGGTGCTCGACGCTCCCGGCGTCGGCAACGACCTGCAGGATCACATGCAGGTCAGAATCGTGATGCGTTGCTCGCAACCGATCACGCTCAACGATATCGTCAATCATCCGGGCCGCCGCATCATGGCGGGCGTGCGCTATGCGGCGTTCCGCAAGGGGCCGCTGACCATCGCCGCCGGCACCTCGGGCGCATTCTTCAAGACCGATCCGCGGCTGGCCTCACCCGACGTCCAGATTCACTTTCTGCCGTTCTCGACCGACAAGATGGGCGAGAAGCTGCATCCCTATTCCGCCTTCAGCGCATCGGTATGCCAGGTGCGGCCGGAGAGCCGCGGCACGTTGCGGATCAAGAGCGCCGACCCGATGGCGGCGCCGGAGATCCGCATCAATTACCTCGCGACCGAAACCGACCGCACCGTCAATGTCGAGGGCCTCAAGATCCTGCGAAAGATTCTGGCAGCGCCTGCGCTGAAGCCGTTTGTGGTCGAGGAGGCCGATCCGGGCGCGAAGGTCGTGAGCGATGAGGATCTGCTGGCTTTTTGCCGCAAGCGCGGCAGCACGGTCTATCATCCGACCTCGACCTGCCGGATGGGCAACGATTCGCTCGCGGTGGTGGATCAGCGGCTTCGCCTTCGCGGCATCGAAGGCCTGCGTGTCGTCGATGCCTCCGTCATGCCGGATCTGGTATCGGGCAATACCAACGCCCCTGTTATTATGATCGCCGAAAAGGCGTCCGACATGATCCTGCAGGATGCGCGCTAGCACGGAGGCACCGTGACGACCACGGCGGTGTCGTTGTGGCAGCGAGACCTTGCCTGCGCAGTCCTCCGGCCTGGCGATAAGGTCGAGCGGTAGCTCTAAAAACGGAAATCCCGAACGGGCTGGGGTCGGAATTTCTGTTTCGAGCACCGGCTCATTCACACCATCGATGAGGGTGCAATCTCATCGCGAATAGTCGACCCCAACTCGACCCGCCTGTCTGTGCAATATTGCTCAGATGGCAGTAAAATTCCCAAGTGTTATGTGCCCTCTAGCGGGAATTGGTTCCCGCAAGCTCAACGCCCTGAGGCGGTGATGAAGGGGCCTTCGGGTGCTGTCCGGACCTCGGATGGAACTCCGGTATGACCCGCGCGTTATACCGGCATGGAGGCCCCACATGGCTGAGAAGTTCAATCCCGCGCCGCATGACAAGCATGCGGACGATCCCCGCGAAGCCGTACGGGCCGACCGGGAAATGCACAACAAGCTCGAAGCCGGCCTGGTCGGTACTTTTCCTGCGTCGGATCCCGTCAGCGCGGCACAGCCGGCGCCATCGAAGCCCGATGGCGATCGGGAAAACGAATCGCTTTGGGACAAGGTGAAATCGGCGTTCCGTTGAATTTGCACGGCGCATTTCGCCGAACCGCGCCGACCGGTTGGTTCACATGCAGAATGAATTCAATCACGCCGCCAACGACTCGCCGCGAAGCGGAAGCTCGAAACGAGTTACGCCCATAGCGTGGTTCTTCGTCATCCTGGTCGTCATCGCCTTCGGCGTCTGGTTCGCCGTCAAGCCGTAACGGCCGATCGCGTCGACGGAACAATAGCTGCCGGCGGGAATTGCCCCCGATAATTCACACATTGAGGAGCATGCAATGATCAAACGTTTTGCAATCGTAAGTCTCGCCGCGGCCGGGATCTGTCTCGCCGTGCCCGCTATGGCGCAGGTTGGCGTTGGCGTCGGCCCGAACGGTGTCGGCGTGACGGTCGGATCCGGTCCTGACCGGGTCCGCGAGCGTGAAGTGATCCGCGAGCGTCATTACCGCGATCGCGACGAGACCGTGGTAATCAGGAAGAACCGCGGTGACCGCGATTATGATCGCGATCGCAAGACGGTCATCATCGAACGTGATTGATCGATTTGTCTGAGTCGAATTGAACGGCCTCCTTGCGGAGGCCGTTTCTTTCACCCCTCCCCACCGCTTCGCGGGAGGAGGAGAGAAGAAAGCGATCTAGTAATGCGGCGGCGGCTCGTCGGTGGCGCCGGGAGCGTTGTTTTCCGCCTCCTGCAGCCGTTCGTTCAGGCCGACGACCTGCCGCGTCAGGGCGTCGATCTGCTGCCATTGCGCGGTGATGGTCTTGTTCAGCGTCTCGATGGTTTCGTCCTGGAACGACAGCCGGATTTCAAGCGCGTCGATCCGGTCGCCAAGCGCCTTGGTCTCGCTCGTCCTGGTGTCACTCATCTGAAGCATGTTCCCTGCGGCGTTCCCGCAAGCCGTGGCCGAGCGCGATGCGGTCGTCGAAGACGAAACATTCGCCGCGCCAGCGGCTCTCCGCCTCCGGCACGCCTTCGAGGTATTTGAGGATGCCGCCCTTGAGATGATAGACCTCGGCAAAGCCGCGCGCGAGCAGCCAGGCGCTGGCCTTTTCGCAGCGGATGCCGCCGGTGCAGAACATCGCGATTTTCTGATGCTTCGCCGGGTCGAGCCGCTGCGTGGCGAAATCCCTGAATTGCCCGAAGTTCCTGATGCCGGGATCGATTGCGCCGGGGAAGGTGCCCATCGCCACCTCGAATTCATTGCGGGTGTCGATGACGAGCGTATCCGGGGCCGCGATCAGCGCGTTCCAGTCGGCGGGATCGACATATACCCCGACCTGCCGCGTCGGATCAGCAACGGGATCGCCGAGGGTGACGATCTCCTTCTTCAGGCGGATCTTGAGGCGCCGGAATGGCATGTGCCCGGCGCCGGAAAATTTCAGTTCGAGACGGTCGAGCCGGCCGCCGAACAGCGGGCCATCGCGCAATTCCGCGATCAGGCCGCCGATACCAGCTTCGCTTCCAGCGACGGTGCCGTTGATACCCTCATGCGCCAGCAGGACGCTGCCTTTCAGCTCGAGCCCCGCGCAGATCGCCCGCAGCGGTTCCCGGAGCTCGCGGAAGTCCGGCAGGGCTGCAAACTGGTAAAAAGCGGCGACGGTGAACGACATGGCGGGGGTTTATCAGGCGGGCGGGGCGGGGGAAAGGCAGCAAAAACCCCCGTCGTCCCAGCGAACATGTTCGCAGGGACGTCAGCGGGCCCGCCTCATGCATCCCAGAGCAATCCCAATGCGGCCGGAAAATGCCAAGGAAACCACAAGTAAATCCGCGCCCGAAACCACGACAAAA
>NZ_JAUYAN010000347.1 GCF_030693485.1 Bradyrhizobium sp. | reverse complement strand
CCTGCATTTCCAACAGTGGGCAGACCGTGCTAGGACGGCCGCGCCGTCCGCGGCTGCCCACCAGCCTGTCCCAATCCCGGCTCGATATCCCGGCCCATGAAAAACGACCAGATCCTCGCCCGGATTTCCGAATTCTGCCGGCAGGCGGATATGGCGGAATCGACCTTCGGCCGTCGCGCCGTCAACGACGGCAAGCTGGTGCACCGCTTGCGCGAGGGCAAGCGAATCACCATCGACACACTGGACCGGATTCAGGCCTATATCGCCGCTTCCATGCCCGGCGGCCTGCCGGCGCCGCGCGGGCTCGAGGTGCCCGCCGAGAAGCGCGATCCCCGCGGCAATTTCCGGTTTTTCGAGAATCGGCAGAAATACCTGCTGTTTGTCCATACCTGCAGCGAAAAGCGGGTGATCGCCGAGCGCGTGGCGCTGGAACTCGGCAGCATCCACCCCCGGCCGCCGGCGCTGCGGGTGTTCGATGCCGGAGTCGGCGACGGCACGGTGCTGGCGCGGGTCATGCGCTCGATGCACGGCCGCTTCCCCCATATGCCGTTCTATATCGCCGGCAAGGAACTCAGCCTGGAGGACGTTCGGCTGACCCTCGATAAGGTCCCGGACCGGTTGTTCGAGCACCCGGCAACCGTTTTTGTCCTGACAAACATGTATTACGCCGAGGCGCCCTGGCTGACGCCGGCCTCGCCCGCGGCCGCCGCGGGCATGATCTGGCATGAGGTGGCCCTGCAGGGGGCCTCCTCAGGCGAATTCGAGGCCCAGATCGCCGCATTGGGGCCGTTTCTGGAGCAGAACTGGCGGGCCAATGTCAGCGCCCGCTCGGGCATGCCGGTCTATGAGCGGCCGGTCGCCATCGTGCTGTACCGGGAGGATCACCGCTTTTTGCTTGATTCGATCATCCCCAGGGCCGGCCGCTCCGAGGCCAATTTCGACCTGATCATCGCTTCGCAGCCCTACCGGGCCAAATCTTCTGTGAATTTCCGCGCCAAACGCATCATAGCACCGCTGGCCCGGGCGCTGCGGGCCGGGGGCCGCCTGATCGGAATTCACTCCCACGGGCAGGATCCCGGGCTGGAGATTATCCAATCGGTCTGGCCTGGAGAAAATCCTTTCGCGGTGAGCCGTCATGAGCTATTGCGCGCGGTGAAATACGAGTTGGGATCGGCCGGGCGCGACCTTAACTTTAATGCTTATGCCGATAACCGCTCGATCTTCCGATATGATATGGAAGCGCTGCCCAACGAGGTCACCGGCTCGATCGGAACCTCCACGGCCTTTGCAGCGTGGAACGCGGCGGTGTATGTCGCCCAGATCGAAGACGACCGGTTGACGGACATGACTCAAAGCGGCCGCACTCTCGATGCCACCAGGGAAGTTCTGCGCAAGCATAACGGGCTCTGGTTCTACGACGAATCCTACGTCATCTCGCGCCGTCGCGACTGACACTTCAGGCACATTTTTGATAAAGGGACCGCCAAGGTCAGGCGGAAAAGGGGTTGGTTGATGCGCGCGTCTTATCTGTTCACCAGTGAGTCGGTTTCCGAAGGTCATCCGGACAAGGTCTGCGACCGGATTTCGGACGAGATCGTCGATCTGTTTTTCCGCGAAGGCCAGAAGGCAGGCTTCGATCCCTGGGCGATCCGGGCGGCCTGCGAAACCCTCGCCACCACCAACAGGGTGGTGATCGCCGGCGAGACCCGCGGTCCCGCATCCGTCACCAACGAGCAGATCGAGAGCGTGGCGCGCGCCGCGATCAAGGACATTGGCTACGAGCAGGAGGGCTTTCACTGGGAGAAGGCCAAGGTCGAAATCCTGCTGCATCCGCAATCCGCCGACATCGCGCAGGGCGTCGATGCGCTGCAGCCCGGCACCAACAAGGAAGAGGGCGCCGGCGACCAGGGCATCATGTTCGGTTACGCCACCAGCGAGACTCCCGACCTGATGCCGGCGCCGCTGTTCTACGCCCACAAGATCCTGCGGCTGATCTCGGAAGCGCGCCACTCCGGCAAGGAGAAGGTGCTGGGTCCGGACTCCAAGAGCCAGGTCACGGTGCAGTACGAGAACGGCAAGCCGGTCGGCGCCACCCAGATCGTGGTTTCGCACCAGCATCTGGTCGAGGACATGACCTCGAGCCAGGTTCGCGAACGCGTCGAGCCCTATGTCCGCCAGGCGCTGCCGGACGGCTGGATCAACGGCAAGACCACCTGGCACATCAATCCGACCGGCAAGTTCTACATCGGCGGTCCCGACGGCGACGCCGGCCTCACCGGCCGCAAGATCATCGTCGACACCTATGGCGGCGCGGCCCCGCATGGCGGCGGCGCCTTCTCCGGCAAGGACCCGACCAAGGTGGATCGTTCGGCCGCCTATGCCGCGCGCTACCTTGCCAAGAACATCGTCGCGGCCGGCTTCGCCGATCGCTGCACGCTGCAGCTCGCCTACGCCATCGGCGTGGCGCGGCCGCTGTCGATCTATATCGACACCCATGGCACCGGTGCGGTGCCCGAGGAGAAGCTCGAAAAGGCGGTGGCCGAGGCGATGGACCTGACGCCGCGCGGCATCCGCAAGCACCTCGACCTCAACAAGCCGATCTACGCCCGCACCTCGTCCTACGGCCATTTCGGCCGTACTCCGGACAAGGACGGCGGTTTCTCCTGGGAAAAGACCGACTTGGCCGACGCGCTCAAGCGCGCCGTCTGACTTTCTCCGTAATCATCATGCGTATTCCGGAAAGCATTTGTGCTTTTCGGAATATGCTTTTTAAGGGATCAACCACATGACCGCCGCCGCCAAGAAGCCCGCCTTCACCGATTACATCGTCAAGGACATTTCGCTGGCCGAATTCGGCCGCAAGGAAATCTCGCTGGCCGAGACCGAGATGCCCGGCCTGATGGCGACGCGCGAGGAATACGGCCCGAAGCAGCCGCTGAAGGGCGCGCGCATCGCCGGCTCGCTGCACATGACGATCCAGACCGCGGTGCTGATCGAGACGCTGGCCGCACTGGGCGCCGACATCCGCTGGGTCTCCTGCAACATCTATTCGACCCAGGACCACGCCGCGGCCGCGATCGCGGCGGCGGGCATTCCCGTGTTCGCGGTGAAGGGCGAGAGCCTGGTCGAATACTGGGACTACACCGCGCGGATGTTCGACTGGCACGGCGGCGGCACCCCCAACATGATTCTCGATGACGGCGGCGACGCCACCATGCTGGTGCATCACGGCCTGCGCGCCGAACAGGGCGACGTCGCGTTCCTCGACAAGCCGGAATCCGAAGAAGAGGAAGTGTTCTACGCGCTGATCAAGAAGCTGCTGAAGGAAAAGCCGAAGGGTTATTTCGCCGAGATCGCCAAGAACATCAAAGGCGTTTCGGAGGAGACCACCACCGGCGTGCATCGCCTCTACGAGATGCAGAAGAGCGGCAAGCTGCTGTTCCCGGCGATCAACGTCAACGACAGCGTGACAAAATCGAAGTTCGACAACCTCTATGGCTGCCGTGAATCGCTGGTCGACGGCATCCGCCGCGGCACCGACGTCATGATGTCGGGCAAGGTGGCGATGGTCGCAGGCTTCGGCGACGTCGGCAAGGGCTCGGCGGCCTCGCTGCGCCAGGCCGGCTGCCGCGTCATGGTGTCCGAAATCGATCCGATCTGCGCGCTGCAGGCGGCGATGGAAGGCTACGAGGTCGTCACCATGGAAGACGCGGCGCCCCGCGCCGACATCTTCGTCACCGCCACCGGCAACAAGGACATCATCACCATCGAGCACATGCGCGCGATGAAGGACCGCGCCATCGTCTGCAACATCGGCCACTTCGACAACGAGATCCAGATCGCGCATCTGAAGAATCTGAAGTGGGACAACATCAAGCCGCAGGTCGACGAGATCACCTTCCCCGACGGCAAGCGGATGATCCTGCTGTCGGAAGGCCGGCTGGTGAACCTCGGCAACGCCATGGGGCATCCGTCCTTCGTGATGTCGGCGTCGTTCACCAACCAGACGCTGGCGCAGATCGAATTGTGGGCCAACAACAAGGACGGCAAGTACAAGAAGGAAGTCTACGTGCTGCCGAAATCGCTGGACGAGAAGGTGGCCCGGCTGCATCTCGCCAAGATCGGCGTCAAGCTGACCGAACTGCGCAAGGACCAGGCCGACTACATCGGCGTCAAGCAGGAAGGCCCGTTCAAGGCGGATCATTACCGGTATTGAGGGCGATTGCCACCCGGATCAGAAACGCCGGCCCAGGGGCCGGCGTTTTGCTGTTGGCTGCCCGATTCTATTGCTTCACGGTAATGTTGCGCGCTTCTGAAGTCTGACCGTCGGGATTCTTGACGCTCAGCTTGAGGATTCCGACGACAAGGTCTTTGTCCTGGAGAGCAATGGTTATCTTCTTGTCGTCTCCCCCCGGTTCAACCGTGCGTTGATCACCATTAATGGTGGCGGTACAACCTGTCTGAAAGTCCTGGCCGATGATGGTCAGCGACTTCGGACCGGCGGTGGTCAATTCTTTTGGTTCCGTAGAGGAAACGACAGGTTTGCCGGCGATAACCTCGATCGTTGCACTGAACGTCTCATTGTTCGGATTCTTGAGGATGAGTTCCAGTTTGCCGGCCTTTGCCACGTCCTCAGCGAGTGTCGCAATCTTGATTTGGGTGGCACTGAGCCATTGCGGATCTCGTGGTTTGCCGTCGACGGTCGCCTTGATGTTCTTGTCAAATCCGCTTCCGGTGATGGTCAAGACTTCGGGTTTTCCCGTCGTCAATTTTTGAGGTTCGACATTGATCGCAGGCTGGCCTTTGAGTGGCGCGCTGCGGGGCACCGCCTTCTGCGCGGTGAACACGGTTTCAAAGACTTCGCGCAATTTGTCGGTTGCCTGTCGCGAAAACATGCCTGCCAGGGCCGCAAAGGCGGCAATCCCATAGGGATTCAGCAGCAAGGTTGCTCCCTGCAGATCACTGTCTTTGGTCGCAGGCAACGTGGGCACAATCAGCCCGCCGCGAAGAATGAGGTAAGACACGATCGCTAGTGCGATCCCGATCGGTGTGCGTAGAACGAACCACCAAATCCAGCTCAAGCTCAGTCTTCGATTACCGACATAGTCTCCGAAGGATGTCAGGGTGTGAATGAGGCTGCCGATCGCGCCGGCCAGAATGACGGTCAGGAACATCCGCAAATCCGGCGCCCAATGGCACGGCTCGAAGGCGAAAAGCCGAAATGGCTTGTACATGAACGCCTTATTGGCGCCGACACCCGGATTGGCTGGATCCGGCACGAGCACGGGCCATGTCGCGACCAGCAGATAGAAAATCAGAAACACGAAGATCAAAAAGCAAGTCCCGTAGAAGCGAACTTGGCCAGCAGAGGCCGGATCGCTCACCGGTGCAGTCTGGGGGCTGGGCCCCTCCATACTGCCCCCTTGGTCGGTGTTACTCATATTGCCCTCCCAATTCGAGGAGCCACACTCGCCCCTCACTCGACGAAATTCATTCCGTGAAAATTGCAAACTATCTTCAATCCAGAGTAGTGTGGCATCTCACTACAATTAAATGCGCTCGTCAAACCTGAACAATGCTTTTTGTGACGGAATGCTGGAATAGCGAGGCCTGCGAGGCGGGTGTTGCCAGTTGATTTTTTCTTCGGCTTGCGCGCTAATCAAACGATGGAACCAACCACACAAACCGAACATTTCGACGTCCTCATCGTCGGCGCCGGGCTGTCCGGCATCGGCGCGGGCTATCACCTGCAGCAGAAATGCCCCGGCAAGAGCTTTGTCATTCTGGAGGGCCGCGACTGTATCGGCGGCACCTGGGATCTGTTTCGCTATCCCGGCATCCGCTCCGACTCGGACATGTTCACGCTGGGCTATTCCTTCAAGCCGTGGGTCGAGGCCAAGGCGATCGCCGACGGGCCGCGGATTTTGAATTATGTCCGCGAGACCGCGACCGAGAACGGCATCGACAAGAAGATCCGCTTTCATCACCGGGTCAAGCGGGCGTCGTGGTCGACGCCAGAGGCGCGCTGGACCGTGGAGGTTGAGCGCACGTCAGGCGAGGGCGGCACCGAGCTGGTGCGCTTCACCTGCAATTTTCTGTTCATGTGCTCTGGCTATTACAAATACGAGGAAGGCTACACGCCGGAATTTTCCGGCCGCGACAATTTCGCCGGCCGCATCGTGCATCCGCAGAAATGGACCGACGACATCGACTATGCCGGCAAGAAGGTGGTGGTGATCGGTTCGGGCGCCACCGCGGTGACGCTGGTGCCGGAGATGGCCAAGCAGGCGGCGCATGTCACCATGCTGCAGCGCTCGCCGACCTACGTGGTGGCGCGGCCGGCCGAGGATCCGGT
>NZ_JAUYAN010000333.1 GCF_030693485.1 Bradyrhizobium sp. | reverse complement strand
GGCATCGGCAGTCTCCAAGAAAGAGCCCCCACCCGGATCGCCCAAGGGCGATCCGACCTCCCCCGCAAGCGGGAGAGGTGAAGAACGGTCCGTATCAAACCTCCACAATAACCCGCCTCCGCCCACCCTCGCCGAGGTCGTCACCACGCTGCGCAACCTCGGCAAGACTGAACTGCCGAAACAGCTGACGCGGTGGCTCGACGATCTCGACGAGACCGGGCGCTGGGCATTGCTGAAGCTCGTCACCGGCGCGATGCGGATCGGGATCTCGGCGCGGCTGGCCAAGACCGCCGCGGCAGCGCTCGGCGACAAGGATCCGCACCAACTCGAATTGATGTGGCCGGGCCTCGAGCCGCCCTACCTCGACCTGTTCGCGTGGCTGGAAGGCCGCGCCGAGGCGCCTGTCAATCTCGATCCGACGCCGTTCCGCCCTGTGATGCTGGCGCATGCGATCGAGGATGCGGATTTTTCCAATCTCGACGCCGCCGATTTCATCGCGGAATGGAAATGGGACGGCATCCGGGTGCAGGCGGTGAGCGGCCGTGACGCCGATGGCCAGATGCAAGCGCGGTTGTATTCGCGCAGCGGCGAAGACATTACCAGGAGCTTTCCCGATTTGCTGCCGTCACTCCGCCTGCCCGGCGCCATCGACGGCGAATTGCTGGTGCTGCGTAACGGCCGGGTGCAGACCTTTAATGTACTGCAGCAGCGCCTGAACCGGAAAGCGGTGTCGCCCAAGCTGACAAGGGAATTTCCGATCCATCTGCGCGCCTATGATCTGCTCGGCGAAGGCGATGACGATCTGCGCACGCTGCCGTTCCTTGAGCGCCGCCAGCGGCTGGAAGCCTTCATTGCAAAACTCGACGATCCCAAAGTCGACTTGTCGCCGGTGATACCATTCGAAAGCTGGGACGCGCTGACATCGGTCCGCACCGATCCCGCCAGCGCAGGCGCCGGTGAAGATGCCGAGGCGGTCGAGGGCGTGATGCTGAAGCGCCGCGACGCACTTTATCTGACGGGACGCCCGAAGGGCCAGTGGTGGAAGTGGAAGCGCGACCCGCATCTGATCGATGCCGTGCTGATGTATGCGCAGCGCGGCCATGGCAAGCGCTCGTCCTATTATTCGGACTACACTTTCGGGGTCTGGACCTCGGGCGAAGATGGCGAGCAGCTGGTGCCGGTCGGCAAGGCCTATTTCGGCTTCACCGACGAGGAGCTGTTGCAGATCGACCGTTTTGTCCGGCGCAACACCACGGAGAAATTCGGCCCCGTCAGGCATGTGGTGCACGCGCCCGATCAGGGGCTGGTGCTGGAAGTCGCCTTCGAGGGCCTGGCGCGCTCGCCGCGACACAAATCCGGCGTGGCAATGCGGTTCCCACGCATCAGCCGGCTGCGCTGGGACAAGCCGCCGCGCGAAGCCGACCGACTGGAAACGCTGGAGCGGATGTTGAAAGCCGAAGCGCCGGCGCGAACCGCGACGTAAGGCCATTGACGCCGACACCCGGGTTCCCCATGTCTGGGCGACCAGACTATATACTGGGCGGGCGAATCCGCTCCGGGAGACCATCGATGCCCAACGAGACCCGAGAACTGCCGGCCGCCAATGACGGCCTCTATCGCTTTCTCGGCGGCTCGCCGCTGGCGGTGGCGGTCCGGCTGATCCTGCTGTCGATCCTGGTCGGCGTGGTGCTGTCCGCCATCGGCTTCGATCCCTGGAACATCCTGAGCAGCATCCGGCGGCTGTTCGACTGGATCTACAATCTCGGCTTCGACGCCATCAACTGGGTGTGGCGCTATTTCCTGCTCGGCGCCGTGATCGTGATCCCGATCTGGCTGCTGTCGCGGCTGTTCGGCACGCCGCGCGGACGATAGATCCGCGAACCCCGGTTGCTGATTTCCCCAACGAAGGTCACGACCGCGCAGGTCTTTGCCATCGCCGGTCCGGCGATGATCGCCAACCTGACCACGCCGCTGATCGGCATCGTCTCGACCATCGCGATCGGGCGACTGGGCGAGCCGACGCTGCTCGGCGGCGTGGCGATCGCGTCCGTGGTGTTCGACTGCCTGTTCTGGCTGTTCGGCTTCCTGCGCATGAGCACGCTGGCGTTCACCGCGCAGGCGCTCGGCGCCGGCGAAGTCAGGGAATTGCGCGCGCTGCTGCTGCGGGGCCTCGTCGTCGCGGCCGTGGTCGGCGTGTCTCTCATCGTCCTGCAGATCCCGCTCGCCGCGCTTCTGTTCGGCGCCATGGGCGGCAGCGAAGCCGTCACCCGCGCCGCCAGGATCTATTTCGACATCCGGATCTGGTCGGCGCCGCTGGTGCTGGCCAATTATGTCGTGCTCGGCTGGCTGATCGGCCAGGCCCGCGCCAGGCTCGCACTTGGCGTGCAGGTCGCCATCAACCTCATCAACATGGCGGCGACGGCGCTGCTGGTGCTGGTGTTCGATTTCGGCATCGCCGGAGCGGCGATCGCCGCATTGGGCGCAGAAGCCACCGGCCTTGTGCTCGGCATCCTCATCGCACGCGGGCTTTCGCGCGGGCACCCCGCGATCTCGCGCGCGGCGCTGCTCGACCGGACGAAACTGCTCCGCATGCTCGCGGTCAACCGCGACATCATGATCCGCACCGCCTCGCTGATTGCCGCTTTCCTGTTCTTCACCGCGCAGGGCGCGCGCCACGGCGACGTGACGCTGGCCGCCAACGCGGTGCTGCACAATTTCCTGCTGATCAGCGCGTTCTTCCTCGACGGCCTCGCCAATGCCGCCGAGCAATTATGCGGCCGCGCCTATGGCGCGCGCGACCGCAGCGGCTTTATCCGCGCGACCCGGCTGGTGATCGCATGGGGATTCGGTTTCGCGCTGGCGGTGACCGCGTCCTATGCGCTGTTCGGGTCCGTGCTGATCGATATCATGACCGCAAGCGAAGAGGTTCGCCGCGGCGCGCGCGACTATCTGTGGCTGGTGACGCTGGCGCCGGTGCTCGGCGTGTTCGCCTTCGCCTATGACGGCATCTTCATCGGGGCGACCTGGGCACGCGAGATGCGCAATCTGATGGTGCTCTCGCTTGCAATCTTTCTCGGCGCCTGGCTGGCGCTGCGTTCGCTAGGCAATGCCGGGCTGTGGGGCGCCCTGCTGGTGCATTATGCCGCGCGCGGCGGGTTGCAGGCGCTGCGCTATCCGGCGATGCTGCGGAAGTCATTCGGGCCAGCGCCGCTATCCGGCTGAATCCAGAGGGTATCACCGATGCAACTGCAATTCGTCGGCTGCGGCGATGCGCTCGGCTCCGGCGGCAGGAACAACACCTGCTTTCACGTCACCGGCGAACGCGTCAATTTCCTGATCGATTGCGGCGCGACCTCGCTGCCGGCGCTGAAGCGGCTCGGTATCGCGCGCGACGCGATCGACCTGATCCTGATCACGCATTTCCACGGCGATCATTTCGGCGGTCTGCCGTTCCTGCTGCTGGATGCGCAGTTCACGCGACGGAGCCGTCCGCTTGTCATTGCAGGTCCGGAAGGAATCGAAATGCGGCTGACGCAAGTGATGGAGGCGCTGTTCGAGCATTCGTCGAAGACCAAGCAGCGCTTCGAGCTGTCAGTTGTCGCACTCAAGCCCGAGGAGAAATTCAGCTTCGGCGCGGTCGATGTCACGCCTTATGCTGTCGTGCACGGCGAATCCGGCGGGCCGTTCCTGGCCTACCGCGTCGAGGCCGAAGGCCGCGTCATCGCCTACAGCGCCGACACCGAATGGACCGAGACGCTGATTCCGCTGGGCCGCGATGCCGACCTGTTCGTTGCCGAAGCCTATTACTACGACAAGGTGGTGAAGAACCATCTCAGCCTGACGACGCTGGAGGCGCATCTCGCCGAGATCCGGCCGAAGCGGCTGGTGCTGACGCATATGAGCGACGACATGCTGGGGCGGCTGGAGACGCTGGACTACACGGCGGCGAGCGACGGGATGGTGGTGGAGGTTTGAATGGAAATGCTCGCGGCGTGAAGTGCAACGGTCGCACGAACACCGCTGTCATCGCCCGGCTTGGTTGTGGCGACCACCAAGGACCGTCCCTAAACCGGCCAGTCCTCGGCCGTGATGGTCGCGGCATCGGCGCCGACGATTTCCGACAGCGAGTCGCGGCCGGTGCGCAACAGGGTCGAGGTGAGGTCGTTCTTGATGTCCTCGACGAGGCCGAGGCCCTTGTAGATCAGCGACGAATACAACTGGATCAGGCTGGCGCCGGCGCGGATTTTCGTCAGCGCCGCGCCGCCGGAGTCGATGCCGCCGACGCCGACCAGCGGAAATGCGCCTTCGGCGCGCACATAGGTTTCCGCCACCATCCGCGTCGACAGCCGGAACAGCGGCCGGCCCGACAGACCGCCCTGCTCCCTGGCGCGGTTGGTCTCGCGCAAGGTCGCGGGCCGCGCCAAGGTGGTGTTGGCGACGATCATGCCGTCGACCCGGCGCGAGCGGGCGATCTGCACGACATCGTCGAGTTCGGCGAGGCTGAGATCGGGCGCGATCTTGAGCAGCACCGGCGAGTCGCCGGCGTTCTGCCGTACGCGTTCGCGGGCGTCGATCACCTTGGCCAGCAGATCGTCGAGCGCTGCCGCCTGCTGCAGATTGCGCAGGCCCGGCGTATTCGGCGACGAGACGTTGACGGTGAAATAGCTCGCCACCGGCGCGAAGGTTTCGATCAGCCGGACGTAATCGGCGACGCGATCGACCGAATCCTTGTTGGCGCCGACATTGACCCCGACGATGCCGCCATGATGGGCGCGCGCCGCGAGCCGCCGCAACACGGCGTCGGCGCCGTCATTGTTGAAACCCATGCGATTGATGACCGCTTCGTCGCGCTCCAGCCGGAACAGCCGCGGCCGCGGGTTGCCGGTTTGCGGTTTCGGGGTCACCGTGCCGATCTCAACGAAGCCGAAACCGAGCCGCAGCAATGCATCGGAGACTTCCGCACTCTTGTCGAAGCCCGCGGCCATGCCGACCGGATTGGGGAAATTCAGCCCGAACGCCCGCACCGCCAGTTTTGGATCGTCCGGCCTGGTGCGAACCGGCGGCAGCAGCCGCAGGCCCTGGATCGCCAGACGGTGGGCGTCCTCCGGATCGAACCAGCGCAGCAGCGGCAGGGAAAAGGCATCGAAGGCGCGGATCACGGCGCAAGCTCCGGGATGTCGTGAAAGCCGTCCGACCGCGCGTGCATCTCGTGGACGGCGGTGACCGCCCCGAGATCGAGTTCGCCGTAGAGGTGGGGAAACAGTTCGTCGTTGCGCGACGGCTCAAAGCGTAGCGCTTCGCCGAGCGCATCGGCATCGACCTCGATCAGGAACAGGCCGGTCTGGCCGGCATAATGTTTCCTTGCCGTCTCGGCGACCTGGGCTGCTTGCGAGAAATGAATGAAGCCGTCGCGCGCATCGTCGGCGCTGCCCCGGTACACGCCCTGTCGCTCGGCCTCGCGCCAGGCCGAGGCGGGACAAATCTTGTAGATCCTGCGCACGTGCCGAACGTCCTGCCTGTTGCTTGAATTTCTTGTGGTTTTTCCGGAGTTGCCGGATCGCGCGCCGACCGTATCGGCGCACCCTGCCCACTTCAAGGGCCGCTTTTGGTCCCTTTTTCCGTCCCTTGTCCGTCCCTTGCGCTGGCGCCGGAAGCGGGTTTACTAAGGTAATAATTCCTAGGCATCCGAGCCGGGCCATGGCCAGAGTTCCGAAAGCGCAGGGCATGCTCACGCACGACCAGATCTGGACCGCGCTGGACCGGCTGGCCGCGCGCGCCGGGAGCACCACCTCGGCGCTGGCCAAACGCGCCGGGCTCGATCCCACCACCTTCAACAAGTCGAAGCGGATCACCGCCGAGGGCCGCGAGCGCTGGCCATCCACCGAATCGGTGGCGAAGTCGCTCGCTGCCACCAACACCTCGATCGATACCTTCGTACAGTTGATCGGCGACGCCCCGCGGACCGTGCAGTCGGTGCCGCTGCTCGGCTTCGCTCAAGCGGGCGCCGGCGGCCATTTCGACGATGGCGGATATCCCGCCGGCAAGGGCTGGGACGAAGTGGGGCTGCCCGCCGTCAACGACGAGCATGCCTATGCGCTGGAGATATCGGGCGATGCGATGAAGCCGGCCTATCGCGACGGCGACGTCATCGTGGTGTCGCCGGGCACCCCGATCCGCCGCGGCGACCGCGTGGTGGTGAAAACCACCGCCGGCGAAATGATGGTAAAGGAGTTGAAGCGCCGGACCGCGAAGACGCTGGAACTGGCATCTCTCAACCCCGCCCATGTCGACCGCACGCTGGCATCCGGCGACGTCGATTGGATCGCGCGGATCGTTTGGGTGAGTCAGTAATTTTCTCTCTTCCTTCTCCCCTTGTGGGAGAAGGTGGCGCGAAGCGCCGGATGAGGGGTCTCTATCCGCGAGCAACCTGCCTGTTGAGCGAACCCCTCACCCGTCTCGAATGCGCCGCGCGCATTCGATTCACCCTCTCCCACAAGGGGAGAGGGGAAGAAGCGCTCCCGTTTGCTGAAAGCCTACGTCGTGTAGTCCGGCTCCTTGCGGTCGAGCATGCGCTTCAACGCATCGAAATGCCGCTGCGCCGCACTGGGACCGTCGAACATGCTGCTGCCGGCGTAGTCGCGCTTGGTCTTCTCCACTACGGGCGCGGGAAGCTCCTTCAGCGGCTGTCCGGTCCACATCGCATAGATCTGCACCTGCGCGGCGCGCTCGACATAATAGAGCATGTCATAGGCGTCGGCGACGGTGGCGCCGACCGTGGAGATGCCGTGATTGGCCATGAACAGCACGGACTTGTCGCCGATCACTCGCGCGAGCCGCGCGCCTTCGGCGGGATCGAGCGCCGGGCCGGTATATTCGTCGTCATAGGCAATGGCGCCGGAAAGGCCGACCTCGGTCTGGCCGATCTCCTTGATGCGCGGATCCTCCAGACGCGTCAGCGCGCTGGCATAGGGCATGTGGGTGTGAAACACCGCCTTGGCCTGTGGCAGCGCCTTGTGGATCGGCGCATGAATGCAATAGCAGGAGCGCTCGACGTCGCCCTCGCCGCGCTTGACCTCGCCGTCGTCGATGCCGACTTCCATGAAGGACGACGCCGTCACCTCGGACCAGTGCATGCCGAACGGAATCTGGTAGTAACGGTCGCTGCGGCCCGGCACGGTGAGGGTCAGATGGTTGAAGATGCCCTCGCTGAAACCCTGGTTGAAGGCGAGCCGGTGCGCGGCGGCGAGATCGACCCGCGCCTGCCATTCCTCGGTGCTGTAATTATCGAGCGCCTTCGGCGAAACCCTGAACTGCATGAGCATCCTCCCTGCTGAAATTGCGTGTTGCCTGCCCCTCGACGGGGGCTTCGGCGTCTTGATTGCAGGCAGTATAGCGCAATTTGGCCGGGAGCCCGGCTGAAATTGTCGTAGGTCTGCTATCTCGAATTGTCGCACCGGGCCTCTGCCGTCGTCCCTTGCGAACGCAGGCACGACGAGTTACGCCGACCGCGCCAGCGCGCCGTCGATCATCGCCACCGCGTTGGTCACGCCATAGACCGCGACGAAGGAGCCGAAGCGCGGGCCTTTTTCCTGGCCGAGCAGCACCTGGTAGAGCATGTTGAACCAGTCGAGCGCGACGCCCGGGCGGCCGTCCTTGCCCTTTTTCACGGGATCGAGGAACGGCTCGCGGCGGCCGATTTCGTAGACCACGTTCTGGATGTCCTCGGCGGTGGACGCCGGCGGCATGTTCGACAGCGCATCGCGCAGGTCCTGCAGCGCGACGCGTTCGCTATCGGTCGGCTCGCGGAATTTCTTGGTCGGCGCGACGAAATCGCGATAGTAGTTGATGGCGTAGCCGACCATGGCGTCGAGCTTCGGATGGGACTGCGGCGTCACGCCGGGACGGTAGCGCCCGATAAAACCCCACAGCGTCTCGGCGTTCTCCGCGTTCGACGACGACACCAGCGTCAGCAACAGCTGGAACGTGACCGGCATGTCGGATGCCGGCGGCTGGCCGGCATGGATGTGCCAGACCGGATTGGCGAGTTGCTGCTTCGGATCCTGGCGCGAAAAGCCGTCGAGAAACTGCTGGTAGTCGTCGACATTGCGCGGGATGACGTCGAAATACAGCCGCTTCGCCGCCTTCGGCTCGCGGTACATGAACAGCGACAGCGATTCCGGCGAAGCATAGCGCAACCACTCGTCGATGGTGAGCCCGTTGCCCTTCGACTTCGAGATCTTCTGGCCCTTGTCGTCGAGGAACAGTTCGTAGTTGAAACCTTCCGGCGGCAGGCCGCCGAGCGCGGCGCAGATCTTGCCAGACAGTTTTACGGAATCGATCAGGTCCTTGCCGGCCATTTCATAGTCGACGCCCAGCGCGTACCAGCGCATCGCCCAGTCCGGCTTCCATTGCAGCTTGCAGTGACCGCCGGTGACCGGGAGCGTGACGCGCTCTTTGGTCTCGGGGTCATCATAGGAAACCGTGCCTTGCTTGACGTCGTGCGACACGATCGGCACTTGCAGCACCACGCCGGTGCGCGGGCAGATCGGGAGGAACGGCGAATAGGTCGAAGCGCGCTCCTCGCGCAGGCTCGGCAGCATGATCGCCATCACGGCATCGAAGCGCTCCAGCACGCGCAGCAAGGCCGCGTCGAACTTGCCGGACGTATAGTAGTCGGTGGAACTGGCGAACTCGTAGTCGAATCCGAAGGTGTCGAGAAAGGCGCGCAGCCGCGCATTGTTGTGGGCGCCGAACGACGGATACTGATTGGAAAACGGATCCGGAATCCGGCTCAGCGGCTTGCCGAGATGCGACGTCAGCATCTCCTTGTTCGGCACGTTGTCCGGCACCTTGCGCAACCCGTCCATGTCGTCGGAGAACGCCAGCAGCCGTGTCTTGATCCTGTCCTCGGTGAGTACGCGAAAGGCATGGCGCACCATGGTGGTGCGCGCCACCTCGCCGAAAGTGCCGATATGCGGCAGGCCCGATGGTCCATAGCCGGTTTCGAACAGCACCTCGTCCTTTGGCTGCTTCTTCAGCCTGGCGACGATCGCTTTCGCCTGCTCGAACGGCCAGGCGTTGGATTGTTCGGCGAGCGCGCGCAGATCGCTGGGGCTTGCGGACATCTAGCAAAGCTTTCTCTCGTGCCGGAAAACCGGCTTATTCGAATTTATAGCCGTCATTGCGAGCGAAGCGAAGCAATCCATGGGGCCACAAAGCAAGTGTGGATTGCTTCGCTTCGCTCGCAATGACGGAACTAAAACGGACTCACCGAAAAATAGCGCAGCCACAGATCGGTGTAGCGGCCTTTTTCCCAGAGCCGGAACAGCGCCCAGTTCAGCGATTGCCGCAACAGGTCGTTGCCCTTGCGCACGGCGATGCCGATGCCCTCGCCGAAATAGCGGCTCTCGACGAACGGCCCGCCCGAGAAGGCGCAGCATTCGGCGGAGTCGGTGCCGTTGATCCAGAACGCCAGCGAGATCGCGTCGCCGAAAATGAAATCGACCTCGCCGCGCCGCAAGGCCAGCCGCAGCGCGTCGTCGCTGGTGTAAGGAAGCAATTCGGCGTCGGTGAACATCGCCTTCAGATAGGCCTCGTGCGAGGAGCCGGCGATGGCGCCGATCTTCTTGCCCTCGAGATATTCGGGACGGACTTCCGGCATCACGGCGTCGCGCCGCGACACGAAGCGCGCCGGCGCGCGGTAATAAGGATCGGTGAAATCGACCCGGGCACGCAGTTGCGGCGTCACCGCCAGCGAGGCGATGATGGCGTCGCCGCGATTACTCGTGATCGCATCCAGCAGCGTCTCGAACCGCCGCATCTGGACCGTGCAGGTCACCTTGATCTCTTCACACAGCAATCTCGCGAGATCGACGTTGAAGCCGGCGGGATTGCCGTCCGGGCCGGTGAAATTGAACGGCGGATAGTCGGTTTCGGTCAGAAACCGGATCACCGTGAGACGGGACAGATCGGGCCGGTCCGGACGCCGGCGCGGGTCCCAAAACCCGGGCACCGCCTGCGGAGCGGCCTCCACGGCAGGCTTTGCGACAGTTTGGGCCTGTACCGGGCCAGCGGACAGCACCGCAGCCAGCAGCAGTCCCGCCGCAGCCAGGATGGCGCGGGCCATTAGGAGCGGTCTTCCGACGGGGAACGGGACGATCTGCGGCTGCATTGACGGCGGTTTTTTCCGGATTCGACGGCCTTATAGACCATCGGGCTCGCGACGCGAACGCCGTTTATCGGCAGATGATCGACAGTATGGGGGCTTGCCGGGGCTCAGAGATACCGCTTGAGGTCGGCGGCGGCCTCCTCGGGCGTCCGTTTCAGATTGAAGGGCGCCACGAACTTGCCGTCGCGGTCCATCAAGTAGATCAGCGCGGTGTGGTCCATGGTGTAGTCGCCGCCTTTCAGCGGGACCTTCTTGGCATAGACCCGGTAGCCCGAGATTACCTTCGCCACCGCCTCGGGGCTGCCGGTCAGCCCCTTCAGGCGCGGATCGAAGCTCGACAGATAATCCTTCATCGCCGCAGGCGTGTCGCGCTCCGGATCGACCGAAACGAACCAGGCGTTGACCCGGTCGGCATCCTTGCCCAACACCCGCAGCACCTCGGACATCTCGAACAGCGCGGTCGGGCAGATGTCGGGGCAATGGGTGAAGCCGAAGAAGATCACCGTCGGCCGGCCCTTGAGGTTGGCGTCGGTCACGGTCTGGCCGGCCTGGTCGGTCAATTGAAACGGCCCGCCGATAGCGGCAGGCGCCGTCACATTGCGCAATCCGCCCATCGCCCACAGCATCAGCACGAGGCCGACCACCAGGCTGGCGCCGAAGGCGGCGAGGATGATCAGCGGGCGAACGGCCTGCGAGCGGGTGGGCTGATCCGTCATGAAGATTCCTTTGTGTCCGGGATCAGAAGCAGGCGGAGATGCCGGAGACGATCATCTCGAAAAACACCGCGGTACCGTAGCGGAACCAGAGTGCCAGCGCGCCGGTCAGCGCCATGGCGGCGAGCACCGCGGCGCCGATCACGATCGCCGACGCGAGCCTGCGGCCCGGCGGCAAGATCGCGGGCATTTCCTGCTGCGTTGAAACCCGCTGAACCATGGATAACCATCCGAAGGGACTGACGTCCGACCGGCGTCGCCGCCGGTTCGCCTGCCTGTTCCGTTCAGATAGGGCTAGTCGGGCTGCCGGGCAAGCACGGCGGGATTGGGCGTGATCACTTCACGCTGACCGACGGCGCGATCCCGGCGCGGCGATGGCCGCGGCGAGGACGCCTGGGCGTCGAGATAGCAGGGCTTGTACATCGCCTGCAATTGCTTGCCGCGCAGGAAAATCATCTGCGATTTCAGCCCGCCGCGCTGCGCGATCCAGCGCCGGATCGGCGTCGGATACATCGAATACAGCATCTGCGTGGCTTCGGGGTTGGTGACCGCGCGGCCATTGGCGCCGAAATCCCATGCGGCGTGGAAGCCGAGATTGGCGGCTGAGGTCACGCAGATCTTGTCGTGCGGAACGGCGCCGAGCACGATGGTGCAGGCCGAGGCGCAGAGGCCGTCGATAATCACCTGTTCGCCCGAAGTGCGCAGGCCCTGATACTTGTCGACGTAAGTCCCGATCCGGCCGCCGCGGTCATCGGCGATGCGAACCACAGCATGGCTCGCCCCCATCCCCGCCATCAGGAGAACCGCCGCGAGCAACCCCGTCCCGAGCTTCATGTCCCAGCCCCAGTCCAAACCTGTCGAACCCGAATCTGCTGCCTTGTGCGATGCAAGGCGTTTCAGCAGCGTGTTGCCGGATCGTGATTTTGTCCAGATGGCGAAGACCACTCCAAACAGATTCAAATTGAGTGTTGCAGGGGCGCTGCACTCCGCGGCCGGAAAAGGTCCCAAACTGGAACAAGTTAACGAATCCTTCGTGCGTCTGACGCGCCCTGGACGCGGCTTGACCTCCACAGACCGCCGTTTGCCGTTGACCGCGGTAAAGCGTGCGGGCTTCAATCGCGCAAGATGGGGGAAATGACGCGATGGCACTGGATGCGGATGTAATCGTGGTCGGCGGGGGTCTTGCGGGTCTCGTCGCGGCAACCGAGATCGCCGAGGCCGGCAAGCGCGTCATCGTGGTCGACCAGGAAGGCGAACAGAGCCTCGGCGGCCAGGCCTTCTGGTCGTTCGGCGGATTGTTCCTGGTCGACAGTCCGGAACAGCGCCGGCTCGGCATCAAGGACAGCTTCGAACTCGCGCTGCAGGACTGGATGGGATCGGCGGGTTTCGACCGCGACGACGACCACTGGCCGCGGCGCTGGGCCGAAGCCTATGTCGCCTTCGCCTCCGGCGAAAAGCGCGCCTGGCTGCGGGCAATGGGCCACCGGATTTTCCCGGTGGTCGGCTGGGCCGAGCGCGGCGGCTATGACGCAATGAGCCATGGCAATTCGGTGCCCAGGTTCCATGTCACCTGGGGCACCGGTCCCGGCCTCCTCGAGCCATTCGAGCGGCGGGCGCAACTGGCGCAGGGCGGCGGCTACCTGACCTTCAAATTCCGCCACCGCGTCGACGCGCTCAGCATCACCAACGGCACCGTCGACGGCGTCAGCGGCACCATCCTCGCGCCCGACAATGTCGAGCGCGGCAAGAGTTCTTCGCAACAAGCCGCCGGCGACTTCAGCCTGCGCGCGCAGGCCATCATCGTCGCCTCCGGCGGGATCGGCGGCAATCACGACATGGTGCGGCAGAACTGGCCGAAGCGCCTCGGCGAGCCGCCGAGAACCATGATCTCCGGCGTGCCCGAACATGTCGACGGCAGGATGATCGGGATCACCGAGAAAGCCGGCGCGCGGCTGATCAACCGCGACCGCATGTGGCACTATGTCGAGGGCATCCGGAACTGGGCGCCGATCTGGCCGCGCCACGGCATCCGCATCCTGCCCGGCCCATCGTCGATGTGGTTCGACGCGACAGGAAAACGCCTGCCCGCGCCGCTGTTTCCCGGCTCCGACACTCTGGGCCAGCTGCACTACATCATGGGCACCGGCTACGACTATTCCTGGTTCGTGCTGACGCAGAGCATCATCAAGAAGGAGTTTGCCCTCTCCGGCTCCGAACAGAATCCGGATCTTACCGGCAAGAGCTGGCTGATGACCGCCAAGCGCGCCACCAACAAGGGCGCGCCGGCGCCGGTCGAAGCCTTCAAGACCAACGGCGCCGACTTCATCGTGCGCGACAATCTCGGCGACCTCGTCGAGGCCATGAACAGGCTCTCAGGCGACAATCTGCTGAAGCTCGACTACGTCAAAGCCCAGATCGAGGCGCGCGACCGCGAGATCGCCAATCCCTACGTCAAGGACGCGCAGGTGATGAACATCCACAACGCGCGCAAATATATCGGCGACCGCTTGATCCGCACCGCCAGGCCGCACCGCATCCTCGATCCCGCCCAGGGCCCGTTGATCGCCGTCAAACTCAACATTCTGACCCGCAAGACGCTGGGCGGTTTTGAAACCGACCTCGACTCCCGCGTGTTCGGCAGCGAGGGCGCGATCATGCCGGGGCTTTATGCCGCCGGCGAAGCCGCCGGTTTCGGCGGCGGCGGCATGCACGGCTATCGTTCGCTGGAAGGGACGTTTCTGGGCGGCTGCCTGTTTTCGGGGAGGAATGCGGGACGGGCGGCAGCGAAGGCGGTGGGGTGAGAATCAGTCCCCGCGCCTAATTCAACCTTCCGAAAAAATATCTTCCATATCCTGACGCCCATCCAGCACACGCACGATTTCCGGCCGATCATCGTTCAAGCGGTAGAACACAACATGGGGGCTGGCAGCGAGCGAGCGCAGGCCTGTTCGGATTTCATCACGCGACCGTCCTGCCAGAGGAAAGTCGTCAATTGTCGCAACAACACGGACAACTTCCCGCAGGAGTTTGTCAGCTATCGCCCTTCCCGCCGTACCGGCGTAGTATTCCCATAACCGGTCAATATCATCGAGTGCTTCAGGCGACCAAATAACCCGAAAACTATACCCCGCCATGTCCCGACTTCTTCCGGCTAAGGAAGTCCTCGATATCCAATGCGCTGCCCTTACCCGCATCCAGCGATCGAATGCCCTTGTCTATTTCGGCACGAAGCGCGTTCAGCTTTTCGACATGTGAAAGCAGCTTGCGGCCGATCTGTTCCTGGTCGGCATCCGGCAGGCGCGAGAGTTGGACGATGGCTTGTTCGAGCGTCTTGACCATGGACGCAGCCTAGCACATTTCGCTTCGCGGGGCTCCAGAATTTGAAGAAAACGAACCTGTTACCCAACCCCGGGGCATGACGAGCTTTGCCAATGGCGCGCCCGCGCGCTAAGTAGTCAGCCCCATCTTCAGGAGAAGCATATGACCATCCAGCGTTTCGATACCGGCCCGCGCATGAGCCAGGTCGTCGTCCATGGCAACACCGTCTATCTTGCCGGCGTCGTCGCCAGCAACGCGGCCGGCGAGAGCGTCACCAAGCAGACGCAGGACGTGCTTGCGACCATCGACAGCCATCTCAAGAAGGCCGGAACCGACAAGTCGAAGCTGCTGTCGGCGACGATCTATATCACAGACATGAACACCTTCGCCGAGATGAACGCGGTGTGGGACGGCTGGGTCTCGGCGGGCAATACCCCGGCGCGCGCCACCGTCGAGGCCAGGCTGGCATCGCCAAAATACAACGTCGAGATCATGGTGGTCGCGGCCAGGTAGCCTTGTCGAACTGCCCCACAAATTAAAGCCGCGCCAGCCCGAGGGCTGACGCGGCAATGGCCGTTCTGTTGCCAGGTGGACCAACCCCGAACAGGTTACGCCGCGAGGCGCACTTCGTTCAATGCAACGTTATCGTTTGCATTTAGGTTTTTGACCCGATAACGGCGGTATCATGCCGAGCACAATTCAGAGCTTCTTCGCAGCCATCGATCCTGTTTCGCCCCCGCCGTAGCAGCCTTTTGCAGATCGCCTTCCGGCAAGATCAAGCTGCTAGGGTGGAGGCGCCGGGTACTGCCCCCGGGTCTGCCTGCAGTCCGCTCAGAGTTTCAGCGCCATCGTCTTTCGACAGCCTGAATATAGGCGCGATCGGGTGGAAATACTAGACTGCCAGCGAGGGGAACCAGACGCTCCCAAGGCATCCCCCACGGCATCAGCCGGCAAAGGACAGGCCAAACTTGTCCTTGAGCATCCGCACATGACAACGCGTCTGAATTCATTGCTTGCTCGCGGTCCAGCGTCCCCGGCAGCCGTCGGATTGGACAAAGGTTCCGGAGCCGGTGCGTCCGGACAGTCGTCCGGTGGTCACGTTGGTGAGACCACCACTGCCGCCGGTAGCGTAAACGGACCCGTTTGGACTAACTCTGCCCGATGTCACGTTGTTGCCGATAATCCTGCCGCTGGTGACGACGACGGCATTGCTGCTGGTACCTGAACACGTCAGGCCCACGGCATTGACGATCCATGCGCCATCGAAACTGCCGCCGCCGCCACCGCTTCTTCCGGATGACGAGCGGCGCGGCTCGTCCGCATCGGTGCGGCTTCGCCGTGCCGGCTTTTCGACCGCGCGAGGCTCGACGATCCGCGAGCCCGACACCGCCTTGTCGTCATTTCCGATACTGCCCCCCGTGCTGCCTTGCGCGTATGTCGTGCCCGGACTGATCATCAGAGCAAAAGAAAAGCCAAGCAGGGTGGCGCCAATCCAGCTTCCAGCCAAAATCGTCATGAGCCTCACAATTGTCCCCGATCAATGGCCTGGGGCTGGAGCGGGCGAAGGGAATCGAACCCTCGTCGTGAGCTTGGGAAGCTCCTGCTCTACCATTGAGCTACGCCCGCCGTTGGCTGGCTCCCTAATTAGCCGAGACCGCGCAGTCCGCCAAGCACCTTGCCGGGCCAGCCCTTAACCGAACCCCAAGATTCCAGGTGCAGCCGTTTATGACGGTGCTATGATCTCCTCAGGGTGGGTAGCGTAATGTCGGGGCGTGGGTACACTATTTTCGACACCATGATCGGCCGGTGCGGCATCGCATGGGGCCAGGCCGGCATCGTCGGCGTGCAGCTGCCCGAGGCGCGCGAAATCGAAACCAGGCGCCGGCTGTATCAGCTGTATCCCGAGGCGCGCGAACAGCGTCCGCCGCTGAATGTCGAAATCGCGATCGAGGGCATCGTGGCGCTGCTGCGCGGCCAGCCCGGCGACCTTTCCGACATCGCCCTCGATTTGTCAGGCATCCACGCCTTCAACCAGCGGGTCTACCAGCTGACGCAGGCGATCCCGCGCGGCGAAACCCGCACCTATGGCGAAATCGCCACACGGCTCGGCGCCTCCGGCGCCGTGCACTCGGTGGCGCAGGCGCTGGCCAAAAATCCGTTCGTGATCATCGTGCCCTGCCATCGCGTGCTCGAGGCCGGCAGCTACGCCGACAGGATGTCCCCGCACGGCGGCAGTATTTCCAAGCGCACCCTGCTTTCGATCGAGGGCGCGCGCAGCGCCGTCAGCAGCAAAACCCTGTTCGACGTCCTGCTGCCCGTTGCTCCGCCGCGCCTGCAGAGCTAAAATCGCCGCATGACGGCAAGACCCCTGTTTCAGCGCAATTCCATCTCGGTATTCGATTTCCGCTGCACCGCCGGTCCGGCAGACACGCCGTTCGTGGAGCAACATACCGACCATTCGGTTTCCTTCGTCCGCAAGGGCAGTTTCGGCTGCCGCAGCCGCGGCCGGCGTTTCGAACTGGTGGCGGGATCGGTGCTGGTAGGCCATCCCGGCGACGAATACATGTGCACCCACGACCATGTCTGCGGCGACGAGTGCCTGTCGTTCTTTCTCGGCCCCGAACTGGTGGAGGCGATCGGCGACCGCACCGATATCTGGCAGATCGGCGCCGCACCGCCGCTGCCGGAATTGATGGTACTCGGCGAGCTGGCGCAGGCCGCGGCCGACGGCCGCAGCGATATCGGACTCGACGAGGCCGGAGCGCTGTTCGCCAGCCGGTTTGTCGAGGTGGTTTCCGGGCAGTCGCAGAAGCCCGCGGCGACGGCTCCCAGGGACCGCCGCCGCGCGGTGGAAACCGCGCTGTGGATCGACGCGCATTCGCCAGAAAATGTCGATCTGGAGCAGGCCGCCGCCCAGGCCGGGCTCAGCCCGTTCCACTTCCTGCGGCTGTTCTCCAGCGTGCTCGGCGTCACCCCGCACCAGTACCTGGTGCGCTCGCGGCTGCGTCATGCCGCGCGGCTGTTGGCCGACGACGAAATCTCCGTCACCGACATCGCCTACGATGTCGGTTTCGCCGATCTCTCCAATTTCGTCCGCACCTTCCACCGCGCTGCCGGCGTTTCGCCGCGCCGCTTCCGTGCAGCATCGCGCGGCGACCGCAAGATTTTCCAAGAACGCCTCGCCTTGCACTGACTAGGGTTGTCTCCGAACCGCGCGCGTTCCAGCGCGCCTCGAACAGGAGATCGCCATGTACGACCACATCGGATTGAGAGTTGAGAGCCTCGACGCCAGCGTGCGTTTCTACACCGCCGCACTGGCCCCGCTCGGATTCGTGCTGTGCTCGCGCGACGACAGCGGCGCCGGCTTCGGTCCCAAGGGCGAGCCGGCGCTCTGGCTGCATCTGCACAAGGGGCGTGCCAATGGCGGCGCCCATGTCGCCTTCCGCGCACCCGATCACGACGCGATCGCCAAGTTTCACAGCGAGGGACTGAAGGCCGGCGGCCGCGACAATGGCGGCGCCGGCCCGCGCGCCGATTACAGCCCGACCTACTATGCCGCGTTCCTGATCGATCCCGACGGCAACAATGTCGAGGCGGTTTCTACGTAGGACGGATCGCGCCACATCCGCAACGGTCATCCTGACAGGATGACGGGGTCGCTCCTTGCCAGAGACGCGCCGATCGTGGCGTTTGCCGTGACGATCACGACAGTGCGGGGCGGATATCCGGCGCCGGGCGACCCTTCGGTCCCCAGCGCGTGAAGACGACGCTGGCGGCGGACAGCACGCCGAGCACGACCATGGACGCTGCCGCCAGCGCAAAATAATTCGCCGCCGACGCATCGAAGGTCGCCAGCCACCAGCCGCCGATGGCGACGAACACCAGCCGCGCGGTTTGCGCCAGCACCGGGCCCAGCACCTTCGCAGCCCCCTGCGAGGAGAAATACATCGAGATCGACAGCCCGATGAAGGCGTACATCGGTGCGGCGATCGACAGATATTGCCGGCTGGCGGCGCGCACGTTCGGGTCGTCGGTGAAGATATTGACCCAGAGATCGGGAAACATCCCGATCACGGTGGCGACCACGCCGACCGACACGAAGGCGACGCAGCCCGCGATCCACGCGATCCGCCGCGCCCGCGCCACCCGCTGCGCGCCGATCGCCATCCCGACCATCGGCACCGAGGCGATACCGACCGCGAACGCGATCGAGGTCAGCATGAATTCGAGCCGGGCGCCGACGCCGTAGCCGGCCAGGATTTCGGTGCCGAACTGCGCCAGCATGTGGGTGAAGATGGCGACGGTCAGTACCGACTGCAGCGGCGAGAAGCAGGAGATGGCGCCCACCTTCAGGATATCGAAGAACATCGCCCATTGAATCCGCAGTCCCCTGATCTTGGGAACCACGCGGGCGCGCCCGGAAAAAATGTACCAGGCCATCACGGAGACGCTGATGACGTAGGCGACCAGCGACCCTGCGGCGACGCCCTGCATGCCGAAGGACGGGATCGGCCCGAGGCCGAGGCCGAGCGTGCCGCCGAGAATGATCTGGCAGGCGGCGGACGACAGCATCAGCAGCGACGGCAGTTTCATGTTGCCGGTGCCGCGCAAAATTCCCGCAAACGTGTTCATCAGCCACGGCACCACCGCGCCGCCGAAGAAGATCTGCACATAGCCGATGGCCTGGGCCAGCACGTTGCCGCGGCCGCCGAGCAGTTCCAGCAGCGTGGGTCCGAAGATCAGCATGCCCAGCATGAAGACGAGGCCGAGGCTGATGCCGATCAGCATCGCATGCGCCGCCAGCGTCGAGGCGCGGTCGATATCGCCGGCGCCGATCGCGCGCGCGATCGCCGACGCCACGCCGCCGCCCATCGCGCCGCCCGACATGGTCATGGTCAGGATCACGAACGGAAACACCAGCGCCATCGCCGCCAGCGACTCGACACCGAGCCGGCCGATATAGGAGGTCTCCGCGATCACCACGCAGGTGCCGGCCGAGAGCGCGATCACATTCGGCCACGCCAGCCACAACAGCGTGCGCAGGATCGGCCCCTCGACCAGCGCGTTCTTCACCGGCGCTTCCGGCGGCGGAAGCGGGCGTTCGTCGTCGTCAACGGGGATCTCGGCGACACCGATATCGGACATTTCATCTCCCGCGCGCCAACCGCGCTGCAGCCCGATCTACCTGCCGTGCTGGGCGCTTCCTAGCACCGATCCCCCATGATTCCATGCGCGCCGGGCGCATGGGCCGCCTGCGCCAAGACGACCTTCTTACCTCTCCCGCTTGCGCTTGCGGGGGAGGTCGACGCGCTCGTCAGAGCGCGGCGGTGCAAGGTGCAAGTGAGTCGAACCGCTCAGCCGATCGACCAGACGAAGGGCGGCTTGCCGCCCGGCGACGGTTTCAAGTGAACGGGAATATGACGGCCGCAGCCGGCCGCGAGGCCCTCGAACAAGCCTTCGAGCACCCTGGCGCAGGCCGGGTGATAATCGCCGAGGTCGGCCATCAGCTTCCAGCTCTGTTGCCGGATTTCGAAAGCGCCGCCGGACTCGCTGATATCGGCGACATCGTCCTGCGCCTCGAACAACGCGCGCAGGAACGCCACGAACTCGCTGGCCGATCCACGCGTCGCGCCGAGACTATTTGCGATCTCGTCGAAATACTGCATGCCGATCAGCTTGCCGGTGAGATGCAGCAGGTAGCCGGCATCTTCGGGGCCGAACACCTGCACCATGACGGGCGCCGCAGTCCGCACATATTCCATCGCGTAGTTGCGATAGGCCTTTTCCAGCCGCGGTTTCGGCCAGCTTGCGACCGGCAGCGCAGGCGCGGTGGCGGGATCGAACAACGGCGCTTCGAGATGGCGTGCGAACACCATGCGCTGATCGATCTCGAGCGGATGATCGTATTCGCAGTAGTAACCTTCCAGCCCGTCCTGGCCGTCGACGCTCTGCTTGGTGCAGACGAAGCCGAGTTTCAGATTGCCCAGCGCCACGCCGTTGTTGGCGTGCCAGCCGCGCAGCATCGCGCGCGACACTTCGCCGGGCACGCCGCAGATCGCGGTGCCTTTCCAGATCCAGCGCGGCGGCGGATAGCGGATCCAGGCCTTAGCGTCGTTCTCGTACATGTATTCGACATGGACGCCGCCGATCCAGTTGGAGAGATAATGATACTGCGCCGCCGCCACCGCCGGCGGCAGATGGCTGAGGCCGAGCTTTTCGAGGCCGGGCAGGAAGCGCTCCTGCTGCTGGCGGCGAAACACCCGGAACACGAATTCCGCGGCATCGGCGGTGCCGCGCCGCGTCACCACGGTCAGGATAAGTCCGGTGAAATAGGCGTGATAGAGTTCGGCGACACTGCGCCATTTCAGCCATTGCGCCTCGCGTGCGCCGTCCGACGTCCCGTTCATGGCGAACTCCCAAACCCTGTTTTGCCCAAAGCCTTCCCGGCCTCAGGACCGACCGAGTGCCGCTCCCGACCAAAATATCGAAAACAACCCCATGTACAGTACCGGTGCGATAGCACCGTTTTCTATCACACGAATTTCATAACGGAATCTATGAACATCGGCAGGTGTTCCGTATTGTACAGGGCAATTGCCAAGGAGCCAGCATGCGCAACGCAGTCCTGCGCGGCATCTGTATCGGAGCGTTGACGCTTCCGCTCGCCGCCTGCAACGAGCCCGCCAATACCGCCGTCGCCGAGCAGACCTTTGGCCCCTCCCCGACCCTGCCGGCCCCGGAAAAATCCTGGCTGCCGACGGTCCATATCGCGACCGCCACCGGCTGGCCCGCCGGTGCCAAGCCGAGGGCGGCAAGCGGCATGGCGGTCAATGCGTTCGCGACCGGGCTCGATCATCCGCGCACGGTCCATGTGCTGCCCAATGGCGACGTTCTGGTGGCCGAAAGCAACGCGCCGCCGAAGGCCGATTCCGGCGGCATCAAGGGCTGGATCACGAAACTGATCATGAACCGCGCCGGCGCCGGCGTGCCCAGCGCCAATCGCATCACGCTGCTGCGCGATGCCGACGGTGACGGCGTCGCCGAGACCAGGAGCGTCTTCCTCGAAAACCTGTTCTCGCCGTTCGGCATGGCCCTGGTCGGCGAGGAATTCTACGTCGCCAATGCCGACGCCATCGTGAAATTTCCCTATCGCCCCGGTGACACCAAAATCACTGCTCCGGGCGTGAAACTGGCGGACCTGCCGGCGGGCCGCAACCATCACTGGACCAAGGACCTCATCGCCAGCCCGGACGGCACAAAGCTTTACGCCACCGTCGGCTCCAACAGCAATATCGGCGAAAACGGCATGGAGGAGGAGACCAATCGCGCTGCCGTGCTCGAAGTCGATCGCGCCTCCGGCAAGTGGCGCGTGTTCGGCTCCGGTCTGCGCAATCCGAACGGCCCCGCCTGGGAGCCGAAATCAGGCGCGCTGTGGGTGGTCGTCAACGAGCGCGACGAACTCGGCAACGATCTGGTGCCGGACTACATGACGTCGGTGAAGGATGGTGCGTTCTACGGCTGGCCCTACAGCTATTTCGGCCAGAAGGTCGATACCCGTGTCGAACCGCAGCGGCCCGATCTGGTGGCGAAGGCCATTGCGCCCGACTACGCGCTCGGCGCGCATACCGCCGCACTCGGGCTTGCATTCAATACCGGCAATTTGTTTCCGCAGGAGATGGCCGGCGGCGCCTTCATCGGCCAGCACGGTTCGTGGAACAGAAAACCGCGCTCCGGCTACAAGGTGATCTTCGTGCCGTTCACGGAGGGCAAGCCGTCGGGCAAGCCGCAGGACGTGCTGACCGGGTTCCTCAATGACCGCGGCGAAGCGCAGGGCCGCCCGGTCGGCGTCGCGCTCGACAAACAGGGCGCGCTGCTGGTCGCCGACGATGTCGGCAAAGCGATCTGGCGGGTGACGCCGGCGGGGAAGTCGGCGGCAAGGTAGCAGACGCAACCCTGTTTCAGACCACCTTGCCGAATATGGCGCCAATCCCCGCCGTCAACCCCATCGCGAGAGCGCCCCAGAAGGTCACGCGGATGGTCGGCCTCAGCAGGCCGGCTCCGCCGGCTTTCGCGCCGATCGCGCCGAGCAAAGCGAGGAACAGCAACGATCCCACCGACACCACCGGGATCAGGATGCTGGATGGCGAGACCAGGACGAGCGCGAGCGGCGCGGCTGCTCCGACAGAAAAGGTCGCCGCGGAAGCCAGTGCCGCCTGCACCGGGCGCGCGGTCGTGATCTCGGAGATGCCGAGCTCGTCGCGGGCGTGCGCGCCCAGCGCGTCTTTCGCCATCAACTGCTTTGCGACCTCGCGGGCGAGTTCAACCTCGACGCCGCGTGCGACATAGACCTGTGCCAGCTCTTCCCGCTCGAATACGGGATCGTCGGTCAACTCCTGCTTCTCGCGGGCGAGGTCGGCGTGTTCGGTATCGGACTGCGAACTGACCGACACATATTCGCCGGCCGCCATCGACATCGCCCCCGCGACCAGACCGGCCACGCCGGTCAGCAACACATCGCCTTGCGAGGCCGACGCCGACGCCACGCCCAGGATCAGGCTGGCAGTCGAGATGATCCCGTCATTGGCGCCGAGCACGGCCGCCCGCAGCCAGCCGATTCGCTCGACAAGGTGGTTCTCCCGATGGAGGCTTCTCATGCTTCGACCCTTGCGCGAACCGTCGTGCCGCGAACGACACAGCTTCCCAAAGCGCCGCGCATTTGACAATGATCTGCATCAACATCGAGCGATGGCGATCAGGATGAGGTCGGGCGGCCTGTGTTGACGCAAGCCGCCGACTTCGCTGAGACGATCCGACGAACGAGAATGAAATGCTCGATCTTTCTCCCCTGCTGCTGAAACTCGCGGTCGCGCTTGGCATCGGACTTCTGATCGGCGCCGAGCGCGAGCGCCGCAAGGGGCAAGGGCCAGCCCGCGCGCCAGCGGGAATCCGAACGTTCTCGGTCGTCTCGCTGGCCGGCGCCATCAGCGTGATGGTGGGCGGCGCACTGGTGCTGGCCGCCACGGTCGCAGGCGTGGCCGCGCTGACCGCCGTCGCCTATTTCAGATCGCGCGACGACGATCCCGGCCTGACCACCGAGATTGCGCTGGTGCTGACCGCGCTGCTCGGCGGTCTCGCGATGCAACGACCGGCGCTGGCGGCCGGCATCGCGGTCGCCCTCGCCGTCCTGCTCGCGGGACGCGCTCCGCTGCATCATTTCGTTCGTTCGGTGCTCACCGAGAGAGAGGTGCGGGATGCGCTGATCTTCGCCAGCGCGACCCTGGTGGTTCTCCCCCTGCTGCCCAATCAGGCGATGGGACCCTATGATGCCCTCAATCCGCACGCGATCTGGATCGTCGTCATCCTGGTGATGGCGATCAGCGCCGCGGGATACATTCTCGTCCGGCTGCTCGGCGCGCGCTTCGGCCTCCCGATCGCCGGTTTCGCAGCGGGCTTCATCTCCAGCACCGCGACCATCGGCGCCATGGGAACGCGGGTTCAGAAAAGCCCCGGCATCATCACCGCGGCGGTCGCGGGCGCGGCGCTCTCGACCGTCGCCACCATCGTCCTGATGTCGCTGGTGCTCGCCGCCACCAGCATCGCCACATTGCACGCACTCTCTATCCCGCTGATCTGCGCCGGCATTGCCGCGACCGCCTATGGCGGCTTCTTCACGATCCGGACCCTGCGCGAAAAGGACATGCCGGATACGCAGCCGGGACAGGCGTTCAGCCTCCCGGTGGCGCTTCTGTTCGCGCTGACGCTTTCCGCTATCCTTGTTGTTTCAGCCGCGCTGCGGGACTGGTTTGGCGAGACCGGAGTTATCGTCGCCGCGGCGGCCGCCGGCCTCGTCGATACGCACTCAGCCGTCATCGCGGTGGCTTCGCTGGTCGCCTCCGGAAAGATGACCGCTGCCGAAGCGGTGTTTCCCGTTCTCGCGGCACTCACCACCAACACCGTCAGCAAGATCGTGTTTGCCTGGAGCAGCGGCAGCCGCTCGTTCGCGTTGCGCCTGATTCCGGGGCTGATCCTGGTCGCCGTCGCGGCCTGGGCCGGCGCGCTGCTGATGCGGTAGACGCTTCGGCGGCGCGATAGAACGCGATTGTTCATCCGCTGTGCTGCGCTCCCTCTCCCGCTTGCGGGGGAGGGCTGGGGTGGGGGCTGCCTCCGCGGGCACCGGCGCAAGTTGAGAGAGTTTCCCCACCCGCCGCGCGTTTCACGCGCGTCGACCTCCCCCGCAAGCGGGAGAGGTAAGAAAGGTCACACCTTGAAATGCTTGCTCAGCTTCAGGCCCTGGGCCTGGTAGTTGGAGCCGATGCGCTGGCCGTACATCGCGTCGGGGCGCGCCAGCATTTTCTCGTAGACGAGGCGGCCGACGATCTGGCCGTGTTCAAGGATGAAGGGCACTTCGCGCGAGCGCACTTCCAGCACGGCGCGCGAACCCTGTCCGCCGGCGCCGGCGTAGCCGAAACCGGGGTCGAAGAAGCCGGCATAATGCACGCGGAATTCGCCGACCAGCGGATCGAACGGCACCATTTCCGCGGCGTAGTCCGGCGGCACCTGGACGGCCTCTTTCGACGCCAGAATATAGAACTCGCCGGGATCGAGAATGAGGCTGCCGTCGGGCCGGGCTGCGATCGGTTCCCAGAATTCGCCGACGGCGTAGCCGCCGCGGCGGTCGATATCGACGACGCCGGTGTGACGCTTGGCGCGATAGCCGACGAAGCCATCCGAATTTTCACCCGAGAGGTCGACGCTGAGCGCGACGCCGTTGACGAGATCGGCATCGTCGACATCGACCAGCCGCTCGGCCTCATGCAGCGCGTCGAGTTCGTCGGCGTTGAGGATGGCGTCGCCGGTGCGGAAGCGCACCTGTGACAGCCGCGAGCCCTCGCGCAGCAGCACCGGAAAGGTTTTCGGGCTGATCTCGGCATAGAGCGGGCCGTGATAGCCGGCGCCGATCATGTCGAAGCGCCGCGTGCCGTCGGCGATGACGCGGGTGAAGACGTCGAGCCGCCCGGTCGAGCTCTTGGGATTGGCGGCGGCAACGATTTCCGGCGGCAGCGCGAGACTCTCCAAAAGCGGCACGATGTAGACGCAGTTGGTCTCCAGCACCGCGCCGTCGGTCAAATCGATTTCATGCAGCTTCAGTTCGTCGATGCGCTCGGCCACCGTGGCGCCGGGACCCGGCAGGAAACTCGCGCGAACGCGATAGGCGATGTCGCCGAGCCGCAGATCGAGGCTCGCCGGCTGGATCTGGCTTTCGACGAAGGGATAGGCCGGCAGAATGAGGCCGGCATCCGCCATCGCCGCGATCATGCGGTCGGGCAGAATACCATTGGCGTCGGGCGAAAGCGTGAAGGTCACGATGGGAGTCCTCGGGAGCGGCCGGGCTTTCCGGCCATCCAGACGCTGAAAATGCGGACTTTCACCGGTTATCCGATGGCCGCCTTGACGGAAAGGGCGCAAGGGAATATCAGCATGACTTATCCCGTGGTGATTTGAGCCGGCCGGCTTGCAGCCACGTTAAACAAGTCGCTAAACAGGCCGGGGACATGTGTGATCCCGGCTTGTGGAATTTTTTCCAGGCCGGTTTTTTTTGTGACCATTTTTCTGGTGGTCACGACGGAGGTCACATGTCTGAGACTAAATCCACCGCCCGCTACCGTCCCGAAACAAGGCTGGTGCATTCCGGCACGCTGCGCTCGCAGTTCGGCGAAACGTCCGAAGCGCTGTTCCTGACCCAGGGTTTTGTTTACGACAGCGCCGAGCAGTGCGAGGCGCGGTTCAAGGGCGAGGAGCCCGGTTTTCTCTATTCGCGTTTTTCCAATCCCAACATCTCGATGTTCGAGCGCCGCATGATCGAGCTCGAAGGCGCCGAAGCCGCGCGCGCCACCGCCACCGGCATGGCCGCGGTGACGACCGCGATTCTCGCGCCGCTGAAGGCCGGGGATCACGTGGTGGCGGCGAAGGCGATGTTCGGCTCCTGCCGCTACGTGGTCGAAGACCTGCTGCCGCGCTACGGCATTTCGTCGACGCTGGTCGACGGCCTCGACCTCGACCAGTGGCAGAAGGCGATGCGGCCCAATACCAGAACCTGCTTCCTGGAGAGCCCGACCAATCCGACGCTCGACGTGCTCGACATCGGCGCGATCGCCGAGATCGCCCATGCCGGCGGCGCGCGGCTGATCGTCGACAATGTGTTCGCGACGCCGATCTGGCAGAGCCCGCTCACGCTTGGCGCCGACGTCGTGGTATATTCCGCGACCAAACACATCGACGGCCAGGGCCGCTGCCTCGGCGGCATCATTCTGTCCTCGGAAGCGTTCATCGCCGAGCACATCCACAATTTCATGCGCCAGACCGGCCCGTCGATGTCGCCGTTCAACGCCTGGGTGCTGCTGAAGGGGCTGGAGACGCTTGCAGTGCGCGTCCGCGCCCAGACTGAAACTGCGGGCGCCATCGCCGACGCGCTGGCGCAGCATCCGAAAATCTCGCGGCTGATCTATCCCGGAAGGTCCGATCATCCGCAGGCCGCCACGGTGAAGAAGCAGATGCGCGCCGGCTCGACGCTGGTCGGATTCGAGGTCAAGGGCGGCAAGGCGGCGGCGTTCCGCACCCTCAACAGCCTGAAGATCTCGCGGATCTCCAACAACCTCGGCGACGCCAAGAGTCTGGTCACCCATCCCGCGACGACCACGCATCAGCGGCTGACTCCGGAGGCGCGTGCCGAGCTCGGCATCAGCGAAGGATTTATTCGTTTCTCCGCCGGGCTCGAGCACCGCGACGATCTGATCGAGGATTTGCAGGCGGCGCTGGAGACGGCGTGACGTTTCTTCTTACCCTCCCCTGAAGGGGGAGGGTCGGCTCGTATTGAGCGCAGCGAAATGCGAGACGGGGTGGGGTGACGGTCTATCCACGCAGGCACTGATCGAGGTGAGAGACTTTCACCCCACCCCGCCGCTCATTTCATTCGCGTCGACCCTCCCCCTCCAGGGGAGGGTGAAGACCGTCACACCGCGATCAGCATTGCGACGCCGATCACGATCAGCACGATGCCCGAGAGTT
>NZ_JAUYAN010000331.1 GCF_030693485.1 Bradyrhizobium sp. | reverse complement strand
GTCGATCGAGGCACTGGGTTTTCGCGACGCGCAGTTGCATCAGCTGGCGGCGATGCTGCTTGGGGATGCGCGACCACTTCCCCCTCCCCTGGAGGGGGAGGGTCGACGCGAATGAAAGGAGCGGCGGGGTGGGGTGACGGTCTCTCGTTTCGAATGGTGTGTGCGTTGAGAGTCCTTCACCCCACCCCGTCTCACATTTCGCTGCGCTCAATGTGAGCCGACCCTCCCCCTCCAGGGGAGGGTGAAGTGGTCGCGCATCCCCATGCAGCATCGCCGCCAGCTGATGCAACTGCGCGTCGCGAAAACCCTGTGCCTCGATCGACTTCACCGTGGCCAGCACATAGTCGCGGTTGTTGCCGGAGCGGCCGTGGCCCTGCTGCACGAAGCGCAGTTGCTCGGCCAACGACAGCCGTCCGGCATACTGCACGTGGCCGCGATCGACCACATAGGCCAGCGCGCTGACCCGCTCGCGGGCTTCGTTCTCGAGCCAGACCGAACGCATCACCTCGCGGTAGACGTGGGTGGTCTGCTCGCGGCTGCGCAGATAGTCCACCACGTCGCCACGCTGCATCGCCGCCACCCGGAACGCGACGCCGCGGCAGGCGCCGCCGCGGTCGAGCCCGAGCACCAAGCCGGGCTTTTCCGGGGTGCCGCGGTGGTCGAACGAATAGACGCAGAGCGCGCGGTGCTCGCCGATCAGCCGGGCCGGAACCTGTTCGATGAACTCAAAGCCCGGCCGCCACATCAGCGAGCCGTAGCCGAACACCCACAGGTCGCCTTTGGACAATTCCGCTTCGGGTACGATTTTGGCTGGCATCGCGCGCACGCCTAGCAGAGTTTTGCGGCGGGTGAAAATACGTTAACCTGATCCCGGCCGGCGACCTGCTTGCATCACCGCTTAATTGACAAAATCGTCGGCCAAAGGTCCCGCATGTCCGAACTCACCCTCGCGCCGCGCCGGCGCCCGCTTTGGCGCCTTTTCTTCATGCCTGCCTTGCTCCTGGTCGCAGCGGCGGTGTGGAGCGGATTCTGGTTCTTCGCCGCCTCCCAGGTCGAGGTCAAGGCGGACGCCTGGCGCGCCCAGGAGGCGGCATCCGGCCGGGTCTATGACTGCGCCAGGCGTTCGGTGGCCGGCTTTCCGTTTCGCCTCGAAGTCCGCTGCAACGGCGCCAGCGTCGCGCTGCGTTCGCAGACCGCGGAACAGGCCGCGACGCAGGCGCCCATCACTGTCAGGCTCGGCGAAATCCTGGTGGTGGCGCAGATCTGGGATCCGCAACGGCTGATCGCCGAATTCACCGCGCCGGCGACGATCTCGGATCGCGGCGGGCCGCCCGCGATGATGGTGAACTGGAGCAAGGCCCGCAGCAGCGTGGTCGGTTTGCCCGCCGTCCCGCAACGCGGCTCGATCGCGTTCGACGATCCCTCGATCGACCGCGTCAACGGCCCGGCGCAGACGCCGCTGGCGCGCGCCAGACTGGTCGAGCTGCACGGCCGCCTCGCCGAGGGCTCGGTGCAGGATCGCCCTGTGATCGAGACTGTGCTGAAGATCGAGCAAGGCAGCGTGCAGGAACTGCATCCGTTGCTGGCGGCGCCGTTCGATGCCGACGTCCGCACGCTGCTCAGCGGGTTGAAGGATTTTGCCCCCAAACCCTGGCCCGAGCGGTTTCGAGAAATCCAGGCCGCCGGCGGCCGGGTCGAAATCGTGCAGTCGCGGATTGCGCAGGGCGAGCTGATCGCGGTCGCCACCGGCACCCTCGGCCTCAGCGCCAGCGGCCGTCTCGACGGCGAACTGCAGATGACGGTGGCCGGCATCGAGAAGGTGATCCCGGCGCTCGGCATCGAGAAAATGCTGGAAGAGGGCGTGCCGCAGGCGACACTCGATCGCGTCGCACCGGGGGTCAGGAGTCAGGACGTCAGCAACCTGCTCGGCGCGCTCGACCGCGCGATCCCCGGCCTCGGCCGGGTCGTCAAACAGAATGCCAATGTCGGCGTCATCACCGGCATCAACGCGTTGGGCAAGGAAGCCGTGCTGGAAGGCAAGAAGGCGCGGGCATTCCCGCTGCGCTTCGTCGACGGCGCGGTGTTTTTCGGCCCGCTGAAGGTCGGCCAGGTTCCGCCGCTGTATTAGCTGAACACGCCATCGTCATCCTGAGGAGCCGCGCTCTTGCGCGGCGTCTCGAAGGATGGCCGCATCCACGTAGCCAGTCATCCTTCGAGGCTCGCCAGGAGGCTCGCACCTCAGAATGACGACACACTGCGTTCTTGATCCGCCACCTTTCCGCAGTCTTGCTGTGTGACGTTGTGTGACTACCCGACGGGAAAATCACTTCCGTTTATCGGAAGTCGTGTCAAGCCCTTCGCGAAAAAATAATTCTGTTTTCCGGAATTGCAAACCAGGCTATATGATTTGCCATCCCCGTCCCGTTCAGAGCAACTGTGCTGAAGTAGACCGGTGATCGGCCGGCCTCAAGGCTGGCGCGAAGCGCGCCCCCGCCTTCGGCGGCTGACGGCCTTGACCCCGTCCGTTCCCCGGTCTGTTGGCTTGGCATGCGCTCG
>NZ_JAUYAN010000123.1 GCF_030693485.1 Bradyrhizobium sp. | reverse complement strand
TCAACTCTTCGAAGTGCAGTAGATTCGTTTTTCAGCAAGGAGGCAGGCATCAAGGTCAACGACGACGAAGTCAAGGTGCGCGAGAACCGGCTGAAGCTGCTGAACGAAATCCGTGCCGCCACGCGCGCGGTAGCGGATTTTTCCAGGATACAGGATTAGCCAGGTAGCCGTCATCCCCGCGTGCGGCTTAGCGGTGAGACGTTGGTGTTAGATACCTTCCGCAACAACAGGCGCTCGGGATTATGGGTCCCTGCGTTCGCAGGGACGACGTTGCGAGATGGTGCGCCACACCGTCAGTCAACCAAAAGCCCCGCCCGGCGGGGGAGACCGGACGGGGCCTTGATGTCCGGAGCGCCGCTGCGGGCATCCGGACCATTCGTTCAGCGGCTGAACCCTTAATCGACCACTTGAACGATGCGGCGGGTGTTCGGATCGACCAGCACGGTCTGCCCGTTCACCACGGTGTAGCGATGGGTCGTGGCACCGTAAGTCTGCGGCACGTCGTAATAGGTGATGCCGGCGTCCGGCAGCACGCCGCCAACCACGATGCGATCCGGGACGGTGAATTTCGGTACCTGCTGGCGAATGACATATTCGCGGAATGCAGGACGCCGATCGGTGGCAATGCCATCCGTCTCGGTGATCACAACGGTATTGCCGCGCGCGGCGCCGGTGGTGATTTCGCCCTGCGCCTGCGCCGCGATCGGCACGCCGATGGCGCCGATGATTGCAGCGACGGCAAGAATTCTGTTCCGCATGAGCAACTCCTTCGAGGTGAAGCACGCTGGCCTGGCACAGCACGCAATGCCTACCCAATTCATCGCGCGGGGCATCGTTCCTGGAAACGACCCCGGTTCCGTTGCTGTAATTTTCGGCACTTTTTGCGGTTTGCGGAACCCATTGAAGCCACAAGCGTCTCCTATCGTGGAACCCTGCGGCGGGCTAAATTGTTCCTTGTCGATTCGCTTCGATCCCCCGCCAGCTTCACCGGAGAGATTCATGACCATCACCGCTGCCCACATTCAGCCCATTGTGGCGCTGATCGCCGGCATTCTCATTCTGATCATGCCGCGCTTCCTCAATTTCGTGGTCGCGATCTATCTGATCTTCATCGGGTTGGCGGGTCTCGGTCTGTTCAAGATGCTCAAGATCTAGCGTTCAACCGGGAACTCGCGCCTTGCGCGGAACTGTCCAAAGTGGTGTAAGGCGCGCAACTCCCCTTCCTCTCGCGGATTTATTGCAGTCATGGCCAAAGTCGCCTCCAAGCTCAAGAAAACCGTAGCGAAATCAAAGCCATCCTCCCCCGTGCGGGCGAAGGCCGCAGCTCCCGTGGCGGCCCGCAAGGCGCTGACGAAAAGCCCGGCCAAGCCGGCGCCGAAAGCCGCGAAGAAGCCCGCTGTCGTCAAGTCGCCGGCGAAGCCCGTGGCCGATGTGACAAAATCCGGCAAATGGGTGTTCACCTTCGGCGACGGCAAGGCCGAAGGCAAAGCCGGCCTGCGCGATCTGCTCGGCGGCAAGGGCGCCAACCTCGCCGAGATGGCCAATCTCGGCCTGCCGGTGCCTCCCGGCTTCACCATTCCAACCTCGGTCTGCACTTACTTCTACGCGCACGATAAATCCTATCCCCCCGCTCTGAAGGCGCAGGTCGAAAAGGCGCTGGACCATGTCGGCAAGCTGACCGGCAAGGCGTTTGGCGATGCGAAGAATCCGCTGCTGGTTTCGGTGCGCTCCGGCGGCCGTGCCTCGATGCCGGGCATGATGGACACCGTTCTCAATCTCGGCCTCAACGACAAGACCGTGGAAGCGCTGGCGGAACTGTCGGGCGATCGCCGTTTCGCCTATGACAGCTATCGCCGCTTTATCACCATGTATTCGGATGTCGTGCTCGGTTTCGAGCATCATCATTTCGAGGACATCCTCGATACCTTCAAGGACAGCCAGGGCTACACGCTCGACACCGATCTCACCGGTGACGACTGGGTCGATCTGGTCGGCCGCTACAAGGATGCGGTGGCGCGCGAGACCGGCAAGGATTTCCCGCAGGATCCGCACGCGCAATTGTGGGGCGCGATCGGCGCGGTGTTTTCATCCTGGATGAATGCGCGCGCGGTGACTTACCGCCGGCTGCACGACATTCCGGAATCCTGGGGCACCGCGGTCAACGTGCAGGCCATGGTGTTCGGCAATATGGGCGAGACCTCGGCGACCGGCGTTGCGTTCACCCGCAATCCCTCGACCGGCGAGAGCAAGCTGTACGGCGAATTCCTGATCAACGCGCAGGGCGAGGACGTGGTGGCGGGCATCCGCACGCCGCAGGACATCACCGAATTCGCGCGCAAGGAATCCGGCTCCGACAAGGCATCGATGGAAGTCGCGATGCCCGAGGCGTTCAATGAACTGACCAAGTTCTACACGCTGCTGGAAAAGCACTACCGCGACATGCAGGACATGGAGTTCACGGTCGAGCAGGGCAAGTTGTGGATGCTGCAGACCCGCGGCGGCAAGCGCACCGCGAAAGCCGCGCTTCGCATCGCGGTCGAACTCGCCAATGAAGGCCTGATCTCGAAGAAGGAAGCGGTGTCGCGGATCGATCCCGCCTCGCTCGACCAGTTGCTGCATCCGACCATCGATCCCGGCGCCAGGCGCGACATCATCGCCACCGGTCTGCCGGCTTCGCCGGGTGCGGCCTCGGGCGAAATCGTGTTCTCGTCGGATGAAGCGGCCAAGCTGCAGGCCGATGGCCGCAAGGTCATTCTGGTGCGGATCGAAACCAGCCCGGAAGACATTCACGGCATGCACGCCGCCGAAGGCATTTTGACCACCCGCGGCGGCATGACCTCGCATGCGGCGGTGGTGGCGCGCGGCATGGGCAAGCCCTGCGTCTCCGGCTGCGGCTCGATCCGCGTCGATTACGGCCGCGGCACCATGAGCATCGGTACCCGCACCTTCAAGACCGGCGACGTCATCACCATCGACGGATCGCTGGGCCAGGTGCTGGCCGGGCGGATGCCGATGATCGAGCCGGCGATGTCCGGCGAATTCGGCACGCTGATGGGCTGGGCCGATTCCTTCCGCAGGCTCGGGATCCGCGTCAACGCCGACACCCCCGAGGATGCCCGCACCGCCATCAAATTCGGCGGCGAGGGCATTGGGCTGTGCCGCACCGAGCACATGTTCTTCGAGGAAACCCGCATCCGCACCGTGCGCGAGATGATCCTTTCCGAGGACGAGCAGTCGCGTCGCGCCGCGCTCGCAAAGCTGTTGCCGATGCAGCGCGCCGATTTCGTCGAGCTGTTCGAGATCATGAAGGGCCTGCCGGTGACGGTCCGGCTGCTCGATCCGCCGTTGCACGAGTTCCTGCCGCACACCCAGGCCGAGATCGAGGAAGTCGCGCGCGCGATGAATACCGATCCGCGCCGGCTCGCCGACCGCGCCCGCGATCTCGCCGAATTCAATCCGATGCTCGGCTTCCGCGGCTGCCGTCTCGCCATCGCCTATCCCGAGATCGCGGAGATGCAGGCCCGCGCCATCTTTGAAGCCGCGGTCGAGGCGGAAAAGCGCACCGGCAAGGCGGTCGGCCTCGAGGTAATGGTGCCGCTGATCGCGACCAAGGCCGAGTTCGACCTGATCAAGGGCCGGATCGATTCCACCGCGCAGTCGGTGATGAAGGAGACCGGCAGGAAGCTCGCCTATCAGGTCGGTACAATGATCGAACTGCCGCGCGCGTGCCTGATGGCCGGCGAGATCGCCAAAACCGCCGAATTCTTCTCGTTCGGCACCAACGACCTGACGCAGACCACCTACGGCATCAGCCGCGACGATGCCGCGAGTTTCCTCGGCACCTATGTCGCCAAGGGCATCCTCGAAATCGATCCGTTCATCTCGGTCGACCGCGATGGCGTCGGCGAACTGGTCAAGATCGGCGTCGCGCGCGGGCGCAAGACCCGCCCGGGTCTCAAGGTCGGGATCTGCGGCGAACACGGCGGCGATCCCGCCTCGGTGGCGTTCTGCCACGAGATCGGACTCGACTACGTCTCCTGCTCGCCCTACCGCGTGCCGATCGCGCGGCTGGCCGCGGCACAGGCCGCACTCGGCAAGGCCGTCGCCAGCCAGGCCTGAGGCACGGCCACGGTTCACGAGACCGAAGCCGGCCGGGATTGTTCCCGGCCGTTTTTGTTCGTGCGAATGCGGGAACCCGTAATGATGCGCGGACTGATCTTCGTTGACGCGCCGTTTACCATTTCGGTCGAGCGCCTGTTTACCAAGCTTTTCGAAGCCATTCCGCCGCCCGCAACGTTCCCTTGCGTGTATCGCGCGTGCAACTGCGATTAACGCCCCGGCAACCTAAATTCGATACCAACGAAAAGGATC
Source organism: Bradyrhizobium sp. (assembly GCF_030693485.1). Classification (GTDB taxonomy): domain Bacteria; phylum Pseudomonadota; class Alphaproteobacteria; order Rhizobiales; family Xanthobacteraceae; genus Bradyrhizobium. The sequence continues at coordinate 3,154 of NZ_JAUYAN010000123.1, read as the reverse complement.
GAATTTTACGGATGTACTGAAATTCGATTTTGTGTGTGTAAGCGTTGCGTGAGTAATCGATGTCAGTAATGCGTAACCGGCCGAAGGGCGCGCGTTTCGCGCCCTTCGGTCTGGGTCTTTGCATCTTCGCATTGATCCCGACCGAGCTAGGATACCAGGATATCGCATCGCTGCTGGCCAGGCAGCCCGGTGTCGCGGAGCGCTGGCAGAAGCGCGTCTATTCCGCCGCCAGCAACATTCAGCTCGCCACCTACAGTTTCGGCCGTCCGATCGGCACCGCCTCGCCGCAGACCGTGAGCTATCGGCTGGCCCGCCTCGACAATCAGGACATCGACATCACGGGCTCGTTGACGCGCAATCCTCTGGTGCAGGCGCCGCCGCGCTATCAGATGTCCGACTTTCCGAGGGTCGACCGCACCCTGAAGGGCGACCGCCTCGTTACGGTCACGCCCGAACCGATTGCTCCGGCAGCCGCCGGGGGCGCTCCCGCCCGGGAAGATCCGTCGACCTCGAATGCGTCCGTGAAGGGCGCCAAGACCGCCGACGCCGCGCCGGCCGCCGAACCCGCGAGGCTCGATCCGGAACTGGCGGCAGCGCTGAGCGCGCCGCCGCTGGCGCAATATGATGTTTCGATGTCGCTCGAGGCCCAGCCGCTCGACGAACGGAAGGCCCCGTCCAGCGTCGCGGTCGCGCCGGCGCCGCCGCGCGACCATTTCTCGTTCAAGACCTCCAGCCTGTTTTTCGGCAGCTCCTCCCTCGGCACCGCCGAGAGCATGGAACGCTGGCAGCCCGGCGAAGAACCGATGATCGTGCTGCGGGAGACGCTGCCCGATCCGGACCTGAAGGTGATGGCGTCGCTGCCGACGCCGGCCGATGAACCGTCGAAGACCGTCGAGAGCGGCGAGAGCATTGCCGCCAAGGGCGAAGTCAACGCCGACAACCAGCGCGCCAAGACGCCGGCCGAGCGCCTCGGCCTCGTCGACGAGAAGTCACGCGCCAAGTCGGAAAAGTGCCTCACGGAAGTGATCTATTTCGAGGCGCGCGGCGAAGCGGTGCGCGGCCAGATTGCGGTGGCGCAGGTGGTGCTGAACCGCGCCTTCTCCGGCAAATATCCCGATACGGTATGCGGCGTGGTCTACCAGAACAAGCACCGTCATCTCGCCTGCCAGTTCACCTTCGCCTGCGACAACAATCCCGATGTGGTGAAAGAGCCCGACATGTGGGACCGCGCCAGGAAGATCGCGAAAGCGATGCTCGACGGCCAGATCTGGCTGCCGGAGGTGGCGAAATCGACCCACTACCACGCCTATTGGGTGCGCCCGTCCTGGGTCAGCGAAATGAAGAAGATGTACAAGACCGGCGTGCATACCTTCTACCGCCCGCGTAACTGGGGCGACGGCAGCGAGGCGCCGAGCTGGGGCACCATGGAACAGACTGCGGAAATCTCGGCGAAGCTCGCCGAAGCCGCCAGGAGTTCTGCCGAGTTGGCGAGCGCGACCGTGCGGCGGTAGCTATCCCGGTGGTTCGGTCACTGCTCCGGATTCGCATTGCTGCATTGCAAGAAACTTCCTCGATGATGGTTGGGATTTCCATGCGAATGCATTAACTCCCTGTCATGTGTTCCCCGGACCGTCCGGGCCCGACGCAGCCACCGGGGAATTTGCATGACCACCACCACAGGCGAGCTGCGTCCCGCTCCCGGCATCATCGGCTGGCGGACGCCGCTGGTGATCATCATTTGCGGCTGCGCGATCGCGCTGCTGAGTTTCGGGCCGCGGTCCAGCGTCGGCTTCTTCATTCAGCCGATGGGCCGGGACCTTGCATTGGGCCGCGACGTCTTCGGCCTCGCGCTGGCGCTGCAAAACCTGTTGTGGGGGTTGGGTCAGCCGGTGGCCGGCGCGATCGCCGACCGTTTCGGCGTTCTGCGCGTGATGGTTGTCGGTGCGCTGCTTTACGCTGGCGGCCTGCTGATGATGCGCTACGCCACCACCCCGCTGTCGCTGGATCTCAGTGCCGGCGTCCTGATCGGCTTCGGGCTTTCCGGCTGTTCGTTCAATCTGGTGCTCTCGGCCTTCAGCAAGCTGCTGCCGCCGGAGAGGCGCGGCATCGCGCTCGGCGCCGGCACCGCCGCCGGATCGTTCGGGCAATTCCTGTTCGCGCCGTTCGGCGTGGCGCTGATCGACAATGTCGGCTGGCAATCGGCGCTGATCGTGTTCGCGTGCCTGATGCTGCTGATCATTCCGCTGTCGCTGGCGCTGGCGACTCCGCCCGCGACCACCGCCGCCAATGCGCCCGTGGTGGAACAGCAATCGTTCAGAACGGCGCTGGCGGAAGCGTTCGGCCATCGCTCCTACGTGCTGCTGGTGCTGGGCTTCTTCACCTGCGGCTTTCAGCTCGCGTTCATCACCGTGCATCTGCCGGCCTACCTGTCCGACCGCGGCGTGTCAGCGCAAACCGGCGGCTGGGTGATCGCCGCCATCGGCCTGTTCAACATCATCGGCTCGCTCGGTGTCGGCTGGCTGCAGAACATATTTCCGAAGCGCTACATCCTGTCGGTGATCTATTTCACGCGCGCGCTGTCGATCCTCGTCTTCATCTCGTTCCCGATCACCACCTTCTCGGCGATCATGTTCGGCGCCGTCACCGGCCTGACCTGGCTCTCGACGGTGCCGCCGACCTCCGCGCTGGTCGCGCTGATGTTCGGCACCCGCTGGTTTGCCACGCTGTATGGATTTGCCTTCGTCAGCCATCAGGTCGGCGGCTTCCTCGGCGTGTGGCTGGGCGGCATCGTGTTCGAGGCGTTCGGCTCCTACACGCCGATCTGGTGGCTGGCGGTGCTGTTCGGCGTGCTGTCGGCGCTGATCAACCTGCCGATCGTCGAGGCGCCGGTAGCGCGCCCGGTTGCGCAACCGGCCTGATGAGGTAAACATCTCCGATCAGGCGTTTGGGGAGAGTTTACGTTGGCAATGTTCAAGGCGATCAGGATCGACAAGGCGGAAAAGGGCACCACCGCCGCGCTCACGCAATTCGACGAGGCCGAATTGATGGAAGGCGACGTCACGGTCGCCGTCGAATATTCGACGCTGAACTACAAGGACGGCCTGGCCGTCACCGGCAAGGCGCCGGTGGTGCGGCGCTTTCCGATGATCGCGGG
>NZ_JAUYAN010000328.1 GCF_030693485.1 Bradyrhizobium sp. | reverse complement strand
GACATGGCTTTGGGCCGCCAGATTATAGATCTCGGTCGGCCGTATCTGCTGCATCAGCCGGATCAGATTGGTCGAATCCGTCATGTCGCCGTAGTGCAGCAGGAACGGAACGTTGCCGGTGTGCGGATCTTCGTAAAGGTGGTCGATGCGCGCGGTGTTGAACGAGGACGATCGCCGCTTGATGCCGTGCACCGTGTAGCCGAGGCCGAGCAGATATTCGGCGAGATAGGCGCCGTCCTGACCCGTGATGCCGGTAATCAGCGCAACGCGCCGCTTCGAATTCTGAACCGTCATGTCTTCTCCAACACCGCCGGGACTGCTCGGGAGCAGCCAGACGACGACACACCACCAAACATTGCGCTGGACCGGCCGGTAACTTCGGTCCCCAGGGACGCCAGCCGGACGGCCAAACCCCTATCATGCCCCCCTTCACCCAAGCAAATTTTCCCCGGCGAGGCCGGACCAGCCATGTGTCACCGCCCTTGCGGGTGGCGGAGCCTTGGACCACAATCGACTTACGTGAGGACTAATGCCGAATGACTGGAATCCAGCTATTCCGGTATCCAGTCCGGGCAAGACCCAAGAAAAGCCAATACAGGGAGAAGCACATGCGTAAACTCATCATGGCTGCGGCCATCGCACTGCCGGTGTTCGGCACGGCCGCGATCGCGCAGGAAACGGTCAAGATCGCCTATATCGACCCGTTGTCGGGCGGCGGCGCCAGCATCGGCGAAATCGGCCTGAAGACGTTCCAGTTCCTCGCCGAGGAGTTGAACGCCAAGGGCGGTGTTCTCGGCAAGAAGGTCGAGATCGTGGCTTTCGACAACAAGACCAATCCGCAGGAAAGCCTGATCCAGGCCCAGAAGGCCATCGATCAAGGAATCCGGATCCTGACCCAGGGCAACGGTTCGTCGGTTGCCGGCGCGCTGACCGATTTCGTTTCAAAATACAACGAGCGCAATCCCGGCAAGGAAGTCCTGTACTTCAACTATGCCGCGGTCGATCCGGTCCTGACCAATGAGAAGTGCAACTTCTGGCATTTCCGCTGGGATGCCAACTCCGACATCAAGATGGAGGCGCTCACCAACTACATGAAGACCGCGCCCGCCATCAAGAACGTCTATCTGATCAACCAGGATTACTCGTTCGGCCAGTCCGTCCGAACCGCCGCCAAGGCCATGCTCGGCGCCAAGCGGCCGGACATCAAGATCGTCGGTGACGAACTGCATCCGCTGCTGAAAATCACCGATTTCGCGCCCTACATCGCCAAGATCAAGGCATCGGGCGCCGATACCGTGGTGACCGGCAACTGGGGCCAGGATTTCGCGCTGCTGCTGAAGGCTTCGGCGGACGCCGGCTTGAAGTTGAACTGGTATACCTATTATGCCGGCGGCACCGGCGGTCCGACCGCGATCAAGCAGGCCAACCTGAACCATCAGGTATTCCAGGTCGGCGAAGGCATTCCGAACCTCGACAACAAGCCGTCGCAGGAGTTCGAGAAAGCACTGCGCGCCAAATACGACTTCAGCCTGTTCTACCCCCGCGCCGTCAACCAGATGCGCATGCTGGCGGCAGCCGCCGACAAGGCCAAGTCGATCGATCCGGTCAAGGTCGCGCTCGCACTCGAAGGCATGGAATTCGACGTTTTCAACGGCGGCAAGGGCAACATGCGCAAGGACGATCATCAGTTCTTCCAGCCGATCTATATTTCCTCGCTCGGCGAGCGCAGCGAAAAGGAACCGTTCGACGAGGAAAAGACCGGCTGGGGCTGGAAGCTCATCGCCAAGATCGAGCCGGCCCAGACCATGCTGCCGACCACCTGCAAGATGGAACGTCCGAAGTAGACATTTCGCACGTAACCCGTCCGCCCCGAACCCTCGGGGCGGACGCGTCCCCAGTTCCCCAGGCGGTGCGCCGTGCTTGAATTGATCGTCATCTCCACGCTGAACGGTGTGCTGTTCGGCATGCTGCTGTTCCTGATGGCGAGCGGGCTCACCGTCATCTTCAGCATGCTCGGCGTGCTCAACTTCGCGCATGCCAGTTTCTACATGCTCGGCGCATTCTTCGGATTTCAGATCAGCCGGTGGTTCGGTTTCTGGCCCGCCCTGGTGATCGCGCCATTGCTGGCGGGCGCGATCGGCGCCGCCGTCGAGCGCTATGGCCTGCGTCGCGTCCACAAGAACGGCCATGTCGCCGAGCTGCTGTTCACCTTCGGCCTCGCCTTCGCGATCGAGGAAGTCGTGCAGATCATCTGGGGCAAGAGCCCGGTTGATTTCCGCATCCCGCCGTCGCTGGATTTCCCGGCGTTCACGATCTTCTCGACCAATTACCCCGCCTACAAGATGTTCATGCTGCTGGTCTCGATCGTGATCTTCGCCGCTTTGCTGATCACGCTCAAGAAGACGCGGATCGGCCTGATCGTACAGGCGGCGCTGACCCATCCGCACATGGTCGGCCATCTCGGCCACAATGTCGGACGGATCTTCAGGCTGGTGTTCGGCGTCGGCACCGCACTGGCCGCCGTCGCCGGCGTCATCGCCGGCCCCGCGCTGGTGACGCAAGCCAACATGGCCGGATTGCTCGGACCGATCCTGTTCGTCGTGGTGGTGGTCGGCGGACTGGGTTCGCTGCCCGGCGCCTTCGTCGCCTCGCTGCTGATCGGCCTGGTGCAGACCTTTGCGGTCTCGATGAACGGCTCATTGTCCGGCGCCTTCGGCCCGCTCAGCCCCGATTATGCGGCGACCTGGCTCGCCGATATCTGGAACGTGACGATCGCCCAGATCGCGCCGATCATGCCCTACGTATTGCTGGTCCTGATCCTGATCTTCCGTCCCATGGGCCTGCTCGGGACACGCGACACATGACCGAGACGACATCAAGCGCGGCACCTCCCGCCCCGGCCGCCGCCGAGAAACTCAAATTCTATGGGTTGTGGATTGCGGCGGCGATCGTTCTGCTGTTGCTGCCGAAAATGTTCAGCTCCGGCGGATCGCTCACCACGTTCAGCCTGATCGGCATCTCGATCATCTTCGCGCTGTCCTACAACATCCTGCTGGGCCAGACCGGCATGCTGTCGTTCGGTCATGCCGTGTATTACGGCCTCGGCGGCTTCCTGGTGATTCACGCCATCAACATCATCGGCGCCAACAAGCTGCCGATCCCGCTGCCGCTGGTGCCGCTGATCGGTGGGGTGACCGGATTATTGTTCGCGGTGTTGCTCGGCTGGGTCTCGACCCAGCGCAGCGGCACGGCCTTCGCAATGATCTCGCTCGGCGTCGCCGAACTGATCGCCTCCTCGGCCCTGATCCTGCGGACATTCTTCGGCGGCGAAGCCGGCATCTCCGCCAACCGCACCAAGGTGTTCCGGCTGTTCGACTGGAGTTTTGGGCCGCAAATCCAGATCTATTACCTGGTCGCGGCATGGACGCTGCTGGCGGTCATCGCAATGTACGCCCTCACCCGCACGCCGCTCGGGCGGATGTGCAATGCGGTGCGCGACAATCCGGAGCGGGTGCAGTTCGTCGGCTACGATCCGCATGTCGTGCGTTACCTCGCGTTCTGCTTTTCCGGTTTCTTTGCCGGTATCGCCGGCGCGCTCGCGGCCATCAACTTCGAAATCGCCAATTCGGCCTATCTCGGCGCCGTGCAGTCGGGAACGGTGCTGTTCGCTGCCTATATCGGCGGCATCGGTTTTTTCATCGGGCCGATCGTGGGCGCTATCTTCGTCACGTTCCTCTCGCTCGGCCTCAGCGATCTGACGCAGGTGTGGCAGCTGTATTTCGGGCTGATCTTCATCGCCGTGGTGCTGTTCGCGCCGGGTGGCATCACCGGGCTGTTGATGATGCATCGTCCGCTGCTGAAGGCCGGCACGTTCGGCAGGGTGCTGCCCAGCTATCTGATCGCTTTCGTGCCGACGCTCGCCATGCTCGTCGGCCTCATCCTGGCGACCGAAATAATCGTGTTTCATGCCGTCCATTCCGGCGACGATTCCCACATCAAGGCGTTTGGCGTCCCCTTCGATGCGGCGAACCGCTACCTCTGGGCGCTGTCGGCGGTCCTGCTGATCGGCGGCTACTGGCTGGCGCGCAAGACCTGGACGAGGGTCGGACATGCCTGGGACGAGGCAACCGGCAGCGCCCGCGAGAAGGGAGCCGTCGCATGAGCACCGCCATCGAATTGCGCGCCGTCGAGAAGAACTTCGGCATCACCTCGGTAATCCGCAACGTCAGCCTGACGGTGGCGCAGGGCGAGCGCCACGCCTTGATCGGACCGAACGGCGCCGGCAAGTCGACGCTGTTCAATCTGATCAGCGGCTACATGGTGCCGTCGACCGGCAGCATCCTGCTGCGCGACGAGGTGGTGTCCGGCCTGCCGCCCTACCAGATCAACCGCCGCGGGCTGTCGCGCAGCTTCCAGGTCACCAACGTGTTCGCCAATATGAGCGTGTGGGAAAACCTGCGCTGCGCCGTGCTGTGGGCCGCCGGCTACCGCTATACATTCTGGAAGAACATCGACAGTTTGCCGGAAGTTCGCGAGCGGACCGCCCGGATCCTCAGCGACATCAACCTGACGGCCCGGCGCGACGTGCCGGCCGGTCTTCTGACCTACGCCGAGCAGCGCGCGCTCGAGATCGGCATCACCGTGGCCGGCGGCGCCAATGTCATTCTGCTCGATGAGCCGACCGCCGGCATGAGCCACGCCGAGACCGAACGCGCGGTGGAACTGATCCGCCGTCTGACGGAGGGCTGCACGCTGCTGATCGTCGAGCACGACATGAGCGTGGTGTTCGGCCTCGCCGACCGCATTTCGGTGCTGGTCTATGGCCAGATCATCGCCTCCGGCACGCCGGAAGAGATTCGCGGCAATCCCAAGGTCCGGGAAGCCTATCTCGGCGAGGAGGTCGCCTGATGCTGGAGGTCAGCGATCTGCACGCCTATTACGGCAAGAGCCACATCCTGCAGGGCGTCGATATGCGTATCGATGCCGGCGAAGTGGTCAGCCTGCTCGGCCGCAACGGTGTCGGCCGCTCCACCACTGTCAAGGCGATCATGGGCGAGGTGCCGCCGCAGGGCACCATCAAGTTCAAGGGCACCGATATCGCGGGCCTGCCGAGCTACCGGATCGCGCATCTCGGGCTGGGCTACGTACCCGAACATCGCGATATCTTTCCCGGCCTGACGGTGCGGCAAAACCTGATGCTGGGCATCAAGGATACCAGTCGCGCCGGCAAGTGGCGGCTCGAAGACATGCTGGAGATGTTTCCCAATCTCGCCGCCCGTGCCGATACCGCGGCCGGCGTGCTGTCGGGCGGCGAGAAACAGATGCTGACGATCTGCCGGACGCTGATGGGGGATCCCGAACTCGTCATGATCGACGAGCCCACCGAGGGGCTGGCCCCCATCATCGTGCAGCAGGTCGGCGATCTCATCTCCGAGATCGCCCGCCGCGGCGTCGCCATCCTGCTGGTGGAACAGAAACTCTCGATCGCCATGCGGATCTCGCATCGGGTCTATGTGATGGGCCACGGCCGCATCGTATTCGAGGGCACGCCGGCCGAACTCAAGGCCAACGATGCCGTTCGCAAGGAATGGCTGGAAGTCTGAACCGGAACCGGTTGCGGGATTGAGGGGAACCCGGGCCCAGCCATCGGCAAGCCGCAGTCCGGTAACTTCAGCTACTCGCCGTAGCGGCGCAATCGCTCCAGGTCGACGATGGTAACGCCGCCATATTCGAGCCGCAGCAGCCCCTGGCTCTCCAGCCGCTTCAGGCACTGGTTGGCGTTCTGCCGGCTCATGCCGGACAGCGCACCGATTTCCTCCTGGGTGATCTCCAGGTGAAGCGTGAGATCCGGATAGAGGATGGGATTGAACAGCGAGGCGATCGACCGCGCCAGCCGGGCGGTGGCGTCCAGCGTCCGGCCATATTCGAGCAGCCCGATAAACTGGCCAAGGCGTTCGTTGAGCTGCCTGACCAGAAAACGGTTGAACCCGACGCTGTTCTCGAACAGCCAGAAGAAAGTGCTGCGGTCCATCATCGCCAGACGGGTATCCCGCAACGCCACCACGTCGTAACGCCTCGGCTCCTTCTTGAGCACGGTCCCCTCGCCAAACCATGCGCCGGCGGTCAGACCGGCAAAACTGGCGGCCTTGCCGCCCCGGGACACGATACCCATGCGGGCAAGACCGGTGACGACGCCGGTCCAGTAATCGAAGACATCGCCGCGCATGAAGATGAACTCATTGGCGCGGTAGGATTTTTCGACGATGCCGGCGCGCGCGATCTCGGTCTCCCGCTCGTTCAATTCGCGCGACCAGGCCGCGATGCGCTTCAAATTATCTGCTGCAATCATGGTAGCGTTGAACCATCCCCCTGATGTCGCATCACTTCCATGCTGCGCCGCAACAACAATTCCGGCGCCACCACCGCTCCGTTCCCCTGGAACAAAACGCCTATCATGGCCGCTGACGAAATTTGCCTGGAAATTGTCAGGCGCAAGACATTTCAAAGTACCGCTTTGCCCTATTGAGAGCCATCACTTAGCGCGGCCCGCACACCAGGGGGGACAGGGTGCGGCATTACCGCGGTTGGAATGGCTTACCCATGACGGCCCATGTATGATCGGCTCGATCAGAGCAAGGCAGATAAAGAGCGCGTCAAGCGCCGTATCTCGGAGGAACAAGTGGATTACGCTTTGGAAGTGCGCGGGGTTTCACTGCGCTTCGGCGGCGTGCGTGCGCTTACCGAGGTCAGTTTTGGCGTGAACGATGGCGAGCTGTTCTCGATCATCGGCCCCAACGGCGCCGGCAAGACCTCGATCGTCAACTGCATTTCGGGCCGCTACAAGCCGACCGAGGGCCAGCTGTTCTATCGCGGGCAGGACATCACCGCCCTCAATCCGAACGCGCGGCCGCGGCTCGGCATCGGCCGCACCTTCCAGAACCTCGCGCTGTTTCATCATATGAGCGTGCTCGACAACATCATGGTCGGCCGCCATCATCTGCTGAAGAACAATTTCATCACGGGATCGCTGTACTGGCTGACCGGGGCGCGGCGCGAGGAACTCGAGCATCGCCGCAAGGTGGAGGAGATCATCGATTTCCTCGACCTGCAGTCGGTGCGCAAGGCCACTGCCGGCACCCTGCCATACGGCCTGCGCAAGCGGGTCGAGCTCGCCCGCGCCATGGCGCTGGAGCCGCAACTGATCCTGCTCGACGAGCCGATGGCCGGCATGAACTTCGAGGAAAAAGAGGACATGGCGCGCTACATCGTCGACCTCAATGAAGAGTTCGGCATGACCGTCATGATGATCGAGCACGACATGGGCGTGGTGATGGATATTTCCCACCGTGTCATGGTGCTGGATTTCGGCCGCAAGATCGCCGAAGGCGATCCGGCGGCAGTGCTGGCCGATCCGCATGTCAAGCGCGCCTATCTCGGCGAAGAGGACGAGGTCCTGGTCGATCCCGACGACAGGCCGGCGTCAGCGGAGACTGCGGCATGATGGATTACGCCGGCCGCGTCGCCCAAGCCGATACCTATCCAAAACTGCTGCGCCTCAACGCCAGCGAGCATGGCGGCGAAATCGCGCTGCGCGAAAAGGATTTTGGACTCTGGAAAGTATTCACATGGAACGACTATCAGGCCCGGGTGCACGATTTCGCGCTCGGCATGGTCGAACTCGGCCTCGGCCGCGGTGACGTCATCGGCATCATCGGCGACAACCGGCCGGACTGGGTGTCGGCGGAAATCGCCACCCACGCCATTGGCGCGATGTCACTTGGTCTCTATCGCGACGTGCTGGACGAGGAAGCCGCCTATCTCCTGAGCTACGGCGAAGCCAGGCTGGTGTTCGCCGAAGACGAAGAGCAGGTCGACAAGCTGCTGGCGCTGGCCGACCGCGCGCCTGCACTCCAGCATATCGTCTATTCCGACCCGCGCGGGATGCGGAAATATGACGACCCACGCCTGTTGGAAGCCGCCAAGCTTGCAGAGATGGGGCGCGCCCGCGCCGCCCGTGAGCCCGGTCTCTACGACAGGCTGGTCGACGAAACCAGGGGCGAGGACGTCGCGATCCTCTGCACCACCTCCGGCACCACGGCGCATCCGAAACTGGCGATGCTCGCCGCCGGCCGCGTGCTGCGGCACTGCGCCACTTACCTGTCGTTCGATCCGAAGGGGCCGGACGACGAATATGTCTCGGTGCTGCCGCTGCCGTGGATCATGGAACAGGTCTACGTGCTCGGCAAAGGCCTGCTGTGCCGGATGAAGGTCAACTTCGTCGAGCAACCCGACACCATGATGCACGATTTCCGCGAGATCGCGCCGACTTTCGTGCTGTTCGCCCCGCGGGTATGGGAATCGATCGCCGCCGACGTCCGCGCCGGCGTGATGGATTCTTCGCCGCTGAAGCAGAGCCTCTACGAGCTCGGCATGAAGACGGGCCTCGCGGCGCTGGCGCAAGACAAGCGCTCGGTGCTTGCGGACATGGTGCTGTTCCGCGCGCTGCGCGACCGCCTCGGCTTCAGCCGGCTGCGCTCGGCGGCGACCGGCGGCGCGGCGCTCGGCCCCGACACTTTCAAATTCTTCCAGGCGATGGGCGTGCCGCTGCGGACACTTTACGGCCAGACCGAGTTGCTGGGTGCCTACACCCTGCATCCGTTTGGCCAGGTCGATCCCGACACCACGGGCGTGCCGATGGCCGCCGACATCGAGATCCGCATCGACAATCCGGATATCCACGGCGTCGGCGAGATCGTGGTGCGTCACCCCAACATGTACCTCGGCTACTACAAGAGCCCGGAAGCTTCCGCCGCCGACATGGAGGATGGCTGGATGCATTCCGGCGATGCCGGTTATTTCAACCCCAACAAGCAACTGGTGGTGATCGACCGCATCAAGGATCTGGCGGAAACCGCGCGCGGCGAACGGTTCTCGCCGCAATATATCGAGAACAAGCTGAAATTCTCGCCCTACATCGCCGAGACCGTGGTGCTGGGCGCCGGCCGCGATGCGCTGGCGGCGATGATCTGCATCCGCTTTTCCATCATCTCGAAATGGGCGGAGAAAAAGCGCATCTCGTTCACCACCTACACCGACCTCGCCTCGCGCCCCGAGGTCTACGCGCTGCTGCGCAAGGAAGTCGAAACCGTCAACGCCACGCTGCCGCCGGCGCAGCGGATCTCCCGCTTCCTGCTGCTCTACAAGGAACTCGACGCCGACGACGGCGAACTGACCCGCACCCGCAAGGTGCGCCGCAGCGTCATCAACGAGAAATACGCCGGTATCATCGACGCGATCTACGGCGGCAAGCGCGACATCCCGGTCGATACCGTGATCCGCTTCCAGGACGGCACCACCCAGCGCATCCGCACCACGCTGGCGGTGGTCGACCTCGGACGCGACGCGGCCGTGGCGGAGGCCGCTGAATGAGGCACGCAAGCATTTACATCGAACTCCGATACCGACCGGTGCGAATCGCATCGCCCTCTCCCCTTGTGGGAGAGGGCATCACCGATAGTCGATCCAGACTCGGTTGGGTGAGGGGTCTGGTCGCAGACGGTGCCATGTTGGGACAACCCCTCACCCGTCCGCGATGCTTCGCATCGCGTCCACCCTCTCCCACAAGGGGAGAGGGGAAGAATCCCGCAACTCACGTCTGTCGAGCAGCATGAACACCCAGCTTCTGATCCAGCTTCTGGTCAATGGCCTCGTGGTCGGCACGCTTTATGGCGTGGTCGCGATGTCGTTCGTGCTGATCTACAAGGCGACCCAGGTGGTGAACTTCGCGCAGGGCGAATTGCTGCTGGTCGGCGCCTGGGTGTGCTGGGCGCTGTTGACCAGATACCAGGTGCCGTTCTGGATCGGCATGCCGATCACGCTGGTCTTCATGTTCGTGCTCGGCATTGCCATTCAGGTGGTCATCCTTCGTCCCCTGATCGGCGAGCCGATCATCTCGGTGATCATGGTGACGATCGCGCTGTCCACGGTGCTCTCCGCGCTGATGAAATGGATGTTCGGCGTCAATCTCCAGCCGTTTCCCCGCGTCTTCGGCACCCAGAATGTCAACATCCTGGGACTGCAGGTTCAGACCGTCTATCTGATGAGCCTTGCGGTCTCGGTGGCGATGATCGCCGGGATGGCCTGGTTCTTCCGTGTCTCCAAATACGGGCTCGCGATGCGCGCAACCGCGTTCAACCAGCAGGTCGCGCAATCGCTCGGCATTTCGGTCAAGAACGTGTTCGCGATGGCCTGGGCGATCTCGGCCACGGTGTCGGCGGTGGCGGGCGTGGTGGTCGCCGTGGTCAACGGGGTTTCCGCGGGTCTGTCGTTCTACGGCATCAAGGTGTTTCCGGCAGCGATCCTCGGCGGGCTCGACAGCGTCGGCGGCGCGGTGCTCGGCGGCATCATCATCGGCCTTCTGGAAAACTTCGCGCACTTCCTCGACAGCGAATATCTGCACTGGGGCAATCTGTACGAGATCGCACCGTTCTACGCCTTGATCGTCATCCTGATGATCAAGCCCTATGGCCTGTTCGGCACCAAAGACATCGAGCGGGTATAAACAACATGGCAGGCCCAACCCTGATTCCCGCCGGCGATTTCCGCACTTCCTATGCGGAAGATACCACCGTGTTCCCGACCCGGACCGGGCGCAACGCGATGATCGCCGGCATCGTGCTGATCTGTTTTGCGCCGCACGTGCTTGGCGCATACAGCCTGAGCCTCCTGATCCAGATCGGCATCTTCGGCATCGCCGCCCTCGGCCTCAATATCGTGGTCGGATTCACCGGCCAGATTTCGATCGGCCACGCGGCCTTTTTCGGCTTCGGGGCATTCACCTCGGCCTATCTCAACAACCGGTTCGCGATCCCGGTTTTCTTCTGCATTCCGCTCGCGGGTGTCGTCACCGCGGCAGTCGGGTTGATCTTCGGCCTGCCCGCCGCGCGCCTCAAGGGGCTTTATCTCGCGATCGCGACGCTGGCCGCGCAATACATCCTGCTGGATTTCTTTGCCCGCGCCGAATGGTTCACCGGCGGCAGCGTGCCAGCCAGCGCGGAGCCATTCTCGATCTTCGGCTATTCGCTGCGCGGCGACAAGAAATACTTCTACGTCGTGCTCGCCTATGTCGTGGTCTGCTACCTGCTGGTGACCAACCTGATCCGCTCGCGCGACGGCCGCGCCCTGATCGCGGTGCGCGATCACTATCTGTCGGCGGAGATCATGGGCATCAACCTGACCAAGTACCGCACCCTGTCGTTCGGTCTCGCCGCCTTCTTTGCCGGCGTCGGCGGCGCGCTCTATGCGCATTACAACCAGGTGGTCTCCAACGAAGGCTTCGGCATCGACCGCTCGATCATCTTTCTCGCCATGATCATCATCGGCGGGCTCGGCTCGATCATGGGCACGCTGATGGGCACCGCCTTCATGGTGCTGCTGCCGGAATCGATGGAATGGCTGAGCGTCGCGTTGCGCGACAGCCCGATCGACCAGTTCCTCGGCCTCAAGAACAACATCGCGTTCCTGCGCGAGATGGCGATCGGAATCATCATCATCATCTTTCTGGTGTTCGAGCCTGACGGCCTCGCGCATCGCTGGCGGCAGATCAAGGCTTACTGGAAACTCTACCCGTTCTCGCATTGAGGTTGGAACGGGACCGACTAAAATAAACCTCAACAAAAGACCGGAGGAAAATACCATGACCATGAAGACCCTATTGAGCACCGCCTCGCTTGCGCTGCTGCTCGGCAGCACCGCGGCCAGCGCCCAGGCCCCGATCGCGCTCGGGCATCTGACCGACTATTCGGGTCCGACCTCGGACGTCGGAACGCCGTTCGGACAGGGCGTCGCCGACACCTATGCCTGGATCAACAAGAACGGCGGCATCAACGGCGCCAAGGTCAACGTCGATACCGTCGACTACGGCTACCAGGTGCCGCGCGCGATCGCCCAGTACAAGAAATGGTCGGGCGCCGACAAGGTCGCCGCCATCCTCGGATGGGGCACCGCCGACACCGAGGCCCTCACCGGATTTCTCGCCGAGGACAAGATCCCCGACATCTCGGCGTCTTACGCCGCCGCGCTCTCCGATCCGACCGGCGCCGGCGGCAAGGCCAAGCCCGCTCCCTACAATTTCTTCTACGGCCCGAGCTATTCCGACGCGGTTCGCGGCATGCTGACCTGGGCCGCCGAGGACTGGAAGTCCAAGGGCAAGCCCGGCAAGCCGAAATACGTCCACATGGGCGCCAACCATCCCTATCCGAACGCGCCCAAGGCGGCGGGTGAAGCGATGGCGACTGAACTTGGCTTCGACCTGCTGCCGCCGATCGTGTTCGCGCTGACGCCCGGCGACTACAGCGCGCAGTGCCTGACCTTGAAGAGCTCCGGCGCCAACTACGCCTATCTCGGCAACACCGCGGGCTCGAACATCTCGGTCCTGAACGCCTGCAAGGCCGCGGGCGTCGACGTACAGTTCCTCGGCAACGTCTGGGGCATGGACGAGAATGCCGCCAAGGCAGCCGGCGCTGCGGCCGACGGCGTGGTGTTTCCGCTGCGCACCGCGGTCGCCTGGGGCGGCAACGCACCCGGCATGAAGACCTTGCTGGAAATCTCCAAGATGTCCGATGCCGCCGGAACCGCCTATCGCCCGGTGCACTACATCGCCGGCGTCTGCACTGCGCTCTATTTGAGGGAAGCCGTCGAATGGGCCGCCAAGAACGGCGGCGCCACCGGCGAGAACGTCAAGAAGGGCTTCTACCAGAAGAAGGATTGGGTACCCGCTGGTGCGGACGGCGTCTGCAATCCGTCGACCTTCACCGACAAGGACCATCGCGGCACGCTCAAGGTCGACCTGTATCGCATGAAGATCACGGGAGCGACCGATGCGCCGCTCAACGATCTCGTCAAGAACGGCGGCATCAAGCTCGAGAAGGTGAAGACCATCGACCTGCCGCGCAAG
>NZ_JAUYAN010000325.1 GCF_030693485.1 Bradyrhizobium sp. | reverse complement strand
CCCCATCCCCCCCCCCCCGCCCGCCATTGCTTGGGCCAGCGACCCTCCCCCTCCAGGGGAGGGTAAAAATCACGCCGCCCCGCCCGCTTCGGTGTGGACCCAGGCTTCGCCGCAGGCCTTTGCCAGTTCGCGCACGCGCATGATGTAGCTCTGGCGCTCCGTCACCGAGATCACGCCGCGGGCGTCGAGCAGGTTGAAGGCGTGGCTGGCCTTGATGCACTGGTCGAAGGCCGGCAGCGCCATCCGGTGCGCGTCGCGCTTGCCGTCTTTCCATCCGGCGTCGAGATATTTTTTGCAGGCTTCCTCGGCCATGGAGAATTGCCTGAACAGCATGTCGGCGTCGGAGTGTTCGAAATTGTGCCGCGAATATTCCTGCTCGGCCTGCAGGAATACGTCGCCATAGGTCACCTTCTCGGCACCCTCGCGGCCGTTGAAATTGAGATCGTAGACGCGGTCGACGCCCTGCACATACATCGCGAGGCGCTCCAGCCCGTAGGTGAGTTCGCCTGACACCGGCGAACATTCGACGCCGGCGACCTGCTGGAAATAGGTGAACTGCGACACTTCCATGCCGTCGCACCAGCACTCCCAGCCCAGCCCCCAGGCGCCGAGCGTCGGGCTTTCCCAGTCGTCCTCGACGAAGCGGATGTCATGCAGCGCGGAGTCGATGCCGATCGCGGCCAGCGACTTCAAATACAGTTCCTGCAGGTCCGGCGGCGACGGTTTGATGATGACCTGGAACTGGTAATAGTGCTGCAGCCGGTTGGGGTTTTCGCCGTAGCGGCCGTCTTTCGGCCGGCGCGAGGGCTGCACATAGGCGGCCTTCCATGGCCGCGGCCCGAGCGCCCGCAACGTGGTGGCCGGATGGAAGGTGCCCGCGCCCATTTCCATGTCGTAGGGCTGAAGGATCACGCAGCCCTGATCGGCCCAGAACCGCTGCAAAGCCAGGATAAAGCCCTGGAACGAGCGTTCCGGGCGCATGTGGGCGGGAATGGCGTCCATCGTCAGAATCGGTCTCGCGAGGGGGTATGAAAGCGCGCGGACCGTATCGGCGGGGGAGCGGGGAATCAAGGCAATGCCCGGAACCTTCGGCGGCCCAAACGGTTACCCTTCCGAATACCGGCGCGCCGGCATTCGTGATCGGTCGATCATGAACACTGAAGCAACCGGGCGTCCGCTACACACGAACTAACCTCCAGGCTTGCTACGCCGGTCCTCACGGGTGGTGCCCCACCCCGAGGCCGGCGCAAGTGTTTTTGGGGGGTACCCAATCAATTCATTGACGAGCGTCAAATCGTAGCCCGGATGGAGCCAATCGGGCTACGGGATTGCGTCGTCGTTCACCCCGGCCGGTAGGCGCCGGTGTCGGGATCGCGCCGCAGCGTCGGAATGTCGTTGGAGCGGACCTGCTCGGCGACCCGTGCGAGCCGCGCCTCTTCCAGTTCGCGGTTGACCCGCTTGGCGGTCTTGTAGGCCCAGCGGACCACGGCCAGACTACCCAAAGCGCCAGCAAATGCGATCAGCGGTGGCATCGGTCGATCCTCGTCGTTCATGCGTCAGCCCCGATTGGCAGTCTCGCGCAAGCCGGCCCCGGCCGCAATCGCCTTGTCCGGGGCCAAATGGCGCGGGGTGTTGCGTCCTCAGAACCCGAATTTGGCCCAAATTGCCCTTGTCTCCAGCGCGGAAATCAGTTCGTCCGGCAGGCTGGCGATGCCTTCCGCCGACGCCAGCGCGCCGGCGCCGGCCGATTTGCGGCCCAGCAGTCCCGACAGCATTCCGCTCGGCGGCGCCACCACCGGCGTCAGCACCTTGTCGCCGTAGCGGCCGCGCAGCGTCGAGCGCAGGTCGCCGATGGCGTCCGCAAGGCCGAGCGAAACCGAGCTTTCGCCGGCCCAGTACTCGCCCGAGAACAGCACATCATCCGTGCCCTTCAGGCGGCCGCCGCGGCTCTCCTTGACCAGCGCGATGAAGAGGGCGTGGATCTCGCGCTGCAACGCCTTCACCCGTGCGACGTCATCGGGGTTTTCGGGCAGGAACGGATCGAGCATCGCCTTGTGTTCGCCGGCGGTATACAGCCGCCGCTCGACCCCGATCTTCCTGATCAACTCCTGAAACCCGAAAGTGCCGCCGACCACGCCGATCGAGCCCAGGATCGAGGATGGATCGCAGAAAATCTCGTCGCCCGCGCAGGCGATCATGTAGCCTCCGGACGCCGCCACGTCCTCGACGAACACCAGCACCGGCAATTTCTTTTCCGCTGCGAGTTGCCGGATCCGCAGGTAAATCTGTCGTGATTGCACCGGCGATCCCCCCGGCGAATTGATCACCAGCGCCACCGCCCTGGCGTTCCTCGTCGCAAACGCGCGCTCCAGAACCCTGGCGACGCCGGCCAGCGACATGCCCGGCCGCAACGGCGTCACCGCGCCGATCACACCGGACAGCCGCACCACCGGCACGACCGCCGTCCCTTTGCGCAAACGCGCCGGGACGAATTTCATCAGCCGGTCGATCACATCCGCGATACCGCCGCGTGATTCAGTGGGTTCCGTCATGCCATTACCTCAATGTTAACCATTATTTATCACGCCGATGTCATTGCAGAAGCTGGAACGCCGTTGGCTTTGTGCTGGTTATCAGGCTGCAACGGCGCAGTGGAGAAAGACATGAAGATCTATCTGCTGGTGATGCTGATTGGCGCACTTTTGACGGCGATTCACTTTACTTCCGCGCCGGATCAGCGCTCGGAAACGCTTCCGCAGTAAGCAGTGCCATCAGGGTATCGCCAACGGCAATACCCCCTTCCCCGCCAGGATATCCTGCACCCCTCGATCGGGCGCCCCCGATTCATCCCTGAGCATCAGGCCGGCCAGGATGTGCGCCGGCGCCTTGCCGCCCTTGACCGCGCGAACCAGCAGACGGATCGCAGGCTTCCCGGCGTCGCCATGAACCGGCAGGATCGCGAGACTCCCGAAGCCGCGATCCAGCGCCGCCAGCACTTCCCCAATTGCATCGGCTCGCCAGATCAGACTGAGCACACCGCCGGATTTCAGGATCCGCCGCGCCGCATGGACCCAGTTCTCCAGCGTCGAGGCATCCGCCAGATGGGCCAGTGCCTTGTCCGGCGAGGCGCGGTGCCGCGCGGCGTCATTGAACGGCGGATTCATCAGCACGATATCGACGCTGTCGGGGCCAAGCCCGGCCGCGGCGAAGGCCGGGGCGGCGGACGCCACATCAAGCACCACCGCATCGGCCGCGATCGCATTGGCGGCGGCATTTTCCCGCGCCAGCACGGCGAGATCGGCGTCGATCTCGACCAGCACGAGTTCTATCCCGGCCACGCGCCTCGCGACCGCGAGACCGGCGGCGCCGATTCCGGCGCCGAACTCAACCACGCGATCCCCGGAACGAGCTGGCGTCGCCGCGGCCAGCAGCATGGCGTCATGGCCGGCGCGGTGGCCAGACCGCGGCTGACGCAAGTGCAATTGTCCGCCGAGAAAGGTATCCTCGGTGAATTCGGCTACGTCGGAAGATCCGGCGGAGTCAGTCATCGGCCCGCAGTTCGTGGGCGAGGCCGGCGTCGCTGAGGATCTGCCGCGCCTCGCGGTTGTCGTCCTCATGTACCAGGATCCGGCGCGGCAGGATTCCGAGCGAGCCCTCGATGATGCTCATGTTCTGGTCCAGCACCAGATGGTGGATATTGGCGCCGTCGAGCAGCGCGCCGACCGCCGAAACCAGCACGATATCGTTGGTCCGAACCAGTTCCCGCAATTGTGGCGCTCCTTTGCCGATCCGCTGCAGGGCGGGCGGGCGCCTGTCAACCGCTACCTGCGCCTTACCTGCCCTTACCTGCCCTTACCTGCCCTTGCCGCCTACCCCCGCACTTTCTATTATTATAACTCAAAGGTAGCCCGAATTGGGCAAATGTGGAGACCAGCGTGGCGGTTATTGTACCCTTCGAGAGCCCGTCGAACGCGTCGATAGATGGCCTGGTCGGGCTCGTCGCCGCCGACATGGAGCGGGTCAACGCGACCATCCTGTCGCGGACCGGCTCGGAAGTGACCATGATTCCGGAGGTCGCCAACCACCTGATTTCCTCAGGGGGAAAACGGCTGCGTCCGATGCTGACGCTGGCGATGGCCAACCTCACCGGCTATTCCGGCGACGGTCATATCAAGCTCGCGGCCTCGGTCGAGTTCATGCATACCGCGACCCTGCTGCATGACGACGTGGTCGACGAAAGCGAACTCAGGCGCGGCAAATTGTCCGCGCGGATGTTGTGGGGCAACGAGGCCAGCGTGCTGGTCGGAGATTTCCTGCTCGGCCAGGCATTCCGGATGATGGTCGAGGTCGGCTCGCTGCGCGCGCTCGACATTTTGTCGTCGGCCGCTGCCACCATCGCCGAAGGCGAAGTGATGCAGCTGGCGGCGGCGAAGAATACCGCGACCACCGAGGACGAGTATCTCGCCGTGATCCGCGGCAAGACCGCCGAACTGTTCGCCGCGGCCTGCGAGGTCGGCCCCGTGATCGCCAACCGTCCGAAGGCCGAGCAGACCGCGTGCCGCTCGGTCGGCATGAATCTCGGCATCGCGTTCCAGCTGGTCGACGACGTGCTCGACTATGGCGGCAAGGCCGCCAAACTCGGCAAGAACATCGGCGACGATTTCCGCGAAGGCAAGATCACGCTGCCGGTGGTGCTGGCGTTCCGCCGCGGCAACGACTCCGAACGCGCGTTCTGGAGCAAGGCGCTGGAGCGCGGCGAGATCGCGGATGGCGACCTCGATCACGCCATCGGGCTGATGACAAAACACCGCGCGCTGGAAGACACCATCAACCGCGCCCAGCATTACGGCGCGATGGCGGTCGACGCGCTGGCGCTGTTCCCGGCCTCGCCGATGAAAACCGCGCTGGAGCAGGTAGTGGCGTTCTGCCTGGCGAGATCGCATTAGCGGCAGTGCCGTCGTCAGTGCGTGGCAGGTGACGACAAGTCGAACTAGCTCAAAATCCCCGCATGCACCCACCATTGCGGATGATCGCGCTGGATCTGCTGCGCCGCGCGCTTCGCGTCGGCGGTGTTCTCGTAGATCGCAAAGCAGGTGGCGCCGGAGCCCGACATCCGCGCCAGCCAGGCGCCGTTGCTGGCGCTGAGGGCGGCAAGCACGTCGCCGATCACGGGTTGAATGCGCGTGGCCGGGGCTTCGAGGTCGTTGTGTTCGGCGGCGAGCGCTTCGACCCAGTCTTCGAGCGAGGCGCCGGCTTCCGGCCAGTCGGTGCCGCGGAACACGTCGGTCGCGCTCACCAGCAACTGGCCGTTGCGCAGGCCCAGCGCCTTGAACACGTCCCTGGTGGCGACAGGAACGCGCGGATTGACCATCACGCAGGGCATTTTCGGCAGGCTCAGCGGCAGCAGGGTTTCGCCGACCCCTGTCATGACGCAGGCGTTCGAGGCGAGGCATACCGGCACGTCGGCGCCGGTCAGCCGCGCCACCTCGATCAGGCGCGGATCGTCGAGTTCAAGGCCGTTGGCCCGCGCCAACAGCCGCAACGCTGCGGCAGCATCGGCCGAACCGCCGCCGATGCCGGCGGCGACCGGCAGCATTTTGTCGAGGAGGAAATCGCCGAGCACGAGATCCGGCACGCGCTCGCTGAGCAGCTGCGCGGCCTTGAACACCAGATTGTCTTCGGCGTCGCCGCAGGCCTGCGCCAGCGGCCCGGTGGTGTTGAGATTCAGCGCGGCGCCCGGCGTCAGGGTGATTCTGTCGGCGCAATCGGCGAATGCCACAACGCTTTCGAGGTCGTGATAGCCATCGACGCGCCGCCCGACCACCCGCAGGGTCAGGTTGACCTTGGCACGCCCCTCTTGCACCAGCTCTTGCATCAACGCCGGCATCGCCGACCAGCCCTTCGATCAGCCGCCCTCAAGCGCACTCAGCCGCCCTTGCCGTCTTCTTTTTTCTTGTCCGCAGAAGCCGCCGACGAGGTGTCTTCCGGCAGACCGTTTTCGAGCTTGAGTTCGATCTTCGGCAGTTCGTCCGGCTCGGGCTTGAGGTCGCGGGCGTGGGCCCACTGGAATTTGGCCTCCAGGGTGCGGCCGACACGCCAGTAGGCGTCGCCGAGATGGTCGTTGATGGTCGGATCTTCCGGCTTCAGATCGATCGCGCGCTCGAGGTGCTTCACCGCGTCCTCGAAATTGCCGATGCGGTAGTACGCCCAGCCGAGGGAGTCCACGATGTAGCCGTCATCCGGGCGCTGCTCGACGGCGCGCTTGATCATCTTCATGCCCTCGTCGAGATTGATGCCCTGATCGATCCACGAGTAGCCGAGATAGTTCAGCACATGGGGCTGCTCGGGTTGCAGCTCCAGCGCCTTGCGCATGTCAACCTCCGCCTTGCTCCACTGCTTGGAGCGCTCCAGGCAGATGCCGCGGTAGTAATAGGTCACCCAGGCGCCCTTCTCGCTGCCCGCCGGCATCACGTCGATGGCATTGGTGTAGGTCCGGGCGCAGTCGGCGAACCGCTTGCGGCCGCGCTCGATATTGCCGAGCGCCATGATGGCTTCGATATCCCTCGGATCTTCCGCGGTGACGCCCTTCAGGATCTTGATCGCCTCCTCGCTGCGCTCGGCGGCGTCGAGGTTGGTGGCGAGCTGGATCTGCGCATTGCGCTTCAGCGGCGAGGCGGCCGGCATGCGCTCATAGACCTTGATCGCCATCGGCGGCTTCTTCACCGACTCGTAGAGATCGGCCAGCGACAGCAGCGCCAGCGGATGATTGGGCGCGAGATAGAGCGACAGCTGCAGATAGACCAGCGCGAGATCCTCGCCGCCGCGGCGGGTCAGCGTGGCGCCGATACCGTACAGCGCCTCGGCGGCGCCGGCCTGCGGCGTATCCACCAGCGGCGTCAGTTTCTTGCCGGCCCTGGTATCGCGCAGGCCTTCCTGCACCAGGGGATGCCGCGCCAGCTTCTTGTCGAACGCCGCGTAGACCGCGGTGGCCGCCGCCGGGTCCTTGCCGCGCGACAGCCATCGCGCATAGGCGTCCGCCACCCGCAGCATGGAATCGTCGAGCTTGTAGGCGCGCTCCAGCCGAACGCCGGCGTCCTTTTCCTTGCCCGCGAGTTCCAGGATCATGCCGGAATGCAGATCCTTGAAGATCGGATACCACTCCGGACCGGTCAGCTTGTCGATGTTGGCGACCGCCGACTTGGCGTCGCCGGCGCCGTAGCTGGCCCAGCCCGCCAGCAGCGTCGCCACGAGGTCGGTGATCGGTCCGCGGATCGACTGATTGATGTTGAGCTGCGCGGTGGCGTATTTCTTCTGCTTCAGATCGCGTACCCCGACCACGAGGCGGGCGACCCGATTGGACTTGTCGATCGTCAGAATACGGTCGGCGAGCTTGACCGCCTCGTCGATGTCGCCATCGGCGAGCGAGGAGATGAAGGCGCGATCGAGCAGTTCGTTGTTCTTGGGATCGCTGCGCAGCGCCGAGCGGTAAAACGCCGCGGCCGAGGTGGCGTCGCGCTCCACGCTGGCGTGGCGGGCGGCGAGATAGCTGCCGGAGGTGGTCAGCGACTTGAGGTCGCTCTTGGTCGGGAACTGGGCCGACGTGCCCGCGGAATGATCCGGAGTCTGCGCCGACAGCGAGCCCGGCACGGCCAGCACGGCCAAGGCGGCAAGGGCAAGGATCCGGCCATCGAGGCGATTGAAACGATTGGAAAACATCAGGGTTTGCCTAGCTCCAGGGATTTCAAGGATCGTCTCGGATGCGAACCCGGCCAGCGGCATCAAGGCAAGCAACAATGCCGCGTTTGGCGTTGAACCGCAAGGATACGGGGTGGCGAATCGATTGGCAGAAAGCCCCGGTGCCACTGGCCGGCTTCCGGACCGGCCCGGTCTGGAAAACGCTTTCAGTGTGGCGGTATCGTGGCCGGAAGCGCCGACCCTGGGCTGCCTTGGTCCAAACTTGGACCGCCGCTCACGCGATCGTGGTCACATCGCCTCGTAATTCGGACCGCCGCCGCCTTCCGGTGGAACCCAGGTGATGTTGCCGTTGGGATCCTTGACGTCGCAGGTTTTGCAATGGACGCAGTTCTGGGCGTTGATCTGGAAGCGGGGACCTGACGGCTCCTCGACCCATTCATAGACCCCGGCCGGGCAATAGCGGTTGGACGGGCCGGCAAAGACCTCAAGCTCGGAGGTCTTCTGCAGGTTCATGTCGGCGACCTTGAGGTGAACCGGCTGGTCTTCCTCGTGGTTGGTGTTGGACATGAACACGGAAGATAGCTTGTCGAACGATATCTTTCCGTCCGGCTTCGGATAGGCAATCGGCGCATGCGCCTTGGCCGGATCGAGCGTCTTGCGGTCGGGCTTGGCATGCGACTGGGTGCCGAACAGCGAGAAGCCCAGCGTGTTGCACCACATGTCGATACCGCCAAGCGCTACGCCGATGATGGTGCCGAACTTCGACCACAACGGCTTGACGTTGCGGACCCGGTAGAGGTCCTTGCCGACCGCCGATTCGCGCCACGAATTCTCGTAGTCGACCAGTTCGTCGTTGGCCCTGTTGGCGCCGAGCGCGGCGACAACGTGCTCGGCCGCCTGAATGCCGGTGCCCATCGCATTGTGCACGCCCTTGATGCGCGGCACATTGACGAACCCCGCGGCGCAGCCGACCAGCGCGCCGCCGGCAAAGGTCAGTCGCGGCACCGACTGGTAACCGCCCTCGGTGATGGCGCGCGAACCGTAAGCCAGCCGCTTGCCGCCTTCGAACAAGGTGCGGATCGCGGGATGGGTCTTGAAGCGCTGGAATTCATCGAACGGCGACAGATACGGATCGTTGTAGTTGAGATGCAGCACGAAGCCGACCGCCACCAGATTGTCGTCATAATGATAGAGGAACGAGCCGCCGCCGGTGGAGTTGTTCAGCGGCCAGCCAAACGAATGCTGGATCAGGCCCTTCTGGTGCTTGGCCGGATCGATCTGCCAGACTTCCTTGAGGCCGATGCCGAATTTCGGCGGTTCGCTCTTGGCGTCGAGGGAGAATTTCGCGATCAGCTGTTTTGTGAGACTGCCGCGGGCGCCTTCGGCGAACAGCGTGTATTTGCCAAGCAGTTCCATGCCGCGGGTAAACGAATCCTTCGGCTTGCCGTCCCTGCCGACGCCCATGTCGCCGGTGGCGATGCCGCGCACCGCGCCTTTTTCGTCGTACAGAACTTCCGCCGCGGCAAAGCCCGGATAGATATCGACGCCGAGCGCCTCGGCCTTGCGCGCCAGCCAGCGGCACACCATGCCGAGCGAGCCGACATAGCAGTGATGATTGTTCATCAGCGGCGGCATCACGATCGCCGGCAGCGGAATCGCCGACCCCGCGGTCATCCAGTAGAACTTGTCGGTCTTGACCTGGGTCTTCAGCGGGCAGTCGGCGTCCTCGCGCCAGTCCGGCACCAGCTTGTCGAGCGACACCGGGTCGATCACCGCGCCGGACAGGATGTGCGCGCCGACCTCGGAACCCTTCTCCACCACGACGATGGTGAGGTCGGCGTTGAGCTGCTTCAACCGGATCGCGGCTGCGAGGCCAGACGGCCCGGCGCCGACGATCACGACGTCGAATTCCATGGATTCGCGCGGCGGTAATTCTTCGGTGCTCATGATCTGGTTCCGGCCGGTTGAGAACGCCTCTAAACGACCCCGTTGTTTCCGATTTTTGAGCGGAGAACAACCACCGAAATGAGTTTCGCAACCGCGCGAGACCGCCTAGAGCCTTTTCCGTTTCGATTGCATCGAAACGGGGCTCTAGATTCTTGATTTGACGCGTTTTCTTGACGCGAACCGGTTTCCACTTCGCTTGAAAACGCTTTAGATTGGGCCGGATGTCGCAGACAACAACCATGACGCCTGAGAGCGCCCCTACCGTCCAGCAATTGCTCGCCTTTTACCTGGAGTCCGGGGTCGATTGCGCGCTGACGGATGAGCCGGTCAACCGGCTGTCCGATCCAGAAATAATGCCGGCCGCCCGCGAACCGGCTCAAGTTCAACCGGTCAGGACGATTCCAGCCACGCCCGCCGCGATCCCGGCAGCGCGCGCCGAGGCCGCGGCGCCGGAGGCCGCCATCCAGTCGGCGCGGGAAGCCGCGCGAATTGCGCCGTCGCTGGAGGCGCTGCGGGCGCTGCTGGAAACCTTCGACGGCTGCGCGCTGAAATCGACCGCGACGCGGCTGGTGTTCGCCGACGGCAACCCGCAGGCGCGCATCATGTTCGTCGGCGAGGCGCCCGGCCGCGAGGAAGACATCGAGGGCCTGCCGTTCGTCGGACGCTCCGGCAAATTGCTGGACCGGATGATCGCGGCGATCGGGCTCGACCGCTCCAGCGCCTACATCGCCAATGTGATTCCCTGGCGCCCGCCCGGCAACCGCACGCCGACCCCTCAGGAAACGCAGATCTGCCTGCCGTTCATCCAGCGCCAGATCGAACTGGTCAATCCGGACGTGCTGGTGACGCTTGGCAATCCCTCCACGCAAACCCTGCTGTCGACCCGCGAGGGCATCATGAAAACCCGCGGTCGCTGGTTCGACTACGACACCGGCACAAGGAAGATCCGCGCGCTCGCGACGTTCCACCCGGCCTATCTGCTGCGCTCGCCGTCCTACAAGAAGATGGCGTGGCTCGATCTGCGCGCGATCGCGCAGGCGCTGGAGCAGGCGAAGACCCCCTCATCCTGAGGAGCGGCGGATTCGCCGCGTCTCGAAGGATGAGAGATACGGGCTCTCATGGTTCGAGACGCGCGAAGACGCGCTCCTCACCATGAGGAATGCACAGTGCTCACGATCCCTTCGGCCGCACGATGGCCCAGCCGATCCGCAGCAGCGGCTGGCGGCCGGTGACCAGCCAATCGAACGCCCGCGGCACTTCCGGCACCAGGCCGGGGAACCGCTGCAGCAGTTCAGGCGGCGGAGTGCCCTCGGTGTCGGAGGCGCGCCAGACCACGACGCCGCCGGTCTCGTTGAATTTGGCCGGAGTCAGCCACGGTGTCCGCTGCGGCGTCGCGTCGAGCAGAAGATGCGGACGCGCCTTGTCCAGCGTGATCAGTTTCGCCAGCTGCGGGTCACCGGCCACCGCCCGCAGGCGCTGGTTGGTGCGCCGCTCGAAACTGTCGCCGAAGAAATGCGCGATGGCGCGTCCGGGCATCGATGTCGACACTTCGGCGCTGCCGGTCCATGGCAGGAACAGCGTCCCCGCGATCGCGGCCAACGCCGGCGCAACGACAATGAGCGCCCAGACCGAGCGCAGCAAACGCTGGCGCCGCAGCTGAATCACGTCGCCGGTCACGATGATCGCCGCCAGCCCCGACATCAGCAGCGCGATGCCGGCGCCGCCGACGACGCGGTCGTAATTGAACAGGCCGGCGATCAGGCTTCCGGCCAGCGCGGGCGCGATGGCGAAGAAATAGACGAAGTCGCGGGCCATTGTATCGACCGGCGGCCGAAAGATGATCGGCGCCTCTTCGGGGTGGCGCGCAAACCAGCCGGAGTTGAGCGCCGCCAGCAGCAGGATGCCGGAAATCGCCAGCAGCAGCCCGCCGAGCAAGATGCTCCAGTGCAGCGCCCTGCCCTTGAGATCCGCGATATCGGGCCATGGCGGCAACGCCAGCATGTCGGCGCGGACCAGCCAGATCAGCCAGGGCAGCACCAGCACGACGATCACCAGCAGCGCGAACAGCGGATCGAACGAATTCAGCATCCGCCGTCCGCGCCGGGTGGCGAGCGCAAAGCCCGCGATCAGGAGCAGGAGGCCTGCCGCGGCGGCGGTGGTCAGCAGCAGCAGGCCCGCTTCGATCGACCACGCAAACCATGCATTGCGCCGGCTCTGGCCAATCAGCTGCCAGGAATGCAGCAGCAGCAGCGCCCATAGCGGGCGCGCGAGCACCAGCGGGCCGAACTCGACGCCGGGCGAACTGAAGGCCGTTACTGTCAGCGTCAGCAACACCACGAGCACCGCCTGCTGTGCGCCGACAATGGCGCGCGCCAGCAGAAACAGCGTCCAGAACGTCGTGATCGCGCAAAGCTGCGCCAACAGATAGACGCCGAACATGTGGTTGCCGGCGGCGCGGAACGCGATATCGGCGAGCCAGAACGCCAGCGGCGGGCCGAGATCGGTGCCGACCCGGTACTCCCGGCCGAACGCCAGCACGGTGGCGAGTTCGTCGGGCGGGCTTCGATACAACAGCAACGGCACAATCAGCCAGATGGCGGCCTGCGCGAGCACCACCAGCAACACGATCAAGCGCGGCCGGGCGCGGATCAGTTCGATGATCAGGGAGGTGAAACGCATGAAACGTCCGAAAATGCCCCACCCGGCCCGACCAGCCGGCCTATTCAATGTCGAACGCTTGATAGAGCGCGTCAGCCGCTGAGGCAACTGGCGCTAGATGGCGGCGGCAACCTCGGAGCCTGCGGGCGCTTCCCTCGTCAGAAGGTCGGGTTCGACGGCTGACAGGTGATGTTTTTCCCGCGCGGCCACCACGGGGGCGAAGAAACGCCGGTGATAGGCGCTCGGTCCGAGCCGGCTCAGCGCCGCAAGGTGCTCCGGCACGCCATACCCCTTGTGCTGCTCGAAACCGTAGCCCGGACAATCCTGCGCCAGCGCGCACATCAGCCGGTCGCGCGTCACCTTGGCGATGATCGAGGCCGCCGCGATCGACAGCACCAGCCCGTCGCCGCCGATCACGGCGTCGCAGTCGCAGGCGACATCGAGCTTGTCGCGGCCATCGACGAACACATGCCGCGGCGCTTCCGGCAGCGCCTGCACCGCGCGCATCAGCGCCCATAGCGAGGCGCGCAGGATATTGTCGCGATCGATCCGCGCCGGCGACGCAAAGGCGACCGCAAACGACGCGGTCGCGCAGATTTCCTCGAACAGTTCCTCGCGGCGTTCGGCCGTCAGCCGCTTCGAATCATCCATGCCCTTCGGGATTCGCCTGGGGTCGAGCACCACGGCGGCCGCCACCACCGGGCCGGCCAGCGGACCCCGGCCGGCCTCGTCGCAGCCGGCCACCGGCCAGACACCGCGTTTGATCAACGCGCGCTCGCGGCGAAAGCTCGGCGGTGCGACGGCGATCACGCCTCTGGGCAGTCGCCTGGGCTTTTCTTTTTCGGATTTGTCGCGAATCATGCCGGGATCGTGCGCAAGCGCGCCCGGCGGCGCAACCGGGAACTCGGCGCAATTCCCGTTATTTAGAAAAAACACCGCTCGCAATGACGACTACGTCCTAAAACAAACTCAACTGCTGCCCGCTGCGTTTCGGCCGGGCGAAATGATCCGTCGTCAGTTTCGAGCGCCGCTTGTTGAGTCCGAGTTTTTCGCAAGCGATTTCGAACCGGCGACCGATCATCCAGGCCATCGGGCCGGTGCCCTTCATCCGGGTTTCCCATTGCGAATCGTAGTCGCGCCCGCCGCGCATGTCGCGGATCAGGGTGAAGACGTGGCGGTAGCGGTCGGGATAATTCGCCATCAGCCATTCGCGAAACAGGTCGCGCACCTCAAGCGGCAGCCGCAGCAGCACATAGCTCGCTTCCCTTGCGCCGGCATGAAAGGCGGCATCGAGAATGCGCTCGATCTCGGAATCGTTCAGCGCGGGGATTACGGGCGCCACCATCACGGTGGTCGAAATTCCCGCCTCCGACAGTTGCCGCAGCGCCTCCAGCCGCTTCGCCGGCGTCGAGGCCCGCGGCTCCATGGTGCGCGCCAGTTCCGGATCGAGCGTGGTGACCGACAGCGCCACCTTGGCGAGATTGCGCTTCGCCATCCGCGCGAGAATATCGATGTCGCGGGTCACCAGCGCCGATTTGGTGACGATGCCGACCGGATGGCCGGTGCGTTCCAGCACCTCGAGAATGCCGCGCATGATCTTTCGCTCGCGCTCGATCGGCTGATAGGGATCGGTGTTGGTGCCGATCGCGATCATCCGCGGTTCGTAATCCTGCGCCGCCAGTTCCTTTTCCAGGAGCTGCGGCGCGTCGGGCTTGGCGAATAGTTTCGACTCGAAGTCGAGCCCCGGCGACAGGCCGAGATAGGCATGGGTCGGCCGCGCAAAACAGTAGACGCAGCCATGCTCGCAGCCCCGGTAGGGATTGATCGAGCGGTCGAAGCCGATGTCGGGCGAGTCGTTGCGGGTGATGACTTTGCGCGCGGTATCGAGCGCGACCGTGGTCTTGAACGGCGGCAGATCGTCGAGGCTCTGCCAGCCGTCGTCGAAAGCGACCCGCGCCTCGGCCTCGAAGCGGCCGGAAGAGTTGGATTGCGCGCCGCGGCCACGCCGCCGCTCGCGCTCGATCGCGACCGCGAGTTCGGGAAAAGGAGAAGGTACACCCGCCGGCTCGGAGGGCGCCGTGACCGGCGGGTGCTTGAGGGCATGTGAGGATGCTCGGCTCATGTCTGGAACATAGCAGTCTGAAAGAACAAAGCAAGAACATTAAATTCAATCATCCACAGCCAAGTGTGACCGCGCGTGAACGCCTCCCGATTGGCGCCCTGCCGCAAAAAGCTGCAACCGGCGGGCTGATTTGAGTGTGACAAGGTGATAACAGTGCGGCGTTTTCCCCGCATTGAGGCATCGCAGAAACGTCCATGCTGAGCGTCATCATTCCCACCGACGGCGTCGAACAGCCGGCCGTGGCCACGCTCGCCGCGCTGGTGCCGGGCGCCGCGGCCGGCGTAGTGCGCGAGGTGCTGCTGGTCGATCGCGCCGGCAACGGGGTGATCGAGCGCGTCGCCGATGTCGCGGGTTGCCGGTACCTGGCCTTTCAGGGATCGCATGCCGCGGCGCTGGCGGCCGGTGCCCGGCAGGCGCGTTCGCCCTGGCTGATGTTCCTGCGCGCCGGCGCGGTGCTCGACTCCGGCTGGATCGAGGAAACCACCCAGTTCATCCAGGGCGTCTCCAACAGCGGCCGTCCACGCGCCGGGATCTTCCGCTACGCCCGCTCGCCCTATGCCGATGCGGGCCTGCGCGACGGGATCAAATTCATCGTGCGGATGATCACCGGACCCACAGCGGAACAGGGCTTGCTGATCGCGCGCGATCACTACGACAAGCTCGGCGGCTACGCGCCGGACGCCCGCCGCTCCGAAGCCAGGCTGCTGCGCCAGCTAGGCCGCTCCTCGCGCACCTTGCTGCGCAGCCGGATCATGGTGGCGTAGCGCCGGCTGCTCTGGCTCGGCAAGTCGCCCGCTGCCCATGCTTCGAGACGCTCGCGTCGCTCGCTCCTCAGCATGAGGTTGTCGTGTTTCAGCAAGTTGACCTCATCCAGAGGTGCGCGCCCTTGCGCGCCTCGAAGGATGAGCCGCAAGCACAAAATTACTTGTCAAAGTCAAATAATTATTTGACACTGGCAAGTATCGAGGTGCGCGATGACTCCACACGATTCCGACGACGACCAGATATCAGCGGTCCGGGCTTTCAACCGGTTCTACACCCGCAAGCTCGGCGTGCTGGATCAGCAGTTGCTGAAAAGTCCGTTCTCGCTGAGCGAGGCGCGGGTGCTGTACGAACTGGCGCACCGGGAGGACGCGGCGGCGAAGGAGATCGGGATCGAACTCGGGCTGGATCCCGGCTATCTCAGCCGCATCGTCCAGAAGTTCGACGAAGCCGGGTTGATCACCCGCAAGCCGTTGCCGTCCGACCGCCGGCAATACCGGCTCGGCCTTACCGCCAGGGGGCGTCAGGCTTTTGCAAAACTCGAACGCAGTTCGCATGACGACGTCGCGGCCCTGCTGGCCGCGTTGCCGGGAAGTGACCGCGGGCGGCTGGTCGGCGCGATGGCCGCGATCGAACGGCTGCTCGGCGAAAACAGCGTGCCGCCGCCCCCTGCGATCCTGCGCGATCCCCGGCCGGGCGATATGGGATGGGTGGTGCAGAGCCACGGCGCGCTCTATGCCCGCGAATACGGTTTTGATTCCTCGTTCGAAGGCCTGGTGGCGGAGATCGCGGGAAAATTCCTGACCTCGTTCGACGCTTCGCGCGAGCGCTGCTGGATCGCCGAACTCGACGGCGTCCAGGTCGGCTCGGTGTTTCTGGTCAGGCAGAGCGACGATGTCGCCAAGCTGCGGCTGCTGCTGGTCGATCCGGCCGGACGCGGACAGCGACTGGGCCAGCGGCTGGTCGGCGAATGCATCGCGTTCGCGCAGGCCTGCGGCTACCGCAGGATCACGCTGTGGACCCAAAGCATTCTGATCGCCGCCCGCAGGATCTATCAGGACCAAGGCTTCGTGCTGGTCGACACAGAGCCGCACCGCAGTTTCGGCCAGAGCCTCGTTGGCGAGACCTGGGAGCGCGAGTTGTGAGCGGGATACGTCGCGATCCTTCGGGCTCCCGGAATGACGATCAGACCGACGCGCCTTGCGCCTTCGGGCGGCGTAAATGCTCGTCCAGCCGCGGCATGATCTCGACGAAATTGCAGGGCCGCGTGCGGTAATCGAGCTGCGGCGCCAGAATGCCGTCCCAGCCGTCCCGGCAGGCGCCCGGCGATCCCGGCAGGCAGAAGATATAGGTGGCGCCGGCGACGCCGGCGGTGGCGCGGCTCTGGATCGTCGAGGTCCCGATCTTGGCGTGGCTCAGCATGTGAAAGGCGATCGAGAAGCCGTCCATCCGCTTTTCGAACAACGGCTCGATCGCCTCCGGCGTGACATCGCGGCCGGTAAAACCGGTACCGCCTGTCGTGATGATGACGTCGATGCCGGGGTCGGCGATCCATCGCCTGACGATGGCGCGGATCGCATCGACTTCGTCGACGATGATCTCGCGCGCCGCCAGCGTGTGCCCGGCGGCGGCGATTCGATCCGCCAGCGTGGTTCCGGACTTGTCGTCCGCCAGCGTCCGCGTGTCGGAAACCGTCAGCACCGCGATGTTGAGCGGGACGAATTGTTTTGTTTCATCGATGGACATCACCTGAACCTCCCAGCCTCTCTACGTCATCCTGAGGTGCGCGCGCTTGCGCATCTTGAAGGATGGGCAGCGGGCATCTTGCTTCTCATCGCATACTTCGAGGCTCGCCCAAGAGCTCGCACCTCTCAGCGACGAACGCTACCGCGTTCGCGCGGGGATGACAGCGGAAGAATCTAGAGCACTCCCGCGCCGAACGTGTTGCAGGACTGCACCGTGCCCTGCTGGTAGCCGGTCATGAACCACTGCTTGCGCTGCGCGGCGGAGCCGTGGGTGAACGAATCCGGCACCACACGCCCCTGCGCCTTGCGCTGCAGCGTGTCGTCGCCGATCGCGGCGGCGGTCTGCAATGCCGCATCGATGTCACCGGGCTGGAGGAAGCCCGGACGCTTCTTTTCCTGCCGATTGACCCAGACGCCCGACAGGCAATCCGCCTGCAGCTCGACCTTGACCTGCAGCGCATTGGCTTCCGCCTTGCTGCCGGCCTGCTGCTGCATCCGGTTCACGCGCGGCAGGATGCCGAGCAGGTTCTGGATGTGATGTCCCGCTTCATGGGCGATGATATAGGCCGCGGTAAACTTGCAGGCATTGCCCGAACAGCCGCGGAACTTGGTTTCGACCTCGCGGAAAAACGCGGTATCGAGAAAGATCTGCTTGTCGGGCGGACAATAGAACGGCCCCATCGCCGACTGCGCCATGCCGCAGCGTCCGCCATTGGTGGCGTTGCGAAACAGCACGATGCGCGGCCCCTTGTAGGTTTGGCCGCTGGC
Organism: Bradyrhizobium sp.; assembly: GCF_030693485.1. Classification (GTDB taxonomy): domain Bacteria; phylum Pseudomonadota; class Alphaproteobacteria; order Rhizobiales; family Xanthobacteraceae; genus Bradyrhizobium. The sequence goes on along the minus strand of NZ_JAUYAN010000325.1, from coordinate 22,397 downwards.
CTTGAAGATCTCGTCCCAGCGATCGTCGATCTCGCCGAGCACGCCAGATATCATGCTGCCCATCTCGTCGGTCGGCGCTCCCTTTCTTGCAGGTTCGGAGGACCGGCGTTCGGATTGATAGGACGGCGCCTGGTTGCCGCCGGTGAGAATTTCGGCGCCGCCGATCAGGATGCGCGGATCGATGCCGAAGGCATAGCCGACGATGCCCAGCACGATGATGGTGCCGATGCCGAGCCCGCCGCCGCCCATCCGCATGCCACCGCCGCCGCCCATTCCGCCGCCGCCGTCGTCGCGGCGATCGTCGATATTGTCGCTGCGGCGGAAGTCATCGTAACGCATGGCGGTATTTCCTCATTCCAGCTGGCTGGCGGCGTACTCGCCGACACCTAACGCGGCAGTCGGGTATAATTTCCATTCCATTAATCAATAACCTGCCCGGCAATTATTGCCTAGCCATCAATCACAACCAGGACGCACGCAATACGCGTGCTCGATAACCCCGTGTTTACCTCGGCACGTCAATGTACGGCCAGTCGGTTGTTTAGTCCCGCGTCGCCGACAGCGTCGCCTGAGTCAGAGTATTTGAGTCATGGTTGAGTCGCGTCGCGGGGCGTCTGCAAGGGCGCCCCGCACACAATTTGAGTCAGAGTCGAGTGCTCGTATCGTCGTAGGCGATTGCGTCGCCGAGATGTCGAAGCTTGCCGCAGGTTCGGTCGATCTGGTGTTCGCAGATCCGCCGTACAACCTGCAGCTCAAGGGCGACCTCAAGCGCCCCGACGAATCCCATGTCGACGCCGTCAACAACGACTGGGACAAGTTCGCGTCCTTTGCCGCCTATGACGATTTCACCCGCGCATGGCTGCTGGCCTGCCGCCGCATCATGAAACCGTCGGCGACGCTGTGGGTGATCGGCTCCTACCACAACATTTTCCGCGTCGGCTCGATCATGCAGGACCTCGGCTTCTGGGTCCTCAACGATATCGTCTGGCGCAAGACCAATCCGATGCCGAATTTTCGCGGCCGCCGTTTTACCAATGCCCATGAGACCATGATCTGGGCGGCGCGCGACGAGAAAGCAAAAGGCTATACGTTCAACTATGAAGCGCTGAAGGCCGCCAATGAGGACGTGCAGGCACGTTCCGACTGGCTGATCCCGCTGTGCACCGGCGACGAACGCCTCAAGGGCGCCGACGGCAAGAAGGTTCATCCGACCCAGAAGCCCGAAGGCCTGCTGGCCCGCGTGCTGCTGTCATCGTCAAAACCCGGCGACCTCGTGATTGATCCGTTCAACGGCACCGGCACCACCGGCGCCGTGGCAAAGCGCCTCGGCCGCCGCTACATCGGCTTCGAGCGCGACCAGACCTATGCGACCGCAGCGGAAGCCCGCATCGCCGCGATCGAGCCGCTGCCGGAAGCCACGCTAGCGCCGTTCATGACCGCGCGCGATGCCCCGCGCGTGGCATTCTCCGAACTGATCGAGCGGGGCATGATTTCACCCGGCACAAAGCTGGTCGATTCCAAGAAACGCCACGGTGCCCTGGTGCGCGCCGACGGCGCCATCATGCTCGGCGACAAGGTCGGCTCGATCCACCGCATGGGCGCGGTGGCGCAGGGCTCCGGCGCCTGCAACGGCTGGACCTTCTGGCATATCGAGACCAAGAAGGGCCTGCGGCTGATCGACGAGCTGCGCGCCGAAATCCGCTCCGGCATGGCTGCCGTGTAAATTCAGCGGGCCGCCGCATCCTATTCCGCCTGATTTCCTGCTATACATTGCGTCATCCGTACTCCGCACCGGCCGCCATTGACGGCTCGATGGAGGATCCGATGCGATCCCGAACGTCCGAAGCGTTGATTGTGCTGCCGCTGCTGCCGATCTTTCTGGGCGGCCTGCCGCCGATGCTGATGCTGAGTTTTTTGGGCTTTGCCGGCCTGGTCATTCTCGGCATGCTGTTGATCTGCGTCGGCCTCTCCGGCGGGTTCGATGCCAACAATGCCTTCAACGAGGAAGTCATCGTGCACGGCTATGCGCGCCGCTCGGAACGCGCCGCGCAGGCTTCGAACCTGCATTCGGCGATCCGTTTCGGGACCATGATGACGGCGATCGGGACCGGGTTCATCGTCGCCGGGGTGGTCGGGTTCTTCTGGTTCGGCTGAGCCGCGCCCTCACAAACTCGTCGGTTGCGCTCCCCGCAAAAATTTGAGCATGGAGATGCCGTCAGCGGCATCCTTGCCGCGTCCCGATTTTTTTCGGCAACAAGGAAACAAGGGGGAGTTAATGCTCAAATTCTACTTCAACGGATCGCCCAACCCGACCAAGGTCGCGCTCTTCCTTGAGGAAGCCGGCATCGCCTACCAACCCGTCGCCGTCGATACCCGCGCCGGCGACCAGTTCAAGCCGGAATATCTCGCGGTCAATCCGAACGCCAAGGTGCCGGCGATCGACGACGACGGCGTCAAGGTGTTCGATAGCAACGCCATCCTGCTGTATCTGGCGGAAAAGACCGGCAAGTTCCTGCCGCCGGCTGGCCCGGCCAACCGCGCCGAGCTGCTGTCCTGGCTGATGTTCGTCGCCACCGGCGTCGGGCCCTTTAGCGGCCAGGCCGTCCATTTCAGGCACTTTTCGCCTGAAAAAATCGACTACGCCCATAACCGCTATCAATTCGAGGCGCAGCGGCATTTCGGCATCCTCAACGACCATCTGGCCAAGCGCCGCTATATGGTCGGCGACACCTACACCATCGTCGACATGGACGTTTGGGGTTGGGCCCGCATGATCCCCTTCATCATGGGCGAGGACGCCTTTGCCAAATATCCCAACGTCAAGCGGCTGGTCGACGAAATCTCGGCACGGCCGGCGGCGGCCAAGGCGATCGCGCTGAAGGACAATTTCAAGTTCAAGGCGGAAATGGACGACGAGGCGCGCGCCAACATGTTCAAGCACCTCGCGGTGAAGGCGGCCTGATCGCGCAACCGTTACAGGACGGCGCCCTTCGCGGGCGCCGTTTTCGTTTCAATCGTCCAGCGCGGCAATCGCCTCGATCTCGATCAGCCAGCCCGGCCGCGCCAGCCGGCTGACGACCACCAGCGTGCTGGCCGGCGGCTTCTGCGTGTTGACGTAGCGGTCGCGGATCGCCCGCATTTTTGGCACCTCTTCCTGACCGACTTCCGCCACCAGGTAGATGTTCATCTTGACGATATCGGCCATGGTGCCGCCGGCCGCCTCGACCGCAATCCTGACATTGCGGAACACCTGTTCGGCCTGCGCCTCGAAATTGCCCTCGCCGACCAGCTTGCCGGAAGCGTCGCTCGACACCTGGCCCGCGAGATAGATCATCGTGCCCTTGTTGACCTTCGCGATGTGCGAGTAGCCGACCGGCGGCGAAAGCGTCGCCGGGCTGAAGAATTCCTTGCTCATGCTTTTCCTCCAATGCATCACCCCGTCAGCGGAGGCCGCGACGACGTGGGATTTTTCAGTTCAGCGCTTCTCATCCGCCAGCACTTTCTGCACCGCCGGCCGCTCCGACATTCGCTTGTAATGATCCGCCACTTTCGGAAGGGTCGCGATATCGACACCGTCGCCTTCGAGCCATCCGGCAATCGTGAACAGATAGGGATCGCAGATCGTATACTGCTCGCCCATCACCCAAGGTCCCCGCAGCATGTCGAGCTCGATCAGGGCAAAACAGGCGGCCATGGTCTGCGGCACCTTGCGCTTCATATCGGCAAAGGAAGATTCTTCCGTGGCCCAGCGCGGGCCGCGCATCTTGTGGGCATGATTGATATGCACGGTCGAACACAGATAGCTGTTGAAGGACTGCGCCTGCGCGAAGGCGAAGGTATCGTCCGGCGCCAGTCTCGCCTGCGGAAAGCTCTGTGCGATGAAAGCGAGCATCGCCGGCGTCTCGGTCAGGGTGCCGCGATCCGTCACCAGCGCTGGCACCCGTCCCTTCGGATTGACCTTGAGATATTCGGCGCTGTTCTGCTGGTTGTTCTTGAAATCCAGCCGCTCGGTGGTGTAGGCGGCGCCGGCCTCCTCCAGGGCGATATGCGAGGCCAGTGCGCAGGTGCCGGGGGCGTAATAGAGCTTGAACATGTCAGTCCTCATGTGAACGCCCGACGTTAGCGGTACGTCGCCCGATGGTCCACCCCCGCTCCCGCGTCAAGAAGCGCGCACCTGAAGCCTGCCTTCGAGATAGACGCTGGCGATCGTGTCATCGGCGGGCTCATGTTCCGGAGCAACCGGTGTCAGTTGGGCCTGGATGCACTTCCAGGCGCCATCCTCGAACAGATAGGTATCGGTGTACATGGTCATGCCGGTCACTTCCTGTCCGTCGCGGCGGCGGGTGTGCTTGTTGGTGGCGCGCACCAGCGCGACATCGCCGATGACGGTGATGAGTTCGTCGCGGACATCCCAGTAAACGATCACCTTGGGATCGAAGGCCGTCGCCCAGTATTTCAGATAGCTGACGCGATCCAGCCGCTGGCCGGTGGGCCAGATGTTGATGAAGTCGGGATGCAGCATGGCATCGTGCGAGGCCACGTCGCGAGTGATGAAATTGTGGATGAAACGCGCGTTCAACGCGCGCAGTTCGTCCATGGTCCCGGCCGGATGATGATGTCGCTGGGCAAGTTGCATTGCTGCCTCCAGGGTTCTTGCAGGGTTGGGTCAGAGTGCCAGTTCGCGCGCCTTCTCGGCGGTCGCGGTGTCCGCCGGATAAAAGCATTCGATTTTCAGTTTCTGCAACGCGGCGTCGGTCGGCATTGCGAGCGTCGTAAAGGTGGAAAAGAAGGCGAGACGGAAGTCGTCCTTCTGAAGCTGCATCGTCATGACCGGAGACGATCCCGCCGGATTGCGCGGCAACCGCCATTCGGCCGGCAAGCCGGGATACGCCATGATTTCGTCGAGCAGATGCGCCGCAACGGAGCCGCCTTGCGCGACTTCGCGATGCAGGATCTGGATCATCTGCCCGGCGAATTCGTCCCAGTTTACGATGAACTGGCGCAGGCCCCCGGGGTGGAAAACAACATGCATGGCGTTATCGGCGAGGCCGGCTTCCATGTCGTAGGCCTGGCGGAACGGCTTGAACAGGCGCGCCGAGGCCTGGTTGCGGATGCGCACGTCCCAGCGCCCGTCGATGACGATTCCGGGATACGGCTCCTGCTGGCGAAGAATGAAATCCAGCGCCTGGCGGACATGCTGCAGATTATCGGCCGCCAGTCCCTGCTCGCCATAGGGCGGCACGAAGCCTGCGGCGACGTGCAGCGCATTACGTTCCTCGAGCGGCAGATCGAGCGCGCTGCCGAGCAACTGCACCATCTCGCGGCTCGGCTGCGCGCGGCCGGTTTCCAGAAAGCACACATGCCTCGCGGAAACATTGGCATCGCCAGCCAACTCGATCTGGGTGAGACGGCGCACATTGCGCCAGTGCTTCAGCAGAGTGCTGAAATGCCCTGTCGCAAGGTCGTGCGAGACGGAGTTCTGCGAGTTCATGACGGCCAGCCTAGGCTTCCCGATCAGAAGATCAATTACCTCCGACGTAAGTCGCGATACGAAGCCCCAGGTCGGCGGCAGGGTATTCGCAGGCAACCTTTCGCAGTTGCCCCCTTCCGCCTCCCATGTCATGACGCCCCCGGAAACGGGGGCGGATCATGACCGTACTTATCGCCGGCGGCGGCATCGGTGGGCTGACGCTGGCGCTCAGCCTGCACCAGATCGGCATTGCCGCCAAAGTGTTCGAGAGCGTACCTGCGCTGAAACCGCTCGGCGTCGGCATTAACGTGCTGCCGCATGCGGTGCGCGAACTGATCGAACTCGGCCTGCTCGACCAGCTCGATGCATCAGGCGTGCGCACAAGGGAACTGGCGTTTTTTTCCAAGTACGGCAAGCCGATCTGGAGCGAACCGCGTGGCATCGAGGCCGGCTACAGATGGCCGCAATTTTCGATCCATCGCGGCACGCTGCAGCAGATCCTGCTCGATGCTGTGATCGAACGGCTGGGCCCCGAGAGCATCCTCACTAGCCACCACCTTGCGGGCTGGACTGAGACCCCGGCCGGCGTGCGCGCCGATTTCATCGACAGGGCCACCGGCCAGCCGGCCGGTAGTCATGACGGCACGGTGCTAATCGCGGCCGACGGCATTCACTCCGCCATCCGCGAAAAGCTCTATCCTGGGGAAGGCCCGCCGATCTGGAACGGACGGATTCTCTGGCGCGGCATCACCGCATCGGACGCGTTCCTGTCGGGCCGCACGATGATCATGGCCGGCCATGAAATCCTGAAATTCGTCTGCTATCCGATCTCGAAGCAACCCGACGCATCGGGCAAGTTCCAGGTCAACTGGGTTGCCGAGCGGCATATGCCGCCGACCTATCAATGGCGGCGGGAGGATTACAACCGCAGCGCCAGGCTGGACGAGTTCCTGCCGTGGTTCGAGGACTGGAAGTTCGACTGGCTCGACGTGCCCGGCCTGATCCGCAATTGCCCGCACGCCTACGAATATCCGCTGGTCGACCGCGATCCCGTTTCGCAATGGACCTTCGGCCTCACCACCCTGATCGGCGACGCCGCGCATCCGATGTACCCGATCGGCTCGAACGGCGCCTCGCAGGCCATCCTCGATGCCCGCGTCCTCACCCGCGAGATCCTGGCGCATGGCCCGACCCATGCCGCGCTGACCGCCTATGAGGCCGAGCGCCGGCCCGCCACCACCGATCTGGTTCTGCTCAACCGGCGCAACGGACCGGAACAGGTGATGCAGATCGTCGAGGAACGCGCGCCCGAGGGTTACAACGTGGTCACCGACGTGTTGTCGCTGCAGGAGCTGGAAGACATCGCCGCCAACTACAAGCGCGTCGCCGGCTTTCAGGTCGAAGGCCTCAACGCCAAGCCGCCGATCGTGCAGATGCCGGCAGGGATGCGGGCCGGTTAGTACCGAGTGAGGCCGCGAGTCGCCTGCTGCCATGCTTCTAGTAACTTCAAGGGTAACTTCATGACCAGCCTTCCCGATCCGCGTCCGCGCGGAAAATTACCCGCGCGCTATGCGGCGATCGTGCTGCCGTTCATCCTGTCGCTGCTGATGACCTTCGTCATTTCAGGAGTTTCGACGCTGATGAGCCTCGGAGCGACGCCCGCTTTCGTCTCGACCTGGCCGGCCGCATGGGCCTTGTCATGGGTTGTCGCGTTTCCGACCCTGGTCGCACTGCTGCCGCTGGTGCGGCGGATCGTGGCGCTCGTCGTCGAACCGCCACCGCCAAAATAATTACTTGCCTAACCCATGCGCGATCACCTTGCGCATGACGTTGGGCAGCGCCTCGTCGCCAAGCGTGGCCACCGGCACCCAGCGCATGCCCTCCGGGGCACGGGCGCGCGCCGGAACGCTCGCGATATAGACCGCCAGTTCGAGCGGGAAATGCGTGAATACGTGAGTGATGACACCCGCCTTGCGATGCCAGCGCGCGACGCCCTTCAGCGCCGGCGCCTGCTGCAGCGCCGACTGATCGTCCTGCGCAGCGAGCCAGTCCGAACCCGGCACTTCGGTCATGCCGCCGAGCAGGCCTTTTTCGGGGCGGCTGCGCACCAACAGCTGATCGCCGCGGGTGACGACGAAGGCCGCGCCGCGGCGCAACGCGCCTGACTTCTTAGGCGCCTTGCGCGGATAGCTCTCCTGCTCGCCGCGCAAGCGCGCCACGCAATCGTCGTTCAGAGGACACAGCGCGCAGGCCGGCTTCTTCGGCGTGCAGATCGAGGAACCCAGATCCATCAGCGCCTGTGCGCTATCGCCGGCACGAGACTCCTCGTCGCCTGCGCGAGAATTGTTTTCGCTCGCGCCGAGCAGCGTCGCCGCCAGTTGCTGGATCAGCGGCTTGGCCTGCGGTAGCGACACTTCCACCGCGAACAGCCGCGACACCACGCGCTCGATATTGCCATCGACCGGCATGGTGCGGCGGCCGAACGCAATCGCCGCGATCGCCGCAGCCGTATAGGGCCCGATCCCCGGCAGCGATCGCAATCCCTCCTCGGTATCGGGAAAAATACCGCCATGATCGCGCAGCACCGCCACCGCGCAGGCATGCAGATTGCGGGCGCGGGAATAATAGCCGAGCCCGGCCCACATCCGCAGCACATCGTCGAGCGAGGCGCGGCCGAGCGCATCGACCCCGGGCCAGCGCGCCAGGAATTTTTCGAAATACGGCCCGACGGTCTTGACGCCGGTCTGCTGCAGCATGATTTCCGACAACCACACCCGATAGGGATCGGCCCACTCCCCCGCCGGCGGCCGCCACGGCAGCTTGCGGCGATGGCGGTCGTACCAGGCGAGCAACAGCGCGGGGCGCGCGGCGCCAGAGGTTACCTTTTTCTTGGCGAGGGCCGGAGCGGTCATGAAACCACTGTAGTTGCGAAGCGCCAATCTCTCCATGTCATGCCCGCGCTTGTCCCGGACATCCACGTTTTTCTTTTCGCAACGACTTAAGTCGTGGATGGCCGGGACAAGCCCGGCCATGACGGTTGAGGGAGTTCGGCACACACCATGCGAAGTGCTATAAGGTCGCCATGGCACGCTTTTCAAAACCCGGCCCGATCAGCGCCAAGCCGTTGTCCGTCCTGCTCGGCGACGTGTTTTCCGATGCCTATGCCAAACAGGGGTTCGCCGCGCGCGAGTTGGTGACGCGCTGGGAAGAAATCGCAGGACCTGAAGTCGCCGCGCATTCCCAGCCCCTGAAAATCCAGTGGCCGCGGCCGGTGGAGGGGCAGCCGCAGGAGCCGGCTACCCTGGTGCTGCGGGTCGAAGGGCCGATGGCGCTGGAGATCCAGCACGCCTCCGACGTGATCTTGCAGCGGGTCAACCGCTTCTTCGGCTGGAGCGCGGTCGGCCGGCTGGCGCTGCGGCAGGCCCCGCTGTCGCGGCGGGACCGGCCGGCGGCCTCCCGCGCGCCGGACCCCGGCGAGGTGGCGAAGGTCGCCGAAACCCTGTCTGGCGTAGAGGACGAGGAACTGCGGGCGGCGCTGGCGCGACTCGGTGCGTCGATCAAGCGAAATTGAGGCTGCCGCGGGGGCCCGGAGTGGCGGCGCGCCATTGCCACAATTATCGTTTCAAGCTAGCCAACAGTTTCCTATGTCTTCGGGCGTGAACGCGCCAATCCGGGAGCAAACCCTTGATCATCACGCGCCGAGCCTTCACCACCGCCCTGTCGCTGACCGGGCTCAGCCTGCTTGTCGGGTTCTCTCCGCTGCGCCTGATCGACGGCGCGATGGCGCAGAGCGCATCCGACGTCGCCAAGCCCGGGTCTATGCCGGACATGGCGCTCGGTCCCGCCACTTCCCCGGTGACGATCACCGAATACGCGTCGATGACCTGCGGGCATTGCGCGAACTTCCACGAAACCGTGTTTCCGAAGATCAAGTCGGAATACATCGACAGCGGCAAGATCCGTTGGATTTTCCGCGAATTCCCGCTCGACATCAAGGCCGCGGCAGGCTCGATGCTGGCGCGCTGCATCGCCAAGGACGATGCCGGCAAATATTTTGCCGTTATCGACATGCTGTTCAAGCAGCAGACCGACTGGGTGAGCAAGAACACCACCGAGACCCTGATGCGGATCGGCAAGCAGGCCGGGCTGAGCCAGCAGGCGGTCGAGGACTGCCTGAAGGATCAGGCGCTGCTCGACAAGATCGCCGCCGACCAGAAGTTCGCCAGCGAGGTGCTGAAGGTCAGTTCGACGCCGAGCTTTTTCATCAATGGCGAGATGGTCAAGGGCGCTACCTCGTTCGAGGAATTCGACAAGCGCATCAAGGCGCTGCTGAAGAGCTGAGCGGTCCTTGTCGCCCCGGCGAACGCCGGGGCCCACACCGCGTGATCTCGCGTTTTGGCGAAATATCAGAAACCTTTTTTCACAACTGACGCCCGGGATTATGGGTCCGGCGTTCGCCGGGACGACACCGAGAGTACCTCCTCATAACGGCTCTCAACCCACCACAAATCCCTTGGGAAAAGCCCGGGGCGGCGGTTGCCCTCCGGCCCCGGCCTCGCCATTGTCGCGGTGCATAAGGGTTGCCCGAGCGCGACTCAGCCACACACCGACATTGCCTTCTATGGTACTGTCCCGGCAGGGAGATTCGCGTCCTGCCAACAGAGAATCGCGTCCATGAAACTGACCCGTCTTCGCCTCCACGGTTTCAAATCATTCGTCGAACCCACCGACTTCATGATCGAGCCGGGTCTGACCGGCGTGGTGGGACCGAACGGCTGCGGCAAGTCCAACCTGGTCGAGGCGCTGCGCTGGGCGATGGGCGAAACCTCGCACAAATCGTTGCGCGCCGCCGATATGGACGCGGTGATCTTCGCCGGCTCCGGCACCCGTCCATCGCGTAACCATGCCGAAGTGGTGATGACGATCGACAATTCCGACCGCTCGGCGCCGGCGGCGGTGAACGACCGCGAAATCCTGGAAATCTCGCGCCGGATCGAGCGCGAGGCGGGCTCGGTCTACCGCATCAACGGCCGCGACGTGCGCGCCCGCGACGTTCAGATTCTGTTTGCCGACGCCGCCACCGGCGCGCGTTCGCCGGCGCTGGTTCACCAGGGCAAGATCGGCGAGATCATTCAGGCCAAGCCGGAACAACGCCGCCGCGTGCTGGAAGACGCCGCCGGCGTCGCCGGGCTGCATGCCCGCCGCCATGAGGCCGAACTGCGCCTTCGGGCGGCCGAGACCAACCTCACCCGCGTAGAGGATGTGGTCGGACAACTGGCCGGGCAGATCGACGGGTTGAAGAAGCAGGCGCGCCAGGCGATCCGCTACCGCGAGGTCGCGGCCAAGGTGCGCAAGGCCGAGGCCATGCTGTTCCATCTGCGCTGGCTGGAAGCCAATGCCGACGTCTCGGAAGGCGCCCATACCCACGACCTCGCCGTTCGCGAGATGGCCGAGCGCACCCGCGAACAGGCCGAAGCCGCCCGCATCCAGGCGATCCGCGCCTCCGAACTGCCGGCCCTGCGCGAGGCGGAAGCCCGCGCCGCGGCCGGGCTGCAGCGGCTCACCAATGCGCGTGAAACACTCGACCGCGAGGAAGAGCGCGCCAAGGAGCGCGTCTCCGAACTCGACCGCCGGCTGATGCAGTTTTCCGCCGATATCATGCGCGAGCAGCAGCAGACATCGGACGCCGAGGTGGCGCTGCAGCGGCTCGACAGCGAAGACGCCGAACTGAAGGAAGAGATCAAGTCGCGCGTCGAAAAGCGCAGCGGCGTCGATGAACGGGTCTCCGAGGCCGAGGTGACGCTGGCATCGGCCGAACGGCTGTTCGCCGAACTGACCACCGTGCTCGCCGACCTCACCGCAAGGCGCAATCAGCTCGAAGGCAATGTGCGGACCCATCGCGACCGGCTGGCGCGGCTCGATCAGGAAATCGCCAACGTCGCCAGCGAGGAGCAGAAGCTGGCGCAGGAAACCAGCGGGTTCGGCGACCTCACGGAACTCGCAGGGATCATGGAGACCGCCCAGCTGAGCCTCGCGGAATCCGAAGCCATGGCGCAGGCCAACGAGGCCGGTCATGTCGATGCGCGCGCCAGGCTGGAAACCGCCCGCACACCGCTGAACGAGGCCGACAAGCGGGTGCAGCGGCTCGAAACCGAAGCGCGCACCATCTCGAAACTGGTCAACAGCGAAACCAAGAACCTGTGGCCCCCGATCATCGACGGCGTCACCGTCGCCAAGGGCTACGAAAAGGCGATCGGCGCGGCGCTCGGCGACGATCTCGACGCGCCGGTCGACCCCTCGGCGCCGATGCGCTGGACCAATTCCGGCGTCACCGAGGGCGATCCCGCACTGCCCGAGGGCGTTGAGCCGCTCGCCGCCCATGTCGATGCGCCGCCCGAACTGGCGCGCCGCCTCGCCCAGATCGGCGTGGTGTCGAAAGAGCGTGGCGCGGATCTGGTGTCGCAGTTGAAGACCGGCCAGCGGCTGGTATCGCCGGAAGGCGACGTCTGGCGCTGGGACGGTTTTGTCGCGGCAGCCCATGCGCCAACGGGTGCTGCACGGCGGCTCGCCGAGCGTGCCCGGCTGGTCGATATCGAGAACGAACTCGAGCAGGCCCGAATCGACGCCTCCGCCCGGCGCCAGGCGCTGGAAACCGCCGAGGCCGCGTTGAAGGCAGCGTCATCGGCCGAGGGCTCGGCCCGCGAAGCCTGGCGCGCCGCCCAGCGCGAGGCCGATGCCGCGCGCGAGCGCCATGCCGCGACTGAGCGCGAAATCAACCGCCATGCCGCGCGAAAATCGGCGCTGACCGAAGCGCACAGCCGCCTCAACGCCGACCGCGCCGAGGCCGAAAGCGCGCATGAATACGCTGCCGCTGCGCTGGAAGAATTGCCGCCCAGCCTCGATACCGAGACGCGACTCGCCGCCGTTCGCAGCGACATCGAGGGTCACCGCCGCTTCGCGGCCCAGGTGCGTGCCGAAGCCCAGGCGCTAGCGCGCGAGGCCGAACTCGCCGACCGCCGCCTGCAGGCCATCATCGCCGAACGCAACCAGTGGCAGGAGCGCAAGGCCGGTGCGGCCTCGCATATCTCCACCATCGAAGCCCGCATCACCGAGGTCACCGCCGAGCGCGCCGAGCTCGACAATGCCCCGGCGCTGTTCGCGGAAAAGCGCCGCGCCATCATCAGCGAGATCGAAGCGGCCGAATCCGGCCGCCAGGTCGCCGCCGACGCGCTCGCCACAGCCGAGAATTTGATGGCGGAAACCGATCGCGCGGCGAAGATTTCGCTGGAGGCGCTGTCGAGCGCACGCGAGGCGACCGCCCGCGCCGAGGAGCGGATGGAAGGCGCACGCCGCCGCCTCGCCGACATCGAGCGCGAAATCCACGACATGCTGGAGGTCGAGCCGCACGCCGTGGCGGGCCTCGCCGAGATCGAGCCGGGCGCCGAGCTGCCGCCGCTCAACGAGATCGAGGAAAGCCTCGAAAAGCTGCGCCGCGACCGCGAGCGGCTCGGCGCGGTCAATCTGCGCGCCGAGGAAGAGCTGCGCGAGGTCGAAGCCCAGCATACTTCGCTGACCACCGAGCGCGACGACCTGGTCGAGGCCATCAAGCGGCTGCGCCAGGGTATCCAGAGCCTCAACCGCGAGGCGCGCGAGCGGCTGTTGACCTCGTTCGAAATCGTCAACGGCCATTTCAAGCGGCTGTTCGCCGAACTGTTCGGCGGCGGCGAAGCCGCCCTGCATCTGATCGAGAGCGACGATCCGCTGGAAGCCGGGCTCGAAATCATCGCCAAGCCGCCCGGCAAGAAGCCGCAGACGCTGTCGCTGCTGTCAGGCGGCGAGCAGGCGCTGACCGCGCTGGCGCTGATCTTCGCGGTGTTCCTCACCAACCCCTCGCCGATCTGCGTGCTGGACGAAGTTGACGCGCCGCTCGACGACCACAATGTGGAGCGGTTCTGCAACCTGCTGAACGAGATGACCTCGTCGACCGATACCCGCTTCATCATCATTACCCACAACCCGATCACGATGGCGCGGATGAACCGGCTGTACGGCGTCACAATGGCCGAGCGCGGCGTGTCGCAGCTGGTGTCCGTCGATCTCGAAGACGCCGTAAAGATTCTCGATCAGCACGTGGCGTGATCGCCCTTCCTTCTCCCCTTGTGGGAGAAGGTGATCCTCGCGAAGCGCGGATCGGATGAGGGGTCTCTATCCGCGTAGACCGACTCCTCACCCGTCACGAACCCGCGACGCGCCTACGTGCCACCCTCTCCCACAAGGGGAGAGGGAAAGAAGACAGAATGACCGCTCCCGACCTTCCCATCGAGCTGAAAGCCGCGCTCGACGCCAGGCTGCACGGCCTGTCGCGCAGCGACGCCGCCGGGCGCGCGGCTATCATTTCGCAGACCTACCGCGACGGCGGCGGCTCCGGCGCGATCAGGTCCGAGGCGGATGCGCTCGCCTATGCGCTGGCGCGGATGCCGGCGACCTATGCCGCGGTGACGGCGAGCCTGAATGCGCTCCGCGAAATCGACCCGGGCTTCGCGCCCAAAAGCCTGCTCGATGTCGGCGCCGGACCGGGCACCGCGAGTTGGGCTGCAGCCGAGACGTTTTCGTCGCTGAAAAGTTTTGCGCTGCTCGATGCCAACAGCGCCTTGCGCGCGCTGGCGCTGGAGCTCGGCCGCGGCAGCAGTCGCCTGCGCGAATTGAACTACCGGCGCGGCGAAGCCCGCGCCGCGCTGGCCGATGCCGAGGCGGCCGACTTCGTGGTGGCGAGCTACATGATCGGGGAAATCAGCGAGGGCGAACGAAGCGCACTCGCCGGGCTGATGTGGGCCAAGACGCGCGGCACGCTGCTCGTGGTCGAGCCCGGCACGCCGGCGGGCTATGCGAGGATCATGGCGCTTCGGCAACAACTGATCGCGTCGGGCGCGCATGTCACGGCACCCTGCCCGCACGACGGCCAATGCCCGCTGGCAGCACCCGACTGGTGTCATTTCACCCAGCGCCTGCCGCGCTCCCGCGCGCATAAACAACTCAAATCCGCTGAACTTCCCTACGAGGACGAAAAATTTTCTTACGTGGCGCTGACGCGCGCGCCAATCGCACGGAATCCCGCCCGCGTGCTGGCGCAACCCGTCATTACCAAGGTCGCCGTGACCGCCAAACTCTGTACAGATCACGGCGTTATGAGCACCATCGCGCCGCGCCGCGACAAGCTGGCCTATGCGCGCTTCAGAAAATACAACTGGGGTGACGCCGTGTTTGCGGCCGGCCCGACGTCCGCGGAATAATTCTCGGGCTCGGGCGTTTGTCTTAGTGACGCATCCGCGTCCTCATCACGCTTCATCAGGAGTACAGCTGCAATGTCCAGGACATTCGCCGCAATCGCGGCTTTGACTTTCATCCTCGCATCATCGGCGGTATCGGCGCAGACGCTGAAGACGGCGGATACGCCGAAGGGCAAGACGTTCGTCGACGCCAAGGGAATGACGCTTTATACCTTCGACAAGGACGTCGGCGGAAAGTCGATGTGCAATGGCCCCTGCGCCGAGAACTGGCCGCCGCTCGCGGCCGCCGACGACGCCAAGCCAACCGCCGACTTGACCATCGTGGTCCGCGACGACGGCAAGAAGATGTGGGCTTACAAGGGCAAGCCGCTCTACACCTTCAAGAAAGACATGGCCGCCGGCGATACCAATGGCGACGGCTTCCTGAACGGCGCCTGGCACATGGCGAAGCCGTAACCCTGGATTGGGGGGTGCCCCGGATGCGGCGCTTCGCCGAAGAGGCGTTGCACCGCGCCCGGGACACCCAGCCGTCGTATGCCCGGCCGGGTTCTTCCTTGAACTTACCCTGCATCTGCAATGACCAACCGAGGTGGCCTTCCTATCGGGCCGCAGACGTGCGCCAATCTTTCCTCTAGGCTGCGCGCCGGTCGTCTCATCAGGAGTTATGGATCATGTCATCGGGCTGGATCGTTCTCGGCGTCATCGTCATTCTCGTTTTCTTCGCGTTCGCCGCGTATAACCGCCTGGTGGCGCTCAGCCAGCGCGTCGGCCAGGCCTTTGCCGACATCGATGTGCAGCTCAAGCAGCGCCACGATCTGATCCCGAACCTGATCGAGACCGTGAAGGGCTATGCCAGCCACGAACGCGGCACGCTCGACGACGTCATCAAGGCCCGTAACTCCGCAATGTCGGCGCAGGGCCCGGGACAGATCGCGGCCGCCGAGAACCAGCTGAGCGGCGCGCTGGGCCGGTTGATCGCGCTGTCGGAGGCCTATCCCGACCTCAAGGCCAACGCCAACTTTCAGCAGCTGTCGAGCGAATTGTCCGACCTCGAGAACAAGATCGCGGCCGCCCGCCGCTTCTTCAACAACGCGGTCCAGGAATACAACACCGGCATCCAGCAGATGCCCGCGGCCCTGTTCGCCGGCACGTTCGGCTTCACAGCCAAGGAGTTCTTCGATCTCGGCGCCAGCAGGACCGAGGTCGAGGCGGTGCCTACGGTCAAGTTCTGATGCAGAGCTCCTGTCAGTCCGGGACGATGCGCAGCATCGAACTACGATGTGCAATTGCACATCGGAGAATCTCGAGGTTCCGGGTCTGGTCCTTCGGACCATCCCGGAATGACGGCCTCTAGTGGGATAGCGCAGCATGGCCGCCTACGGTCTTTACACGCACATCGCATCGAACAGGCTGCGGTCGATGCTGCTGCTTGCCGGGCTGTTCCTGCTGATCTACGTGCTGGTCTATGCCGGCGCGCTGCTGGCGGAAGTCGCCTTGAACAGCAACCGGTCGGTCAACGACTACCTCATGCTGGCGGCGCGCGACCTGGTGAAGGCGTTTCCCTATGCGACCGCTGCCGCGGCGCTGTGGATCGTGATCGCCTATTTCTTCCACCAGAACATGATCGATGCCGTCACCGGCGGCGAGGACGTGACGCGGAAGCAGCAGCCCCGGCTCTATAACCTGCTGGAAAACCTCTGCGTCTCCCGCGGCATTCCGATGCCGAAGCTGAAGATCATGGAGAGCGATGCGCGCAACGCGTTCGCCAGCGGGCTGAACCAGCGGCAGTATGCCGTCACCGTCACGACCGGCCTGTTGAAGGCGCTTGATGATCAGGAACTCGAGGCGGTGCTCGGCCACGAGCTCACCCACATCCGCAACGGCGACGTGCAACTGATGGTGACCGCGGTCATCATCGCCGGCGTGGTCGGCTTCTTCGGCGAGCTGTTCTTCCGGATGTTCACCAACCTGAGCTGGAATTCCTCCGGCAGCTCATCGTCGTCGAGGTCGTCCTCGTCTTCCTCCTCGGACAGCAAAAGCAAGGGCGGCGGCGGCGCCATCATTGTCGTCATCCTCGCAGTGGTGCTGATCCTGCTGGCCTGGCTGCTGTCGCAAGTCGTGAAACTGGCGCTGTCCCGCTCGCGCGAATTGCTCGCCGACGCCGGATCGGTCGAATTGACCAAGAATCCCGACGCCATGATCTCGGCGCTGCGCAAGATCGAGAACCGCGGCGAGCTTCCCGGCGCCACCTCGGCGGTGATGGAATTGTGCATCGACAACCCGCGCGAGGGTTTTGCCGACCTGTTCGCCACCCATCCCTCGGTGGAGTCCCGGGTGCAGGCGCTTGTGAAATATGCCGGCGGACGCGATTCCGGGCGGCTGGCGTTGCCGTCGGATACCCGGCATGCGCCTGACGACGGCCAGCCGGAACAGCCTGAAACCACCGACCAGGTCCCGCCGCCGGTCCCTGCCGCACCCTGGAGCGATGGCCCGGTCCGTACGGTGCGCGGTCCCTGGGGCCGGCGCAACTGAGTCCGTTGCTGGCCGAATCGACCTCCACGCGTTAAAGACACCGCCAGGATTAAGCTTAACGGCCGTCTAATTCGTTGAATTCTCCCTTGTTTCTGCCATGTTCGCGCCCAAAGCAGGGGACGGGGACGTCTCGGCCGCTTTGCGATCGGGGACGAGGCACGATCCTGAGCCGATTCCGCCAACAGACGGTTCGGTTTGCTCTAGGATCATGCCCGCAGCAAGAAATGGCGCGTAAGGGAAATTCATGACGACGAAGCCGGTAGTGATCGTGGTGGGCGCGGACAAGGGCGGGGTCGGCAAGACCACGGTGTCTCGGACCCTGCTGGATTATTTCAGCGCCAACAACATCCCCACCCGGGCGTTCGACACGGAATCACCGCGCGGCACCCTGATGCGCTTCCACCCCGATATCACCGAGATCGTCGACATGACGACGACCTCGGACCAGATGAAGATCTTCGATACGCTGAATGCGGCGAGCCCCTCCGTCACCGTGATCGACGTCCGCGCCGGACTGTTGTCGCCGGCGCTGGCCTCGCTGCGCGACATCGGTTTTCTCGATGCCGCCAAGTCCGGCCAGATCACCTTTGCCGTGTTCCACATCCTCGGCCCGTCGATCGCCTCGCTGGACGAAATCGCCCAGACCGCCAACTTCATGCAGGGCGCCAAGTATTTCCTGGTGAAGAACTTCATCAACGATACCCAGTTCTTCCAGTGGGACCAGGCGACCTACAATTCCTATTTCCACCGCATCAAGGACGCCACCGAGCTCACCATCCCCAAGCTCAATGAAATGGCCTACGAGCAGGTCGAGGTCTCCTCGGTGCCGTTCCTCAAATTCGTCGCCAACAAGGGCGTCAATGACGAGGCCGCGAACTATTCGTTCGTGTTGCGCGGCTATGTCCGGCACTGGCTGGCCAATGTCTGGAGCGAGTTCGACCGCATCAAGCTGACCGACCTGGTCGGAAGCTCCGGCAAATCGCCCAAGAGCAGCGGCGAAAAATAGTTGCGCATACGACTGCTATTTGGCTGGATTGGGCGCCGAATTCGCCTGATATAGCGCCAATGGCACGCACGCCCGTCTTCATCATCTGCTCGCCCCGCCCGCTGGTCGGCAAGACGCTGATCGCGCGGCTGTTGACCGAATTCCTGCTGCTGAAGCACGGCACGGTCGCGGCCTTCGACATCAATCTGAAAGAGCCGTCGCTGCTGGATTTTTTGCCCAGGGTGACCGAGACCGCGGACGTCATCGACACCTTCGGCAAAATGCAGCTGATGGACCGCCTGATCGTCAATGACGGGGTCGGCAAGGTGATCGACCTCGGTTTTCACGCCTTCGACGAGTTCTTCAAGATGACCGGGGAAATCGGCTTCATGAAAGAGGCGGCGCGGCGCGGCGTCTCGCCGCTGATCCTGTTCGTCGCCGATACCGACCGCGTCTCGGCGCGCGCCTTTCCGATGCTGCAGCAGCAGATTCCGCCGGCCGCCCTGGTCACCATCGACAACGAACATATCGTCCGCGGCGAACTGCCGCCGGCCTTCGCCCGCGGCCGGGTGCTGCGCATCGCGGCCCTGCCGGTGTTCCTGAAGACCTATATCGACCGGCTGAGCTTCTCGTTCACCGGCTATTTGCGCGACGAGAAGGATTCATCGACCGAACTGCATCAATGGATCCGCGAAAATTACTTCAGCTTCCGCGAACTGGAGCTGAATTTGATGCTGCAGGGGTCGTGATCTCGTCGCCCCGGACGAGCGAGCCTTCGTCGCCCGGACGGGAAGACGAGAGATTCTCAATGCCCCTCGAACGCCATCAGCGTTCGTACCGGCACACCCATCGCCCTAATCTTCGCCGCACCCCCGAGATCCGGCAGGTCGATGATGAAGCAGGCTGCGACCACGTCGGCGCCGATCTGACGCAGCAGTTTAACGGCGCCCTCCGCGGTGCCGCCGGTGGCGATCAAATCATCGACCACGATCACCCGCTCGCCCGGCTTGATGGCGTCGGCGTGCATTTCCATCTCGTCGATTCCGTTTTCCAGCGAATAGGCGATCCGCACCGTGGTCTGCGGCAGCTTGCCCTTCTTGCGGATCGGCACGAAGCCGGCCGAGACCTGATGCGCTACCGCGCCGCCGATGATGAAGCCGCGCGCCTCGATGCCGGCGACCTTGTCGATCTTGGAACCGGCCCAGGGATCGACCAGTTGATCGACCGCGCGGCGAAACGCGCGGGGGTCACCGAGCAGCGTGGTGATGTCGCGAAACAGGATGCCCGGCTTGGGGTAATCCGGAATGGTGCGGACGGTGGCCTTCAGATCATGTTCGAAAGTCATCGGGTCTCTCTTCTCTATCTCTTCGTCATTCCGGGGCGCGCGACAGCGCGAACCCGGAATCTCCTGCAAACAATCTCTGGATTCCGGGTTCGCTCGTTTCACTCGCGCCCCGGAACGACGACATGCTCAACTAACCGGCACCCCCAGCCGGAACGCGTTCTCCACGATGCGCAGGCCAACTTCGCCGCCGAGCGACATCAACGATTCCGGATGAAACTGCACGCCGCCGACCGGCAAGGTCTTGTGCTCGATCGCCATCGCCACGCCGTCCTCGGTACTCGCGGTTACGCTGAGTACGTCGGGCATGCTGTCGCGCTCGACATAGAGCGAATGATAGCGGCCGATCACGATTTCATTGGGCAGATTCTGCATCAGCCTGCCGCCCCGCACCTGAACCCGCGACGGCCGGCCATGCGCGGGCTGGCCGAGCTGGCCGAGCTGGCCGCCAAAATACTCGCCGATCGCCTGTACGCCGAGGCAGACGCCGAAGATCGGCAGCTTCCTGCCGAGCGCGGTATCGATGGTTTTTGAAATGGCAAAATCCTCGGGCCGGCCCGGACCCGGCGACAGCACCAGCAGATCGTAGGAATTCTGCTTCAGCATCTGCTGGGCGTGGATGTGCCGCACCACCGTAACGGTGGCGCCGACCTGCCGGAAATAATCCGCCAGCATGTGCACAAAGCTGTCGTCGTGGTCGATCAGCAGCACCCGCTTGCCCGAGCCCGTGGCATCGGGCGCGATGCTGGACAGCGGTTTTGCGGGATCGCCGCGCAGCGCCTGGAACAGTGCCGCGGCCTTGACCTGGCATTCGCGATCTTCAGCTGCGGGGTCGGAGTCGAACAGGCAGGTGGCGCCGACCCTCACCTCGGCGAGGCCGTCCTTCATCCTGATGGTGCGGATGGTCAGTCCCGTATTGATGCTGCCATCGAAATTCACCGCGCCGATCGCGCCGGCATACCAGCGCCGCGACGAGCGCTCATTGTCCTCGACGAACTGCATCGCCCACAATTTCGGCGCACCGGTCACCGTCACCGCCCAGGCATGGGTCAGGAACGCATCGAGCGAGTCGAAGCCCGGCCGCAGAATGCCTTCGACATGATCCACGGTGTGAAACAGTTTCGAGTAGGTCTCGATCTGCCGCCGCGCCAGAACTTTTATGGTCCCGGGTACGCAGACCCGCGCCTTGTCGTTGCGGTCGACGTCGGTGCACATGTTGAGTTCGAATTCATCCTTCTCCGAATTCAGCAATTGCCGGATCTGCTCGGCATCGCCGATCGCGTCGACGCCGCGCGCGATGGTGCCTGAGATCGGACAGGTCTCGACCCGCCGGCCGTCGGAGCGCACGAACATTTCAGGCGACGCCGCCACCAGGAACTCGCCCTCGCCGAGATTCATCAGCGCACCATAGGGCGACGGGTTGATCCGGCACAGCCGCTGGAACACTTCCGCCGGCGAGCGCTCGCAGGGCTCGGCGAACAACTGGCCCGGCACCGCCTCGAACAGATCGCCGCGCGCGAAGGCGGCCCGCGCCTTTTCGACAGTGGCCTGGTATTCGCCGGCCGCGTGATCAGCAAATCCCTGCCGCGGCGTCTGGGCATAACCGCTCTCGGCGGTTTCGCGCGGCAGGCCTTCGGTGGATCGGCCGTTCCAGGCGAAGTCGTAGCTCAGCACCACCCCGCGCCCGGTGGCGCGGTCATAGGCCAGCAGGCGATCCGGCACGTACAGCACGATGTCGCGCTGGTCGGCCTCGCGCGCCCGTTTCTGCACGAGGTCCTCGATCTGGAACACGAGGTCATAGGCGAAGGCGCCGAACAGGCCGAGCAGGGGATCGTCATTGGCGCCGAGGGCGGCGACGAGGTCGCGCACCAGCGACATCACACTGGCGCGGCGGGTGCGCTGGTCCTCATCGACCGGGGCCGCACCGCGCACGATATGGCCCTTGAGCCGGGTGGCGCTTTTTTCGGTAATGACCACGCAAGGCTCGCGTAGCACATCGCCGAGAAATGCGATCAGCACCTCGCCGCGTGCGTTCAGCGCCTGCAGCGAAAAAACGGACCCCGTGGTCTGCAGCCACAGCGGCGGATCGGAGAAGCCAAGATCGAAACTCTCGTAGCGGCCAGGCACCGTGGTGCCCGACGACAGCACCACGCCACGTCGGCGATCGAGCAACTCGATAAGGTCATCGAGACGCTTGGCGTCGCCGGTGAATTGCTCGACGTTCCGCGTCACCGCCAACCCGCCACGGGTGAGGTATTCGCTGTGGTCCGGCAGGGAGAAGGCTGTCCTGTTCATGTCATCCTCTTACGAAACTTAGCGAGGGAGCGCCATGCAGGACAAACAAAAGGGCCGTCGCACTGCGATGACGGCCTCTGACGACTTGGGAAAATGAAATCGCACCGGCCACCTCTCAGGAGGTGCGCCACCAAGGACGGCTATCGCGGACGACGGTGTTCATGGCGGCTAGACACCATGCCGGAGCTGAAACGTCAAGAGAGGCTGCGGCAAGCCACGGGCGGTTTCGGGCCGATCTTTCGGTGTCGAAAGCCCGAGAATATGCGTAGGATTTGAGCAAGCCCGGGTGAAACCGGCGATCTGAAGTTGCGAAAAGACGGAGGCACGATGCCGATACAGGCGCTCGGTTATGCCGGATTCGGATCCACCGCGCTGGACGATTGGCGGCAGTTCGGTACCGGCCTGGTCGGCCTGCAGGCGGTGGAGCGCGGCAACTCCCTGCTCGCGTTCCGGATGGACGACCGCAAGCAGCGCATCGTCATCGAC